>NZ_DATKTK010000058.1:0-52803 GCF_035531155.1 Sulfuricella sp. | reverse complement strand
AAACACGGATTAACACAGACAAAACAATGTGTTGTTGAGGATTTTCACCTCACCCAAAAGGTGATTGGAATGAGAATGGTAACTCATTGATAATCTGTGTATATCTGTGTTAATCCGTGGCTGAATTGCTTTTTTTAGGTTAACACATCTTCACGATAATATCGTGCAGGGTATTGGCGCAGTGCGCCATGTTGTGGGCGGCGTTGGAGAGGTGGCGATAGATTTCGCGGCGCTTGAACATGTTGATGTAGTCGTCGCCCTTGAATAATTCAGCCAGGGCGATGCGATATAGCCTTTCGACTCGCCGCTGCGCCTTGCGCGCCTTGTCGGCATCCTCCGCTGCGGTCAGGGGATTGCTCCCCAACTTGCCGAAACCTGCCACCAGAGCGTCTACGCCTTCTTGCAGCAGCTTGGATTTTTCCACGATGAAGGTATCCGGCGTCACGCCAAGCACGTCCATTTCGCTGACGGTGGTTTTGCAGTAGGTCACGATCCGGTCGAGATCGGCGATCGCCCGGTAAATGTCCTCCCGGTCGATCGGGGTGGAGAAGGCCTCGTTCAGGGCATGGAGGTTGCGTATTTTGATGAGGTCGGCTTCATGCTCATCCTGCTTGATTTTTTTCCCCAATTCCTTGTTTCCGGTTTTCATGAATTCGACCAAGTCGTCAACCGAATGGCTGACCTGCTGGCATTGCTCGGTCAGCAGCTTGAAGAAGTCGGGCGTTTTCGGAAACACGCGATCGAAGAGGGCCGGGAAGAAGGATTTGGATTGTTCGCTCATGATTCTTATCCTATCAATTTCATGGTCATCTGCACCATGAAATAACATGTGATCGCCACCATTGCCGCACCGGGAATGGTGATCAGCCAGGTTATCGAGATTTCTTCAGCTTTTGCCCAGCGCACCGCCTTGGGGCGCTCCGAGGCACCAATGCCCATGATCGAGGTGGCGACCACATGAGTGGTGGAAACCGGCGCGCCGACCAGGGAGGCGGCGAAAATCACGCCCGCAGAAGTCAGTTGGGAATCCAGCGCATGCAGCGGGCGCACCTTGTAGATGGCGAAGCCGAGGGTGCGCACGATGCGCCAGCCTCCGGACATGATGCCCAGCGTGATCGACGTGGCGCAAGCCAGCATCACCCAGAACGGCACGGCGAATTCATGGATAAAGCCGCCCACGAGCAGCACCAGGGTGAGGATGCCCATGCTTTTCTGTGCGTCGTTGGCGCCGTGGGAAAAGGCCAGGCCGGCTGCGGTGAGAAACTGGACGCGGCGTAAATTGCGGTTGATCGTCGGCTTCGCGCCGCGCAGCAGAAACAGCATCAGGCGGTGCAAAAAGAATCCCGCCCAGAAACCGGCCAGCGGCGACAGCACCAAGGCCAGCAGCAATTTGGTGATCCCGGTGAAGTGTCCGTTCTGGAACAGTTCGCCGAATCCCCATGCTACATGGTCGGCGCCGACAGCAACCACCACGGCACCGGCCAGGCCGCCCACCAATGCATGCGAGGAGGAGGAAGGGATGCCGCGCCACCAGGTCAGCAGATTCCAGGCGATGGCGCCTGCCAGCCCGCACAGGATGATGGTGAGCGATACCGTGGCCTCCAGGTCGCCCAGGGTGATGAAGCTGCCGATGGTGTTGGCGACTGCCGTGCCGCCCAGCAGCGGCCCGAGGAACTCGAAAAAGCCGACGATCAGCACGGCCTGCGCCGGCGTCATGGCATGCGAGGCGATCACCGTGGCGACGATATTGGCGGCGTCATTAAAGCCGTTGGTGTAATCGAACAGCAGCACGATCATCACCGCAACGACTGCCAGAATCAAGACGACATCCATGTTGAGCAGGAAGAAGGGTAGGGACGCTGTTAGCCTACCATTATCCAGCGCCGTGGTGTTATCCCTGCATACGACTCCGCAAGAGCTTCCCCTACACGCCCATTGGGGTCGCATAGGACGAGAGCCCTTGACGGATCGAATTACGCCGGGTTGTTGGCCGAATGCTTTTGCTTGTAGCTTGCCAGTCCGTGTTCGACCAGCGAATACACTGCCGGCACCACCACCAGGGTGAGCAGGGTCGAGGTGATCATGCCGCCGATCACCGCTACCGCCAGCGGGCCGTTGGTCTCGGCGCCGGCTCCCAGGCCCAGCGCTGCGGGCAGCAGGGCCAGGATCACCGTCATCGAGGTCATCAGCACCGGCCGCATCCGGATCGGGCAAGCCTCGGAGAGCGCCTCGTCGATGCCCTTGCCCTCCGAGCGCCGCTGGTTGGTGAGATCCACCAGCAGGATGGAGTTCTTCGCCACCAGACCGATCAGCAGCACCAGGCCGATCATCGAGTAGATGTTGAGGGTATGGTTGAACAGCCACAAGGCCATCACCCCGCCGATGATCGCGAGCGGCTGCGCCACCATGATGATGAAGGGCTGGATGAAGGAGTTGAACTGGCTCGCCAGCACCATGTAGAGCAGGACCATCGCCAGGGAGAAGGCGAAGATCATGTTCTGCACAGTCTTGCCGAACTCTTCCGCCTGGCCGATCATTTTCACGCTATAGCCCATCGGCAGGACATTTGCAGCGGCGGTTTTCACTTTATTCACTGCGTCGCCGAGCGGGATGGTGGGTGTGCCGTAGAAGGTGGCGGCATATTGCAGGTCGAATCGTCCGATGATTGCAGGTCCCAGTGTCTGCTTCACGTTCGCCACGGTGTCCAGGCGCACCAGCGATCCATCGCGGGAACGCAGGTAAACTTTGTTCAGATCGGAAGGCTGCCTGAATTCGCCGTCCTTGGCCTTGACCCGGATGTCGTAGCGCTGACCGTCGCCCGGTTCGTCGTTGTATTTGGCGATGTCCACACCGCCGGAGAGCATGTTGAGCGCCAGCGCCACGTCCTGGGTCGTCAGCCCCGCAGAAGCAATCCGGGTGCGGTCAGGATTGAGGACGAGTTGCGGCAGGTCGAGCTGCAAATCGAGGTCCATGCGCCCCAAGCCGGGATCGGCCGAAAGGGTTTGCTGCAGTATATTGGCCAGGCGCCCCACTTCGTCGAGATTGGGTCCGTTGATCACGAACTGCAAAGGCTCGCCGCGCTGGCCGCCGATCATCGGGTAGGGAGCGGCGAAAGCGCGCGCACCGGGGATTTGCGCCAGCTCCTTGCGGATCACGGGAATCACGTCCTGCTGCTTGATTTTACGCTCGCCGCGCGGCGCCATGCGCACCACCACCATCCCCTGGTTGACCTGTCCCGCACTGCCCAATCCGATCAGGGCAAACTCGGTGACGATTTCCTTGTGGCGGAACAGCAGTTCCTCGACCATGCGCAAACGGCTGTTGGTATATTCGATGCTGGAACCGAGCGGGGTTCTTAGATTCACCAGGAAGCGGCCTTCGTCCTCGTCGGGGACGAAGGTCTTGCCCACGTTGATGAAGAAATAGCTGCTCGCCACTACGGTCGCCAGGGTCAACGCCACCACCCACCAGCGGTGGCGCAGCGCCTTGTCGAGCAGGTAGCGGTACAGGTTGTCCATGCCGTGAAAGAAGCGATCCAGGACGTAATACATGCGCCCGTGCCGCTTTTGTACCTTGAGGTAGCGCGAGCACAGCATCGGCGTCAGCGTGAGCGACACGAACAGGGACACCAGCACGCCGAAGGTCACCACCACCGCGAAGGATTTGAAGAACTGGCCGATGATGCCGCCGAGGAAAATCACCGGCGCGAAAATCGATACCAGGGACAGCGTTGCGGCAATCACCGCGAACATCACTTCGCGGCTGCCGTTGATGGCGGCGGTGACCGGGTCGGCGTCGATTTCCTCGCGGTGGCGGAAGATGTTCTCCAACACTACGATGGCGTCGTCCACCACCACGCCGATCAGCAGCAGCAGGGCGAGCATGGTGAGAGAATTGAGGGTGTAGCCGAAGAAGTAGATCACCGCCACCGCGCCCATCAGCGACACCGGGATAGCCGTGGCGACGATCAGGGTGGAGCGCATGCTGCGCAGGAACAGCCAGACGACCAGCGAGGCCAGCAGGGTGCCTTCGATCAGGTGTTCCTTAAGGGAGTCGATGATTTCCTGGATGAAGATCGCGTCGTTGGAGACGACGTCCAGCGTCATGCCCGGCGGCAATTGCGGGATGATCTCGGTTTCCAGGCGTTTCTTGATCGCGTCGACAATCGCCACGGTGTTGGTGTTGGTGACCTTGACGATGCCCAGGCCGATGGTGGTCTGGCCCATGAAGCGCGCGAGCTGCCGGTAATCGGCCAGACCATCCTCGACTTCGGCAATATCCCGGAGACGTACCGGCGAGCCATCGCGGTAGGCAACGATCATTTTTTCCAGCTCGTCGAGGCGGTGAAATTCCAGGTCGAGCTTGATCAGGTTTTCGGTTTTCTGGCCCACCAGAAAACCGCCGGCGAGCTGGACATGCTCGTTGGCAAAGGCGGTGTTGATATCCTGGGCGGTGACCTTGAACGCGGTCATCTTCGCCGGCAGCAGGTTGACGCGGATGGTGCGGTCGCGCCGCCCGCCCAGGCGCACCTCGCCCACGCCGTCGATCGTTTCCAGGCGCTTCTTGATGACGTTGACGCCGTACTGGTTGAGTTGCTGCTGGGTACGGTCGCCGCGCAGCGCCAGCCACATGATCGGCATGGCATTGGTCTCGACCTTGGCGACGACGGGGGGGTCGGCATCCTTGGGCAAACGGCGCAAGACCTGGTTGACCTTGGCCTGCACCTCGTTGAAGGCGACATCGACTTTCTTGTCCAGGCTGAAGGTGATGTTGATCACCGATACGCCAGGCGAGGAGCTGGACTGGATGTGCTCGATGCCGGGCACGCTGTTGATCGACGTCTCGAGCACGTTGGTGATGCTGGCGTCGACGATGTCGGGGTTGGCGCCCTTCAGCGTGGTGGAGATCGAGACGATGGGAAACTCGATATAGGGGAAGCGATCCATGCCGATGCGCTGATAGCTGATGTAGCCGAACAGCACCAGCACGGCGGACAGCATGAACGCCAGCACGTGGCGTTTGATGGAAAGTTCGGGCAAGGTCATTTCTGTGCGCCTTTATTGCCGTTCGCTTCCTTGACGCTGACCGCGGCCTTGTCCGTGAGGAAGCCCGCGCCGTCCACCGCCACCCTTTCGCCCGCCTTGAGCCCTTGCAGGATTTCCACCTGACCGTTCTGGGTGACCCCGGTGGTGACGACGTGCTGAACCGCCTTGCCGTTCTCGATCACGTAGACCACCTTGCCTGCAGGCCGCAGCACCACGCTTACCTCCGGCACGCTGACCGCCCCTGCATGCTCCTCGACGACGACCGCCCCGTTGACCGAAGCGCCCGGTTTCCAGCCGCCCGGGTTCTTCACATCCACCACGGCGTCGAAAGCGCGGTTGGTGCTGCCCACCATCGGCCGCACCTGTTCGATCTTGCCGGTCACGGTAGCATCCGGTGCGGTTGGTGTGGAAAGCTTGACCACCTGGCCAATTTTGATGCGCTGCGCCGCAGTTTCAGGGAACGGCAGGCGGATGCGCAGACTCTCGCTGGTTGAAAGCTGGAACACCGGCTTGCCGAGATCGATCCAGTCGCCCACCGAAACCATGCGGTCGTCGACCCGTCCATCCACCGGCGACACGATGCGGGTGCGGGAAAGATTCTTGGCGGCACGGGTGTATTGTTCGCGCGCGGCGACGTTCTGGGCTTCATAGCCTTCCAGCAGGGAGGGCGAAATAAAGCCCTTTTTGGCCAATTCGCGATACCGTTCGGTCAGCTTGCGCTGGCTGGTTGCCTGGGCTTCCAGCCGCTTTGAGTCGGAGGAAAAATCGGTGGCATCGATTTCGGCCAGCAATTGTCCCTTCTTGACCGGCGCACCGATTTCCACATAGACCTTGATAATGCGTCCCGCCACTTCGGCACCCACCTTGGGCGCGGTGGCACTGTCCACCTCGCCGACTGACTGCTCCAGCACCTGCATGGCGCGGGATTGCGCCTGGGTGACGGTGATGATCGCGGCGGTCGGGCCTTTCTTCTGTTCTTCGGGCTTTTTCGCGCAGCCCGGCAGCAGCAGGGCTACGCCAAGCAGGCAGGGGATCAGGATCGATGGGGTTGTTCGCATGTTGTTAGTCCAGGGGTTCATCAGGGTTTGGGCAGAATGCCGCGTAGCAGAATATCCACCAGCATTGCACTGTAACTTTCCGGCGTATCGGTGAAGTGGACGTCAGGAAAATGGCGTAACACCTCGCGCGACTGGAAAAAGAACACATCGGCGCCGATCAGCAGCGTGGCCAGCATGGCGGGATCTATGCCCTTGCGCAGTTCACCTTTTTTCTGGCCGGTGCGCAGGATCTCCACCAGGCGCGCGAAATTCTGACCGAATACCTGCTCGGCGAATTCTTTGCCTCGTTGCGGGCCGTTTTCCAGCAAGTCGCGCTGGACCAGCCGGGAGATTTTTTCGTCCCGCAGGATGTTGGCCAGATGCGATTGCGAGAAGTCGCGCAGGCGCTCGATCAAGGCGCCGGAGCCATTGCCGAGTTGATCGATCTGACTGCCGGGCTCGCTGCAGGCGGTTTTCAGCACTTCGAGATAAAGCGCGTTCTTCGATTTGAAGTGATGAAAGACATTGGCCTTGCTGACGCCAGCGAGCTCCGCAATGGCATTCATCGATATCGCGTCGAAGCCGGATTCGGCAAACAGATTCTTGGCCGCGGCCAGGATACGCTCGACCGCATCCTGGCCAGTCGCAGACAAGTTGGGGGTGGGTTCTACCAGAGGCACAGCCGGTCTCGCTAAGTCAGGAAAACAGAAGACAAATTAGCACTGACTGACCGGTCGGTCAATATTGCGGGGAATGTTTTTTGAGCGGAGGGAGAATCTTATACGGGGAAAATAAAGCATAACGGCGGGGGTTAAAACCCGCCGTTATGCCGGACTAGAGTTGACTACTTTCCCGCTGCTGCTGCGGGAGCTGCTGCAGGCTTTGCGGCAGCTTTTTTAACCGGGGCTTTTTGGGCGACGGTTTTTTTAGCCGCAGGTTTCGCAGTGGGTTTGGCGGCAACTTTTTTAACCGGCGCTTTTTTCGCGGGAGCAGCTTTGGTTGTGGCTGCTTTCTTGACAGCCGCTGCGGGTTTCTTGGCGGCTACCGCGGGTTTTTTCGCTGCTGTTTTGGCTACGGTTTTGGTTGCTGTTTTCTTGGCGGCTGGTTTTGCAGCAGCGGCTTTTTTAACCGGCGCTTTTTTGGCTGCGGGCGCTTTGGTTGCCGTTGCTTTTTTGACTGTAGCTGCCGGCTTCTTGGCTGCCGTTTTGGCTACGGTTTTGGTGGCAGTGGCCTTGCTTGCTGTTTTCTTGGCGGCGGGTTTTGCAGCGGCGGCTTTTTTAACCGGCGCTTTTTTAGCTGCGGTGGCCTTGGTTGCTGTTGCGGGCTTGGCGGCAGCTTTCGCTGCGGCAACCGGTGCGGCCTTGGTGACAGGTTTGGTTGCGGTCGCTTTGGCGGGTGCCTGGGCGGGAGATTTGGTCGCTTTCTTTGTTGCCATTTGCTGACTCCTTATCGTAGAAAGTTATCTCGAGTACATTTTTATTTTGGTGCCTTAGCAAATCCAAAATAAAGCGGCAGTACTGAACAACTGATTGTGTAACCTTGTCGTTCCTCCCGTTAGGACTGCATGACCGAGAGCATGTTTCCGCCTTGCGCTCAAATTCTATTCCAATTATTTGAAAATGCACAACAGATAAAATGGGTTTGCGAAAAGAAAATCATTGGAAATAGACGGGCTTACGAGAGGTTGGGCTGAGTTTTTTTCGGGGAAGATGTGGCGGGCATTGAAATGACAATGGCCTACATCGGCCATGGGCAACGTTGATGGGCTATATTATTTCCGGAACGTGGATGTGTGGAACATGAAAAACACTCAGGGGAGTAGTCGTTCCAGCGCGAATAATTGTGAAATTTTTTCTCGTTCACGAATCAAATGCGTGTTGTTTTTCTGCACCATAATTTCGGCAGCGCGCGGTCGAGTGTTGTAGTTGGAGCTCATGCTCATGCCATATGCCCCTGCCGACATCACCGCCAGCAGGTCGCCTTCGGCGAGGTGCAGGAGGCGATCATGGCCAAGAAAGTCGCCGCTCTCGCATACCGGGCCGACGATTTCATAGCGCTGCGTAACGCCGGTGTTTTCCTTGACGGGAAGAATCGCGTGATAGGCATCGTAGAGCGCGGGGCGCATCAGGTCGTTCATCGCGGCATCGACGAGGGCGAAATTTTTCGTTTCGCCGTGCTTGAGATATTCCACTTTGGTGAGCAGTAGACCGGCGTTGCCTACCAATACGCGGCCGGGTTCGAGCAGAATCTTGAACTTGCGATCGGCGAGTTTTTCCAGCAGCGTGTCTGCGTAGTCGGCCACTGGCGGCGGCGTTTCGTCGCTGTAGCAAATTCCCAGACCGCCGCCGAGATCGAGGTGATGAATCGCGATGCCTTCTTTTGCCAAGGCATCGATCAGCAGCAGGATCTTGTCGAGGGCATCGGCAAAGGGGGTAACCTCGGTGATCTGCGAGCCGATATGACAGTCGATGCCGACCACTTCCAGGTGCGGCAGGTCGCGCGCCTTGCAGTAAAGCCGGACGGCATCGGTATAGGCGATGCCGAATTTGTTGCCCTTCAGCCCGGTGGAAATATAGGGATGCGTTTTCGGGTCGACGTCGGGATTGACGCGCAAACTGACCGGCGCGCGCCGGCCCATTTCGCCGGCCACTTTATTCAGGCGTTCCAGCTCGCTTTCCGATTCGACGTTGAAGCACAGGATGCCCGCTTCGAGCGCCTGGCGCATTTCATCCGCGGTCTTGCCGACGCCGGAAAACACCACCTTTTTCGCCTCGCCGCCCGCCGCCAGAACCCGCGCCAGTTCACCGCCGGAAACGATGTCGAATCCCGCGCCGAGGCGCGCGAAAAGATTCAGAATGGCGAGGCTGGAATTGGCCTTCACCGCGTAGCAGATCAGGTGCTCGCGCTCGGCGAAGGCCGAGTCGAAACTCTGGTAGGCTGCGGTTAGTGCGGCATGGGAATAGACGTAACAGGGCGTGCCGAATTCTTCGGCAATGCGGGAAAGAGGAACGGATTCGACGCACAATTCGGCATCATGGCGGGAGAAGAATTTCATGGCTTTTTCTCCTCGGCAACGGATTGCGGTGCGGCGGGTGCATTGGCGGCGGGTTTCTGCTCAGGTGCGGGCAGATAGAGCGGGCCTTTGTGGCCGCAACCCTGGAGCAGGATAACAAGCAGAACTGGTAAAAAAACGAGGCGCATATTATTCTCGGAAGACTGTAGGTTTGCGCATCATCTTATCACAAGGAAATATCGAAATGACCGAGAGCGAATTCAACAAACTGGCGGACGAAACCCTGGCCAGAATCGAGCAGTCACTGGACGACAGCGACACGGATATCGATTACGAAATGAAAGGCGGGGTTCTGGAACTGAGCTTCGAGAATGGCAGCAAGATCATCGTCAACCGGCAAACCGCTACACGGGAAATCTGGGTGGCGGCGAAATCGGGGGGGTATCATTTTTTGTGGAAGGATGGGGGGTGGCATGATACGCGGGATGGGGGGGAGTTGTTTGCGGCGTTGGGGAGGTATGCGAGTGAACAAGCCGGGGTGCCGGTAAGTTTTTGATCGGCGAGTAGGGGGGGGTGATTTTCATGCGGCGCAATACACAGCGAGAGGCCTTTCTTGGATCAGGTTAATTCGACCCTGGCCCCTTTCGCCACGATTAACAGTGTCCGTGAAATGCGGGTTAGCTCACTACGTCCCCCTATTAAACGTTGACATCACATGGCGATGGGTTAAATTGAGTGGTCTTCTTACGGAGGGCAGGGAATGGCGCTAATCAATTGCAAAGAATGCGGAAAAGAAGTTTCAACTGAGGCTAAATCATGCCCACACTGTGGGGCAAATCTGAAAAATAAAACCTCTGATAAATACGGAAAGATAGCGGCCTTTACTATCGCAGGAATAATAGGTTTCATCGTGGTTCTTGGCATCATCGGCGCTGTGGGTCAGGCATTTTGGCCTACTAAGAAAAACCCTTCCGTAGATGCCAAATATATGTGCGAGAAACTCGTAAAAGAACGGCTCAAATCCCCTGCGACTGCTGACTTTCAAAGCGCTCATGATTTTACCGCGATTACAACATCTGGAGAAAATTCAGAACTCCAAAAGATTGATAACATGGCTGATGCGCTTTCCGGAATATTATTAGGTTCGAGTGATATATCTTTGATCGAGAAGAGGCTGGGTTATTTTATGACCCCTGACGTAATGGATAAGCTAAAAACCTTCCATGCACAAGGAAAAGAGCAAGTTGCCAAGGGGTTGCTTAAGAGTGAGCTGGTTAAGCTAATAAAAAAATCCGACTTTGTTGTTTCAGGGTATGTAGACGCGCAAAACAGTTTTGGAGCAAATCTACGCTCACAATTCGTTTGTATACTTTCAAGTGCTGATGGAATGTCGTGGTCGCTTGACCATATGCTTATGTTTCCCTGATGTGGACTTGAAAACTCAGCTGGCAAAGCCAAACGCGAAGCGGCGAGACTAAAAAATAGCCCTCTTCGATTCGCGACCAGCTGAATATGGCTGGAATTGTCATACGTTATGAATAATACCAAGGCAATACTTGTTGGCGCAGTTACTCGATTTAGAAACTGTGGGATTAGTTGGCTAATGAATTCGTTTGTTACCAATCAGCATTGATACAGATTGGAGGCAAATATGCCTATCTTCAAACTTACGTTGCAACAGACATACTTCAATCAAGGATTTTTCAACGTCATTGTTGACTACGATCGCTACGTCCGAAAGACCGCTGGCCCGGTGCGTCTTCGGCTCGGAAGTTTTGGCATCGAGATCGATGGAAAAATCAACCGCACCGTAAACAATAATGGAACGGCAAGGGTTCTTGGAGGTACAGCACTGCGTAATTGGTTTCAGAACAATTTTGAGCCAATGGACACAGTAGAGATCAACCTCAGTTCTCAGGACATAATAGTCCTAGAGAAGAAATAAGTTCTTTGACGGACACAAGCGCAGGGTCAGGTCTATAAAAGATGTCAGCGGTGACAGGTTTTGTGCGCGCTATGCGCAGATGTTTAGGTGCCGGGGGCTGCCCGGCAGCAGGTCACTTTATTTTGCTTGCCCAAAATACAAGTAACCAAACAAAAGGGCACCCTGCCGCGCCGGCCCTTCGGGCTTCCCTCGGTTTTCCTGAAAATCCGGGCGGCCGCGTTAAACTCGGCCTTCGGCCTCAGACAAACGCAGCCGACGGCCCCCGCTTCACCCGGAAAACCGAGGCGGTGCAGAGGGGGATTTGGGTTTTGTGGGCGATTCTCGCCAGTGCTCCCCCTCTCCCCAGCCCTCTCCCCGCTGGGGAGAGGGAGTTGGTGTTGAGGTTCCTTCCCCTTCAAGGGGAAGGTGTAGGATGGGGATGGGGGTGCTTTCGGTCCCCTTGGTCCGCCGCCGAGTAGCGCAGCCAAGCCGGGGGATTTCTGCGAGGACTGTTTGAGCGCAAAGCGCGAGTTCCGCAGCAGCCCGGCTTGGCGAGCAACGCAGGGAACTCCGAAGGGGCGGTGGATAGGGGCGGGTTTCTTTGGTTCCTTTCTTTAGCCGTTTAAAGAAAGGAACTAGCCTGCCGGGCTACCCCCGGCACCTAAATATTTGCGCGTAGCGCACAAAGCCCCAAACAAAAAATCCCTGCCTCTCGCAAGACAGTAGAACAGAAGACAGGCCACGGTTTTCTGATCGAAAATACCAAGAATTGTGGTTTGCCCTGTTAAGGAACCGCTGATTTATTCGTCACCCCGGCGAAGGCCGGGGTCTAGATTGTTGATTCTTCTGGATTCCGGCCTTCGCCGGAATGACGGAATTTGATTTATTCGGCGTCTCCTTAGGCAACCGATGCAATCTCCTTGATAAGTTCGGGATGTCGTTCTGCCAGCTTGAGAAGCTTACGCATGGTGGCGCTAGGTTTAGCTTCCCCCCGCTCGTAGCGTGAAAACGCATTAACTCCGCCACCAAAGACCTTGCCGGCTTCCGCCTGAGTCAGCCCAAGCCGCTCCCGAATCAGGCGAATTTCAGGTGGATTAGCCTTCCTGGCAGCTTTCACCAGCCCATCTCCGGCAGCGGCCACCCGATCATAGCTTTCATCGTCAAAGACGGCCTCTCCACATTCAGAACAGCGGAATCCGGAAACCGCATGAACTGTCATGGACTTGCCGCGATAGGAGACCACCTTGTCCCAAGTCCCATGTTTCATTTCATCAAACCCACATGCAGGGCACTTCATGATTCGTCCTCCTTGCGCTTAAACTGGATGACCGGTGGCCGACCATCCAAATAGCCAGTGATCTTGATGTAGGCAACAATCCCAACGGGCGTCATGGCGTGATACACATCTTGCCAAACGGTAGGGTCGCGGGTCGTCGTCATCGATTTGAACAGATTGCGCGTGGTGAGATGGCAAACCACGTCCCGCATCTCGCTTTCCTCCAAGCCCATCTCCAAGCCGCCATCAAGAGCGGTTCCGGTGAATACCCGGTTCGACGGATCGGCAACCATTTGCTGAATCGCTGACAGTGGATAGTGCGGCTTCCGTTTTTCCATAGACACATTATAACCCCAAAGGTTTCAAACCTAAAAGGTTACATGGGCTCCGAAGGTCGTTAAAAAGCCCTGCCTTTCTTCAAGACAGGGCTTCAAATCCAACCAAGAAACTACAACCCGGCGTCGGCCTTAAGCGCTTCCGCCTTGTCGGTGGTTTGCCTCCGGCCGGCGCTTTGCGCCTTAACGCAAGCTTCGCGTGCGTTAGCCTGCGGCTGAAACAAGAACAAATGCGCCTTCGGCACGACTGTTCGCTTTGCTCACAGCCCCGCATCCGCCCGCAGGGCGTCTGCTTTGTCCGTGTTTTCCCAGGTAAACTCCGGCTCTTCCCGGCCGAAGTGGCCGTAAGCGGCGGTCTTGGCATAAATCGGCCGCAGCAGGTCGAGCGACTGGATGATGGCGCGCGGACGCAGGTCGAAGTGGGCTTCGATCAGCTTGACGATTTTTTCGTCGGCGATCTTGCCGGTACCGAAGGTGTTGACCATCATGCTCACCGGCTTGGCGACGCCGATGGCGTAAGCGATTTGCACTTCGCATTTCGAGGCCAGGCCTGCGGCGACGATGTTCTTCGCGACATAGCGGCCGGCGTAGGCAGCGGAACGGTCGACCTTGGACGGGTCCTTGCCGGAGAAGGCGCCGCCGCCGTGGTGCGCGGCACCGCCGTAGGTGTCGACGATGATCTTGCGGCCGGTCAGGCCGCAGTCGCCCATCGGGCCGCCGACGACGAAGCGGCCGGTGGGGTTGATCAGGTAGCGGATGTCGCCGGCGCGCATGCTTTCCGGGATGATCGGCTTGACGATTTCCTCGATCACCGCTTCGGACAGTTCGGCGTGGGAAATGTCGGGGTGGTGCTGGGTGGAGATCACCACGGTGTCGACATGTGCCGGTTTGCCATTTACATAACGGATGGTGACCTGGGACTTGGCGTCGGGGCGCAGCCAGGGCAGGCGGCCGTCCTTGCGCAGTTCGGCCTGGCGCTGCATCAGCCGATGCGCGTAATGGATCGGCATCGGCATCAGCTGCGGGGTTTCGTCGCAGGCGTAGCCGAACATCAGGCCCTGGTCGCCGGCGCCCTGGTCCATCTCTTCTTCCGGGGAGCGGTTCACGCCCTGCGCGATGTCGGGCGACTGCCGGTTGATCGCGGTGAGCACGGCGCAGGTAAAGTAGTCGAAGCCGATTTCCGAGCTGTTGTAGCCGATGCGCTTGACGGCTTCGCGCGCGACGTCGATGTAGTTGACCGACGCATGAGTGGTGATTTCGCCGGAAATAACGACCAGTCCGGTGCTGACCAGCGTTTCGCAGGCTACCCGTGCCTTGGGGTCATGCGCTAGAATGGCGTCGAGGACGGAATCGGAGATCTGGTCGGCGACTTTGTCGGGATGGCCTTCGGAAACGGATTCGGAAGTAAAGAGGTGTTCGTGTAACATTTCTGCTCCTTGGATATCTAGGTGTTTCCCCGTAATGCGCTGGCGAAGCCGGCTCTGGGGTAAGAAGCAGACGACGCTTTAGCCGTATTTATATCCCGCCCGCAAGTTGTCTTTAACACGGCGGCGCAGTAATTCTATTTTTTAAAAGGTTTTTAGTCAAACCTCAGGGCTCGTTAATGGATAACTTGGACAATTATGGGTGTGCTGGCGGGATGCGATGCAAGGCGCATGGCGCGCCGCATGGCCATTCCCTGCAAGCGACCGGCAACGCAGCAGCGCGCCCGCCAGTGCAGCCAGAATGTTCAAGTTATCCATTAACGAGCCCTTAGGATGATGGCCACCCTGCTTCGCGTCCTTGCTTATCTGCCGCTCTGGCTGCTGCACTTTCTGGGTGCGGCGGCGGGCTGGGCGACCTATCTGGGTTCGCGGCGCTATGCCGCGAGGATGCGGGAAAATCTGACGGCCAGCGGGGTGTGCGCGCCGGGCCGATGCGGCGGACTGCTGCGCCGGGTGGTGGCCGAAGCGGGCAAGAGTGTGCTGGAACTGCCTGCCATCTGGCTGCGCCCGGAACGGCAGGCATTGCAGTTGTTGAAGCAGTGCCATGGCTGGGAGCATGTCGAGGCGGCGCTTGCGCGTGGCAAAGGACTGATTTTTCTGACGCCGCACATGGGGTGTTTCGAGATCACCAGCCTGTATTACGCCGCCCGCCACCCGATCACCGTGCTTTACCGCCCGCCGCGGTTGCACTGGCTGCAGCCGTTGATGGAGGCCGGGCGCAAGCGTGGACAGGTCACTCTCGCGCCGACCGATGTTGGCGGCGTGCGCGCGTTGTTCAGGGCGCTGCGGCGGGGCGAGGCGATCGGCATCCTGCCCGACCAGGTGCCGGGCCAAGGCGAAGGGGTGTGGGTGGATTTTCTCGGGCGCCCCGCCTATACCATGACGCTGGCGCCGCGTCTGGCCCGTTCCACCGGCGCCGCGATCGTTTTTGCCTACGCCGAGCGCCTGCCTCATGGGGCGGGCTACGAGTTATGGCTGGAAGCGCTATCCGAAGACTTGCCCGAAGATCCCGCCGCGGCTGCAGAGGTGATAAACCGAGCGGTGGAAGGGTTGATCCGTAAAAAACCCGAGCAGTACTTGTGGAGCTATAACCGCTATAAAGTGCCCAAGGGCGCGATGAGTAATGAGTAAGCCGTCTCCATTCATCATCGATCACCCATTACCCATTACTGATTTGCAATGGCTCGCTTAGGCATCTTCCTCATCTGGCTGCTGCATTTCCTGCCGCTAGTCGTGCTCGCGCGTTTCGGCGCGGGTTTCGGTTTTCTGCTCTACGCCTTTGGGAGCGAACGCCGGCGGGTGGCGCGCATCAACCTGCGGCTGTGCTTTCCGGAGATGGCCGATGGAGAAAGGGAACGGCTGGTGCGGCGCCATTTTCGCGCCTTCGGCCGGAGCGTGCTGGAGCGCGGCATTCTGTGGTGGTCTTCAAAGTCGCGCATCCAGAAGTTGATCCGCATCGAAGGACTGGAGCACTGGCAGGCAGTGGCCGACAAGCCGGTGATCTGGCTCGCCCCCCACTTTGTCGGTCTGGACATGGGCGGAGTCAGGCTGACCACGGACTACCCCCTGGTTTCGATGTACAGCCGGCAGAAAAATCCGTTGTTCGACGCCCTGCTGCTACACTCCCGCACCCGATTCGGCAATTCTCCGATGGCATCGCGCCAGGACGGGCTCAAGCCGGTGGTGCGGGCAATGCGCAAGGGCTTTCCGTTCTATTACCTGCCGGACATGGATTTCGGCGCGCGCGACGCGGTATTCGTGCCGTTCTTCGGCGTGCCCGCCGCCACCATCACCGGCCTGTCGCGCGTGGCGAAAATCACCGGTGCCGCGGTGGTGCCCTGCGTCACCCGCCAGCTTCCCGGCGGTGCCGGCTATGTGCTGAAATTCTATCCCGCCTGGGAGTCTTTCCCGGGCGAGGATGTCGAAAGCGATACCCGCCGCATGAACGCCTTCATCGAGGAGCGAGTGAGGGAAATGCCGGAGCAGTATTTCTGGCTGCACAAGCGTTTCAAGAGCCGCCCGCCGGGAGAAAAGAAATTTTACCCATGAGTCTGAAAGGCGCTTACCGCAGAGGACGCGGAGGACGCAGAGGTAAAACAAGGTATTGCCAGGTTATGCTGAGCTGCCCATTGGGTGGGTGCGTTTCTTACTTCAAGCTTTTGAATTCCTCTGCGTCCTCCGCGTCCCCTGCGGTTCGATTGCTTTGAGAGAAATTATGGAACGCATTCCCGAACCCGATCTGATGGACGACCCCGAGCAGGCTGAAGCCTATGCCAGTGCGGATTTTTCCGAGCCGCACAATGCCTTCGTCGCCCATTTCCGCCGTCTTTTTCGCGACTTCGCCGCCGGGCGCGTGCTCGACCTGGGATGCGGACCGGCGGATGTCGGCATCCGCTTCTGCAAGGCATACCCGGATGCGATCCTGACCGGCGTGGACGGCTCCGCTGCCATGCTGCAACGCGGATTCGCGGCGGTGCGCGAAGCTGGCATGGCTGAACGCCTGCAGCTGGTGCAGAGTTATCTGCCGGATGAGAGTCTGGCTGCGCTGCAGTTCGATGCCGTGATCAGCAATAGCCTGCTGCATCATCTCGACGATCCGGCGGTGCTGTGGGAAACTGTAAGACAGACGGCAAGGCCCGGCGCGCCCGTGCTGATCATGGATTTGATGCGGCCGGCTTCGTTCGCCGAGGCGGGGCAGCTTGCCGGGCGTTATGCCGCCGACGCACCGCCGGTGCTGCGCCGGGATTTCCACAATTCCTTGCTGGCGGCCTATCGTCAGGATGAAGTGCGAGCGCAGCTGTATAACGCCAGCTTATTCGGTTTCCGCGTGGAAGCGGTGAGTAACCGCCATTTGCTGATATGGGGGAATTTGTGAGTTTCCAGAATCCGGACGATGCGGAGCTTCGCGTCCTCCTGAAAAAAATCAAGAATATCGCCGTGCTCGGGCTGTCGCCCAAGCCGGATCGCCCGAGCTATTGCGTGGCGAAGGCGATGCAGGGCTTCGGCTTCAACATCATCCCGGTGCGCCCCGCCACCGCCGAGGTTCTGGGGCGGAAGGCCTACGCGTCCTTGCGCGAGATCCCGGGCCCGGTCGATCTGGTGGACGTGTTTCGTGCCGCGGAACATCTGGACGCTATTGTTGACGAATGTATTGCCTTACAATTGCCGGCAATCTGGATCCAGGAAGGCATCGTCAACGAGGCCGCTGCTGAACGGGCTCGCGCCGCCGGCATGACGGTGGTGATGGATCGCTGCATCTACAAGGATTACGTGGCTTTATGTCAATGAAAGTGAATTTTTTAACCGCAGAGGCGCAGAGGCGCGGAGAAAACCAACTCGCACAAAAACTCTGCGCCTCTGCGCCTCTGCGGTGGATATTGGGTTGCTGCCATGCGGCTTAAGTTCACCAAAATGCACGGCTTGGGCAACGATTTCGTGGTGTTCGACGCGATTTCGCAAAGCGTGAATTTGAGCCCGGCCCAGTTCCAGTTCATCGCCGATCGCCATTTCGGCATCGGTTGCGACCAGATCTTGCTGGTGGAACGCGCCACCCGGCCCGATGCGGATTTCCGCTACCGCATCTTCAACGCCGACGGCGGCGAGGTCGAGCAGTGCGGCAACGGCGCGCGCTGCTTCGTGCGCTTCGTGCACGACAAAGGGCTGAGCCCGAAAACCGAGATTCGCGTGGAAACGGCTTCCGGCATCATTGTGCCGCGTCTCGAGCCGAACGGCCAGGTGACGGTGAACATGGGCGTGCCGCGCTTCGAGCCGGCGGAGATCCCGTTCCTCGCGGAAAAACGTGCGCTGACCTATTTACTTGGCCTGGAAGGTAAGCTCGCCGAAGTCAGCGTACTGTCCATGGGCAACCCTCATGCGGTACAGTGGGTGGAAGATGCGGACAGCGCGCCGGTTGCCATGGAGGGGCCGCAGATCGAAAGCCACCCGAGCTTTCCTGCACGGGTTAACGCGGGCTTCATGCAGGTGCTCGACCGCAACCGCATCAAGCTGCGGGTTTACGAGCGTGGCGCCGGCGAAACCCTGGCCTGCGGCACCGGTGCCTGTGCCGCAGCGGTGGCGGGGATCATGCGCGGATTGCTGGATGACGAGGTGCGGGTGACAACCCGGGGCGGTGAGTTGATCATCCGCTGGGAAGGAGAGGGGCAACCGGTCAGGATGACCGGCCCGGCGGTGACGGTGTTCGAAGGCGAAATAAATTTGTGAACAAGGGGAGAAAAAAAGCATGAATTCGGAAGCGGTCGCGCTGTATTTGCAGGAAAATCCGGAGTTCTTCGAGCAACATTCCGCGCTGCTGGCGGAAGTATTTATCCCCCACCCCCACGGGGGCCGGGCGATATCCATCGCCGAGCGCCAGCAGCTGGCGCTGCGCGACAAGAACCGGCTGCTGGAAACCAAGCTGCGGGAGTTGATCCAGTTCGGCGAGGAAAATGACGCCATCAGCGAAAAAATGCACCGCCTCAGCCTGTCGCTGCTCGGTGCGCGCGATCTGGACAGTGCACTGAACACCGCTTATTTCAATCTGCGTGAGGATTTCGACGTGCCTCACGTGGCGATTCGTATCTGGGCCGGCGCGGATCTGCCGGCACGACCGGAGTTCATAGGGGCGACGATCGAGATGTGCGCCTTCGCCGACGAGCTGATCACGCCGAAATGCGGTCCGCAGTTGCTTGAGGAGGCGCCTTCCTGGTTCGGCGAGGCCGGCCCGAACCTGCGCTCCTTCGCCTACGTGGCGCTGCGCTCGGAACAGTCGTTCGGCCTGCTGGCCCTGGCCAGCGAAGATGCGCAGCGCTTCTACCCGGAGATGGGCACGCTCTACCTGAAGCGCCTGGGTGAACTGGTCAGTGCGGCATTGCTGCGCTATCTGAAATAGAGCTATCAGCCATGTAGGTTGGGTTAGGCGCGGCTTTTTGCGCCGTAACCCGACAAACCCAATTTTCCTTCTAAATGTTGGTTTTGAAGTCGCCTAGAGGCGCCTACTTTTGGTTGGGTTTGTTGGGTTACGCGATAAAGCCGCTAACCCAACCTACATGACTCACCTCGCCATCGATAATCCCATGAGCTCAGGCGCGACTTATCTGCAAGCTTTTCTCGGCCATCTCGCCAGCGAGCGCCGCCTGTCTCCCCTGACCTGCACCAGCTACGGCCGCGACGTGACCGAGCTGCTGAGGCTGGCGGGCGAGACCCCCCTCGATCAGCTGCAAGTCCACCAGATTCGGCGCTTCGTCGCGCAATTGCATGGCCGCGGCCTGGGCGGCAAAACGCTGGCGCGCATGCTCTCCGCCTGGCGGGGTTTCTACGGTTACCTTGCCCGCGACCACGGGTTTACCAGCAATCCCTGTGCCGGACTGCGCGCCCCGAAATCCGTCAAAGCCTTGCCGCAGGCGCTGTCGCCGGACGAGGCGGTGCGCCTGATGGAAATCCCCGCGGATGGCGACCCCCTTGCCCTGCGCGACAAGGCGATGTTCGAGCTGTTCTATTCCTCCGGCCTGCGCCTCTCCGAACTCGTCAATCTGCCGCTAAGTCAGATCGATCTCGCCGCCGGCATGGTGCGCGTCACCGGCAAGGGCGGCAAGACCCGTGAAGTGCCGGTGGGCCGTTTCGCTCTGGAGGCAGTGCGGAACTGGCTGCCGGAGCGGGAAAAGCTCGCCAAGCCCGAAGAATATACATTGTTCGTCGGCAGGAACGGCACTCGCCTGACGCCGCGCGCCGTGCAGTACCGCGTCAAGCAATGGGCTCTCAAACTGGGCATTTCGGCGGAAGTGCATCCGCACGTGTTGCGTCATTCCTTTGCCAGCCATGTGCTGCAGTCCAGCGGCGACCTGCGCGCGGTGCAGGAAATGCTCGGCCATGCGAACATTTCGACGACGCAGGTGTACACGCATCTGGATTTTCAGCATCTGGCAAAAGTTTATGACGCAGCGCATCCACGGGCCAAGAAGAAACCTTGAGTTGGGGTGGTATTTGCCACCCCAACATGAGAAAATTCAAACTGATAAGCCCATGCGCATTGCTCATTCATGAAATCAAAAGCTTTCGACAGAAGTGAACACGTATACAAAAACGACGCTTTTGCCGAGCTAGTCAAAGACGCTATCAGGTTCTTTAACGGCACTCCCGTACACACGCTGCCCCCGCCAGAGTCTTTCCTTGGCACAGGGGTTTACGCTATCTATTACACCGGCAAAAACCCGGCATACAAAAAATATGCGGAGCTGAATCGACTGTCTTACAGTTATCCAATCTATGTTGGCAAGGCTGTACCAAAGGGTTGGCGGCAGGCGCGAGTTTCCGATAACCAGCTCAGTCAATCCAAAGAGTTAATCAGCCGCCTTCGAGAACATGGTCGAAGCATCAATATTGTTCAAGGACTGGAGCTTCAAGACTTCATGTGCCGGTTCGTTATTTTTGAGGATGCCAGCTCAGACATGATTAGCACCATCGAAGCCGCGCTAATCAAATTGAATATGCCGCTCTGGAATACTGCCGTGGATGGCTTCGGAAACCACGACCCCGGTAGCGGGCGATATGAGCAAGCAAAATCAGGGTGGGATGTTATTCATCCGGGTCGAACTTGGGCAGAAAAATGCAACGGCGCTCATGCCGAAGAAAGCACCATCCTTTCCAGAATCAAAAATCACCTCAAAAATATCGAGCGCAAGCCATGAAGTCACTAGAGATATTTTCTGGGGCTGGTGGATTGGCCAAGGGGCTGGAGCTTGCTGGTTTTCAACATTCCGCGTTTGTGGAATTTAATAAACATGCCTGCTCGTCACTCTATGAAAACTTTGATGCGGGGAAAGTTTTCTTTGGCGATATTAAAGATTTTGACCTTGATGCCTTGGGCGATGTTGATGTCGTGGCGGGTGGCCCGCCTTGCCAACCCTTTTCATTGGGTGGCAAACATAGAGCGGATCAAGATAGCCGCGACATGTTCCCCTATGCAATTCGGGCGATTGAACAACTAACTCCCAAAGCTTTTATATTTGAGAACGTCAAAGGCTTGCTCAGAGCATCGTTTGCGGATTATTTCGAATACATAATCCTGCGACTTACCTACCCCGGATTTATTGCAAAACATGATGCAGACTGGAAGGATCATTTATCTGACCTTCGCAGCATTGGGCAGCTTACCTATGCCGGAACAAAATACGACGTTTCATTCAAGTTAATAAATGCAGCAAATTATGGTGTCCCACAAACGCGGGAACGGGTTGTTATCGTGGGCATAAGAGCTGACTTAGAGGTGTCCTGGTCGTTTCCCGAAGAAACACATTCCGAAGACAGGCTGCTTTGGGAAATGTATGTTTCAGGTGAATATTGGGAACGTCACAACGTGCCGAAATCAAAAAGATCGCCGATAACCGAGCTTCTGCAAGAGAAGGTGATTCGTTTAAAAGATAAGTACGGCATGTTCGAGCCAGAGTGTGTGCCATGGCGCACGGTCAGGGATGCGCTGCAAGGCATCCCTGATCCAGAAACTCAACATGGCATTGAAGACCATGTTTTCCATGACGGTGCGCGTACCTATCCCGGCCACACGGGCAGCGATATCGACTGGCCTGCAAAAACCATCAAGGCGGGAGGCCACGGAGTTCCTGGCGGAGAAAACATGATTCGCTATCCGGATGGCGGCGTCCGTTATTTTACAGTGTGCGAGGCAAAGCGAATTCAGACATTCCCGGATAACTTTGTCATAAAAGGCGCTTGGGGCGAAGCGATGCGCCAGATAGGGAACGCGGTTCCTGTGTTGCTGGGCGAAATGATAGGTCGTGAGCTGGCGAGCCAATTGATCGTGTGTAATGAGTCTATTGATGCGAGACAGGCGAACCGGGCAAGGCTTTAATTAGAGGGCATAGTGGCTAAAATTTCTTGTGTTGATTTGTTCTGCGGTGCGGGTGGTTTGACGCACGGCTTCGTTTTGGAAGGGTTGCCTGTGGTGGCTGGCATTGATATGGATCCCGCATGCCGCTTCCCCTACGAGACCAACAATCAAGCGCGGTTCATTGAACGAGATATCAGCACGGTCACCAAAGAAGAGTTGTCGTCTCTCTTTGGTGATGCTGATGTAAAAGTGTTAGCGGGTTGTGCACCATGCCAACCTTTTTCTACTTACGCCCATAGATACTCTCTTGATGGTGACGGGAAATGGGGGCTTTTATATGAATTCGCTAGACTTGCCGAGGCAACAAATCCCGATATCATCACTATGGAAAACGTACCTACTGTTGCAAAGCATGCGGTTTTCCACGACTTTGTCGATACGCTAAGAAGACTCAATTATCACGTTTGGTATGGCGTCGTTAACAGCTCTTTATATGGAGTGCCACAAGCACGGCGACGTATGGTTCTTTTGGCTTCCAAGCTTGGGGAAATTGAGATCATTCCGCCTACGCATGACAAACCCAGAACGGTGCGTGAAGCTATAGGAGGTTTGAGCACCCTAAAAGCTGGAGAATCCGCACCCCTAGATAAATTACATGTTGCGTCGTCATTGTCTGAAAAAAATCTCCAACGCATCAGGGTGTCGATACCGGGGGGAACTTGGCGTGACTGGCCAAAACACCTCGTGGTTAATTGTCATCGCGAAAGCAGCGGTCAAACTTATCCTAGCGTTTATGGACGAATGGAATGGGACAAGCCAGCACCGACAATGACAACTCAATGCTTTGGTTTTGGTAATGGGCGATTCGGGCATCCAGATCAAGATCGCGCGATTTCCTTACGCGAGGCGGCTATTCTGCAAAGCTTTCCTCCTGGCTATGCATTCATCCCTGAGGGGAGCGAAGTGCATTTGAGGGTGCTAGGCCGCTTAATTGGCAATGCCGTCCCTGTGGATCTCGGTCGTGCCATCGCTCGCAGCATCAATCGCCACCTTGCCGCACAATAAGTGTATCGACTCGATCATCCGCAAATAAAATCACTGGGGGCAACGTGGGGAAAAACAACTTTGTATTTCAGGTCGACGTTAACGTCATAAACCATCTTGGTGTTGGACTCTACAGTTCTACACCTGCAGCCCTTACAGAACTCGTTGCGAACGCATGGGATGCCGATGCAAACGAGGTTCGGATCACTGTTGACCCGGTCAAAAGAAGTATTGTGATTGAGGATGATGGTCACGGAATGTCTGCAGCCGACATCAATAGCAAGTTTTTAAAGGTTGGGTATTCTAGGCGCCAGCAACCCAAGGGGTTTTTCAGCGACTCTGGCAAACGTCGCGTGATGGGACGGAAAGGCATTGGCAAGCTCGCCATGTTTGCATTGGCAAACGAAGTGAAAATCTCTTCTCAATCATCTGGGTTTGATGCAGTCGGCTTAACGGTAAATGTCCCCGAGTTTAAGAAAACCATTGAAGAAAATAAATCGCATCCGCTTGATGAGTTTGAGCCTAAGGAATTCAAGAATAAAAAGGGAACACGGATAGAGTTGCTGCAAGTTCTCACAGGTCTTAAGACAACTGAAGATTATCTTCGAGTCAAGTTGGCTCGCCGTTTCAGCGTGCTAGACGAGGCGCATGAATTCAAGGTATTTCTCAATGAGAAGGAAATCAAAAAAGAGGATCGAGGGTTCTATCAGCATGTGCAGTTATTGTGGGTTTTTGACGATGCAACGAGCAACGAAGTTCAGTCTATGGCAAAGAACCTCGCTCAGCTACCAAAGGTTGTAACTGATGGAAAAAATCCTGAGCCATGCATCGCTATATTGCCCAATGTGGTGGTATGCGATTCAGCAGAATTTGAGGTGTCAGGTTATATTGCAAGCGTCCTCTTGCCTAGGCATCTTGGTTCAAAAGAAGATAGTGCAAATATGGTGTCCATATTTGCTAATGGTCGAGTTTTTGCGGAAGACGTGTTAACAGAAGCGAACAGCGCAAAATACTATCAGAGCTATTTGGTTGGTGAGCTACACGCCGACTTTCTTGATGACGACAACGTAGACCGTGCTACAGCAAGCCGTGAAGCAATTAAGAAAGATGATCCAAAATATCAGGCATTAATTGCATTTATACGTACCACCTTGGATTCAATTGGTGACCAGTGGGACGATTGGCGTACTGAACTAGGGCTTGATAAGGCTGAACCACAAAATGCGGCAGTGCTCGAATGGATTGATTCGCTTGCCGACAAGCGTGACCAAAAGGCCGCGATGAAACTTATGACATCCATCAAGAATGCTGTGGTGCACCCTGATGATGCAAAAAATGATGCGGCAAAACGCGTCCTCTATCGCGGCGCAATTATTGGTTTCGAAAAACTTAGGCTCAATAATCAGCTCGACAAATTGGCTGCTGTGACAGACATATTGGGCGCTGAATTTGCTGCCATTTTTTCGAGCTTGGATCACGTTGAGGAGTCTGCCTATGCCGAAATTACCCGTCAGAGATTGGCAATCGTTAAAAAGTTTGCTGAGATTTCCAACGATCCCTCAGCGCTGGAAAAGGTCGCGCAGCAGTATCTTTTTGACCATTTATGGTTGCTTGACCCGACATGGGATCGTGTCACATCACGGGTTGAAATGGAAAAGACTTTAACTGACTATCTTAAAAAAACCCATCCTGATTCGACAGGCGCGCGCCTGGATATTACATACCGTGCGAGTTCTGGTAGGCATATTGTCGTCGAGCTAAAGAAGCCGACGCAGACTTCACTTGATTACTTTGTTTTAAGTAAGCAGGTTTCAAAATACAAGAATGCCATTGAATCGTATTACAAGGATAAGGAGCCAAACAAACCAGTGCCTCCGCTGGACATTTATCTTCTGGTTGCCAAGGCACCAACTGGCTTTGACGAGTCGATGCGTCAGGCACTGGCAGCTTTTAACGGGCGCTTGATTACCTATTCCCAGTTGATAAATGATGCCAAGAATTCGTATCAGCAATATTTGAATGTCACAAATATAACGGGGCCTCTGGAAACAATATTAAAGAAACTCTGATGTCGGCTGTTTATCCATTACGTCCCAAGGTGCCCGTGGCTTCTCAGAAATATCCTTCAACTGTTTTGGACGTTGCAGCAGCGCTGAAAAAGCGCTACCACGACTTCAATCACTACAACCTCAAGGAGCCTCTGGATGAGTTGCTGTTCATTATTTGCAGCACCAAAACTGGCGAAGCGAGCTACCGCAACACCTTCCGGTCGCTGAAAGAAACCTTCCCCACCCACCTGCGAATTGCCGAAGCGCCTGCCGAATATATTGCACAGCCTATCGTCAGCGGTGGGCTGTCGAATCAGAAGGCAAAGGCGATCCGCAATCTTTTCGATGTCATCATGGCAAAATTCGGCGAGCCAACCCTGAAGCCATTGCGCAAGATGTGCGACAGGGATGCTGAAGCTTTCTTGTTGTCATTGCCAGGAGTGGGGAAAAAAGTTGCTCGTTGCGTTTTGATGTATTCGCTGGGCAGGCAGGTTTTCCCTGTGGATACGCATTGCTGGCGAATCGCCAGGCGTCTTGGCTGGGTCAGGCCGACACAAAAAGACAAGCACTGCGCGCCGCGAGATATGGATCGCCTGCAATCCAAAATCCCACTCGAGCTTCGTTACTCTTTACACGTGAATATGATTTCTCTTGGGCGCGAGACTTGCACCCCGACCGCCCCCCGGTGCGATGAATGTCCAATATCAGCTTGGTGCCCCAAAATTGGCGTGGCGCGAATAAGGCAATAAGAAGATAGCGCATAGAGAGTCGCATAACGTTTTGCGTATCACCGCACATTGACGGGCACGAGTCGGAGTTGATTGACAGCCCGATGATTTTTGGCCATATTGAAAAAATGAATTCGCGTCTGCTGTTATCCCTGTGGTTGGCCTTCGCCCTGCTCTTCGCCCAGCAAGGCGCGGCGCTGCACGCTTTATCGCACTTCGCGGACGGCGTGCCGGCACAGGCGCAGCAGGAAAAGCATCTACCCCACTCGCCAGCCTGCGACCAGTGCGTGGCTTATGCCGGCATCGGCAGTGCGGCATTGTCTTCGCCACCGATATTCGCCGCCCAGGAAACGACCGCCGTCCTTGCTGCGGCACTGTTTCTCCTGTTCTTCTCCGCGCCGCTTTATTCCTATCTTTCCCGAGCCCCGCCTCGTCTGAATTAATCATGCCCTGTTCCGGCAGCCGGCCTGAAGCCGGTTGCCGCCGTTGATTTTTTTCACGAGGTCATCATGTCATTCAAACATAAAACCCTTGCGGTGGGCATCGCGCTCGCTCTTGTTGCGCCGCTAAGCGCACAGGCAGCGGACAACGCCGAACTGGCGCAAATCCGCGAGCAGATCAGGCAAATGAAGGAAAGCTACGAAGCGCGCATCCAGTCACTGGAAAAACGCCTGCAACAGGCCGAAAGCACTGCCGGAAACGCGCTGGACAAGGCCGGGAAGGCCGAGGAAAAGGCTGTCCAGGCTGCCGCTGCACCCGCGGCGTTGCCATCGGCGTCCGCCGGCGCCTTCAACCCCGAGGTGTCGCTGATCCTCTCCGGTACTTACGCCAATCTTTCGCAGGACCCGGCCAATTACCGGATCGGCGGCTTCCTGCCTAACGGCGGAGAAATCGGGCCGGGTGCGCGTGGCTTCAACCTGGGCGAATCCGAGCTGGCCATTGCCGCCAACATCGACCCTTACCTGCGCGGCCAGTTCACCCTCGCCGTCACGCCGGAAAACACGGTGGCTGTGGAGGAGGCATTCGTGCAGTCCCTCGGTCTTGGCAACGGCCTTACCGTCAAGGGCGGGCGCTTCCTCTCCGGCGTCGGCTACCTCAACGAGCAGCATGCCCACACCTGGGATTTCACCGATGCCCCGCTCGCCTACCAGGCGTTCTTCGGCGGCCAGTTCAAGGACGAGGGCGTCCAGCTGAAATGGCTGGCGCCGACGGATACCTTCGTCGAACTCGGCGCCGAAGTCGGGCGGGGCAGGAACTTCCCCGCCAGCGACCGCGCCAAGAACGGCTTCGGCTCGGCCACGCTGTTCGCCCATCTCGGCGGCGATGTCGGTGCCAGCCACAGCTGGCGCGCCGGGCTCTCGCTGTTGCGCACGTCGCCGCGCGATCGGGCCTACCGCACCACCGACAATCTGGACACGGCGGTGGACAACAGCTTCAGCGGCGTAAGCCGGCTGGAGATTGCCGACTTCGTGTGGAAATGGGCGCCCGACGGCAACCCGGTCTATACCAACTTCAAGCTGCAGGGCGAATATTTCCGACGCCGCGAAGACGGTGATCTGACCTATGCTGTGAGTACGGCCAATAACACCGACCGCTATGCTTCGTCGCAATCCGGCTGGTACTTGCAGGGCGTCTACCAGTTCATGCCGCGCTGGCGGGTGGGGCTGCGGCGCGACCAACTGGACGGGGGCAGTGTCGATTACGCTTCCAACAGTGCGGTGCTGGGGCAGGCAGCGTTCAACCCGTCGAAGAACAGCCTGATGTTCGACTACAGCCCGAGCGAGTTTTCCCGTTTCCGCCTGCAATTCGCGCAGGACAAGTCCCGTCCTGAAGCGACCGACAACCAGATGTTCCTGCAATACCAGATGAGCCTGGGCGCCCACGGCGCGCACAAGTATTAAGGAGAATTGGCATGAATTCAGCAAAACCGATGAAATGGCTGGCCGGAGGGCTGCTGGCGTTACTGTCCGTCCCCGCCTTCGCCGCCCTCAATATCCTTGCCTGCGAGCCTGAGTGGGGTGCGCTGGCGCAGGAGCTGGGCGGCGACAAGGTGTCCGTGTACAGCGCCACCAACGCCCTGCAGGACCCGCACCGCGTCGAAGCCAAGCCCAGCCTGATGGCGCGCGCCCGTGGCGCCGACCTGCTGGCCTGCACCGGCGCGGAACTGGAGGTCGGCTGGCTGCCTATCCTGCTGCGCCAGACCGGCAATCCGAAAATCCAGCCGGGGCAGCCCGGCTATTTCGAGGCAGCGCATTACGTGCGCATGCTGGAAATCCCCGCCCGCCTCGACCGCGCCGAGGGCGACGTCCATCCCGGCGGCAATCCGCACATCCAGACCGACCCGCGCAACATCGCGCTGGTGGCGGATGCGCTGGCAAAGCGCCTGGCCGAGATCGATGCCGCCAACGCCGATTATTACCGGCAGCGCCATATCCAGTTCGCGGCACGCTGGAAAACGGCCATCGCCAACTGGGAAAAGCTGGCTGCGCCCCTCAGGGGAACCCCTATTGTCGTCCAGCACAAAGGCTTTCCCTATCTGGAGAACTGGCTGGGGCTGAAGCAGGTGGCCGCGCTGGAGCCGAAGCCCGGTGTCGAGCCGAGCAGTGCCTATCTGTCCGGGTTGCTCGGGCAGCTGCAGCGGCAGCCGGCGAAAATGGTGATACGCGCCGCTTACAACGACGCGCGCGCCTCCGAGTGGCTGACGGAGCGGGCGAAAATCCCGGCGGTGGCGCTGCCCTTTACCGTTGGCGGTTCGGAGCAGGCGAAGGATTTGTTCGGGCTGTTCGACGATACGGTGCAGAGGCTGCTGGCGGCGGCTAGATAAAATCGCGTCCTTCGCGGTAAAAAAGGATAAACCTAAAAACCACTACTATCCACGGATGATCACGGATTAACACTGATAAAACAGATGGTTGTGAATAATCCGTTAGTTACCCGAAGGGTGGGTTATACACTTTATGTAACCCGTTGATAATCCGTGTGCATCTGTGTTAATCCGTGGATAAACTGCTTTTTCCAGGATAAATCATGAACTTCGACGCACTCAGTTTTTCCATCCTTTTCCCGGCCTTCCTCGCCGGCCTGCTGGTTCTTGCAACTCACGTGCCGATGGGGATGCAGGTGCTGTCCCGCGGTATCGTGTTCATCGACCTGGCGATTGCCCAGATCGCCACCCTCGGGGTCATCGCGGCGGACCGGCTGGGCTTCGAGCCGGAAGGCTGGGTGGCGCAGGCTGCCGCGGTGGCGGCCGCCCTGCTTGGTGCCCTGCTGCTGACCTGGACGGAAAGGCGCTGGCCGGACGTGCAGGAGGCGCTGATCGGTGTGCTGTTCGTGCTGGCCGCCAGTGGCGGAATGCTGCTGGTGGCCAACAATCCGCACGGCGGCGAACATCTCAGGGATTTGCTGGCAGGCCAGATTTTGTGGGTGAGCTACGCGCAACTGCTGCCGGTGGCCGCCCTGGCAGCCGCCATTCTGGCCCTGTGGTTCGGGCTGCGGGATCGTCTCGGACGATTCGGATTCTACGGCTTGTTCGCTTTCGCCGTCACCACCTCGGTGCAGTTGGTTGGCGTGTACCTGGTGTTCGCCAGCCTGATCGTGCCGGCACTGGCCTGCCGCCTTTATCCGTTCCGCATCCGGTTAGCGGTGGGTTATGTCGTCGCTGCGGCGGGCTACATCTTGGGGCTGGGGCTTTCGGTATTGTTCGACTTGCCTTCCGGCGCAGTGGTGGTGTGGACTTTGGCGCTGGTCGGCATTGCAACCTACAGTTTGGGTCCCGGCTCGTCCAGGAGCCTCGCCAAATAAGCATTCCCCGTATTGCTCATAAAAATGAGCAGTCCTATAATGAATTGATTTCAATATAAACCGGTTGACCCACAGTGGTGTTTTCATTTTTTCGCAAGAACCCGGAAGAGGCGTCGCAGGCTAAGCCTCGCGCGCCTGCTGCCGCCAAGCCCGCTGCCCATTCTCGCCCTCAGGTAACCCCGCCCGCGACCTTGACCGCGCCGCCCCCGCCGCCTCAAACCGAAACGAATACGATTGGGACTGCGGGAGTTGTAGATGCTGCGGAAATGTATTCGGCAGTGGAGGAGGCGGCAATTCTCTATGCCAGCGACCATCCCGATCAAGCCGCCGCGCTGCTGCTGGACTTCGTCAAGAGCTATACCGAAAGCAAAGAAATTCAGCCCTGGATGATGTTGTTCGATATTTACCAGATCCAGGGCAAGAAACCACAGTTTGAAGAGCTTGCGCTGGAGTTCGTGGTTAAATTCGAGCGCAGTGCACCGATCTGGAGTGATGCCAAGGTGTCGGGCGCCAAGACCGAAAACCCCAAACCGGGAGGAGCGGCGGCCGTTGAAGGTTATATTGCCCTTACCGGTATTTTGCAGGGGGACAAGGATTCCCTGTTCCAGAACCTGGAGCAGGTTGCGCAGAAGGGCGCAGGCCTGCGCCTGGACTTTGCCCGTCTGGAGGGGCTGGATGCCTCAGGCAGTCGCCGCCTGGTGGAGACTCTGCAAGGTTTGAAAAAGAGCGGAAAGAAAATTACTCCGATAAGTGTTCCGCACGTAACGGATCTGCTTAAGAGCATGTTCGGGCAGGGTGGCGAGGATGAGCAGGCCCACTGGCAGCTACTGCTCAATCTCTACCAATGCCAGGGAATGCAGGCCGAATTCGAGGATTTGGCGGTGGAGTACGCGATTACTTTCGAGGTGTCCCCGCCATCCTGGGAGGCAATGCCCCAATGCCGGCAGCCAGCTGCGGTGGTGACGGTCAACGCTCCCGATGAACAGCCGCATGACGAGAATACGTTCTACATGAGCGGCGTGATTTCGTCCGCCAGCGGCCCGCAATTACAGGAACTCGCGAACTATGCCGCCTCGCGCAGCGAGGTTTACCTGGATATGAGCGGCGTGCCCCGCGTGGATTTCGTCAGTGTCGGCGATTTCGTCGGCGTACTGGTCAGGTTGAACGGCAGCGGCAAGAAATTGCTGGTCCGTAATGCCAATGAAATGATCCGTGCCCTGTTCGGCGTCATGGGCGTCGATCAGTTCGCCGCCATTCTGAAAAGAAAAATCGGCTGATTCCCGCCGCCCGTCAGGCATCCCCGCATAAACTTATGCCACCCCCGTTTTTTCGGTGCGGCCTGGCGCAGGGAGCGGTAGCGCCTCGGCGTGCATCATCTTCTCCCGCTGAAACACCAGCACCGAGGCGATACGCAGGCTCCCCAGCACGAACAGCAGCGCGCTCAGGGCATAAATTTCCTCGACGGCAATTTTGTGCTCGAACAGCTTGATCATGATTTCCCGCAGCACGAATACGATTCCGGCATCCACGATGAAAGTCATGCGCAGGCGGTGGGCGCTGAAATAGTCCACCAGGGAGCGGGACAGCTCGATCAGGATGAAAAGGGTCAGCACCTCCGAAATGATGAGCATGTACTGGCGAGTGATGTCGTCGTTGATCAGCAGGTTGCCGAGATTGAGAAACAGGCGCGCCACCCCCACTATAATGCCGATGGTGATGAAGATCAGCATGAGCCCGAACACCATGCAGATAACGCGGTCGAACAGGGCAATCATGTCCAGCTTGGCCGTAGCGCGGCACAGTTTGGGGAATAAACTTGTTTTCATACTTTACAGTTTAGCGCAAACAGGTGACAGTATAATGACTGTATTGAACGTTGAATGAGGGCTGACTTAGCCGGTTGAGGGAGAATCCATGGAACAATTTCGCGGCACTACCATTCTTTCTGTGCGACGCGGCAATCAAGTCGCGCTCGGCGGCGACGGGCAGGTGACTCTCGGTAATATCGTGGTCAAGGCCACCGCGCGCAAGGTGCGCCGTATCCACCACGACAAGATTCTGGCCGGGTTTGCCGGCGGCACGGCGGACGCCTTCACCCTGTTCGAGCGTTTCGAGGCCAAGCTCGACAAGCATCAGGGGCATTTGCTGCGCTCCGCCGTGGAACTGGCCAAGGACTGGCGCACCGACCGCATCCTGCGCCGCCTCGAAGCCATGCTGGCGGTGGCCGACCATGAAAGCTCGCTGATCATCACCGGCAACGGCGACGTGCTGGAGCCGGAGTATGGGCTGGTCGCCATCGGCAGCGGCGGCCCTTACGCTCAGAGCGCAGCGCGCGCCTTGCTCGACTACACCGACCTGCCGCCGGCAGAGATCGTCAAGAAAGCGCTGACCATCGCAGCCGATCTGTGCATCTATACTAATCAGAACCATGTGATTGAAGTTCTCGAGTGAGGGGTGATGGGCAGTCCTCCCACGCCCATTGCTCATCACCCATTGCCCATTGCCGTGAGCGCAGCGAACCATGACCCCAATGACCCCCCAGGAAATCGTCCACGAACTGGACAAACACATCATCGGCCAGCATGCCGCCAAGCGTGCCGTCGCCATTGCCCTGCGCAACCGTTGGCGCAGGCAGCAGGTGGCCGAGCCGTTGCGCCACGAAATCACGCCGAAAAATATTCTGATGATCGGACCAACCGGCGTCGGCAAGACCGAGATCGCCCGCCGTCTGGCCAAGCTTGCCAACGCGCCCTTCATCAAGGTGGAAGCGACCAAGTTCACTGAGGTGGGCTATGTCGGTCGCGACGTCGATTCCATCATCCGCGACCTGGTGGAAATGGCCATCAAGCAGACCCGCGAGCAGGAAACCCGCAAAGTGCACCACCGCGCCGAAGATCATGCCGAGGAGCGCATCCTCGACGCGTTGCTGCCGCCGGCTCGGGAAGTCGAAGTGAATGCGGGTGAAGAAAATACCACACGGCAGAAATTCCGCAAAATGCTGCGCGAGGGCAAGCTCGAAGATAAGGAGATCGAGATCGAAGTCGCCGCCGCGCAGGCGCACATGGAAATTCTTGCCCCGCCCGGCATGGAAGAAATGACCTCGCAAATCCAGAGCATGTTCCAGAATATCGGCGGCGGTCGGCGCAAGCTGCGCAAGATGAAGGTAAACGAAGCGATGAAGCTTCTCACCGAAGAAGAGGCCATGAAGCTCATCAACGACGAGGAGCTGAAAATCCAGGCGGTGCAGAACGTCGAGCAGAACGGCATCGTCTTCCTCGATGAAATCGACAAGATCACCAGTCGCTCCGAGTCCTCCGGAGCCGACGTGTCTCGCCAGGGCGTGCAGCGCGACCTGCTGCCGCTGGTGGAAGGCACCACCGTCTCCACCAAGTACGGCATGATCAAGACCGACCACATCCTGTTCATCGCCAGCGGCGCCTTTCACCTCGCCAAGCCCTCCGACCTCATCCCCGAACTGCAAGGCCGGCTGCCCATCCGGGTCGAGCTCGATTCCCTGAGTGTGGCCGACTTCGAGCAGATCCTCACCAACACCGACGCCTGCCTCACCAAGCAGTATGAAGCGCTGCTTGGTACCGAAGCGGTGAAACTTGATTTCAAACCCGACGCTATCCGGCGGCTTGCCGAAATCGCTTTCGAGGTCAACGAAAGAACCGAGAATATCGGCGCGCGGCGGCTCTATACCGTGATGGAAAAACTGCTCGAGGAAATCTCCTTCGAGGCCGGGCGCAAGGTTGAAGAAAGCATCCTCATCGATGCCGCCTATGTCGACGGCAAACTGAAAGAGCTGGCCAAGAGCGAGGATCTGGCGCGCTACGTGCTGTAAACCATCCATTACGACCACGTAGATCGAAATGAAATTCCACGATTTGGCCATCGGCCAGCGCTTCGAACTGGACGGTGTGGTTTACGTCAAAACCAGCCCGGTGCTGGCCAGCAGGGAAGAGGGTGGGGAAAGGAAATTTCTGGCCCGCTATGTGGTGGTCCAGCCATTGGACGGCGCGGAGCGGCGCCCTGCGGACAAGGCGGGGGATTTGCTGCAGGCGGAGGCGGTGCTTGCCGCTTTCACTGCCTACCATGCACGCTGCCGGGAAGCGCTGGAGCGGCTGGAGGAGGTTCCCGCCGACCGGCTGCAAGAGATCGCCAATATCCTGGAGGGTGAGCGGCAAGGCTTTCTTGACGCGGTTCTGAAGGGGTAGTGTCAGTGCTTACCTCCATTCAGAAGACCCACTCACCCAGCCCGGCCTGGTAATCGGACAATTGATGCAGCGCCGCAACCCCGCCCCGCGCCTGGGTAGCCCGGTCTACCATCCAACCCGTCAATGGCTGCAAAATCCCGGTGCCGAGTGTTTTGTTGACAATCATTCGCAACTAAAACAGGCCGTGGGGGTGGAAAAATGAAGTTCGTTGTTTACGCATGCGGCGCAGTGATCGCCGTCGCTTTCGGTTCGATCAGCTCCGGCGCAAGTGCCGCGCCGGACGAAATCCAGGTTTACACCGAGGAGATGGACGATCCGGGCGAATTCGGGCTGGAGCTGCACGTCAACTACGCCATCAAGGGAACGAAGGCGCCGGGCTACGCAGGCGAGATGCCGTCGCAGCACATGCTGCAAATCACCCCGGAATTTTCCTACGGCGTGACCCGGACCCTGGAGGCCGGTCTTTACCTGCCGGTTGCGATCGGCCCGGATGGCAATGCCTACGGCAACGGTCTGCGTTTCCGGCTGAAATACATCGCGCCGCACGAAGAAGGCCGGTATTTCTTCTGGGGCCTCAATACAGAGGTAGGCTATTCCGCTCGGCGCGTGTCGGAAAGTGATTGGGGAATGGAGCTGCGGCCGATTGTCGGCTATCGCAGCGAGGACTGGCTGGTCAGTTTCAACCCGATCCTGAACCTGAACCTTTCCAACAACGTCAGCCGCGAGCCGCACTTCGAGCCGGCGCTGAAAGTGACGCGCAAGGCGGCCGAGGGCGTGCATGCGGGTTTAGAGTATTACGGCGAGTACGGGCCGATTCACCACACGCTGCCGCAAAATCAGCGCGCCCATTACCTCTACGGCGTGGTGGACATCGAAAAGAAAGGTTGGGACATCGATTTCGGCGTCGGGCGCGGCTTCGAAAATGCCGGCGATATCTGGGTGGCGAAGGCGATCATCGCCTTCCCGTTCAAATAAAAGTAAGCGGCGCCCTGATGGAATATCCGGGCTAGCCGAGTTTGCGGTACAGCGTGCGTTCACTCACGCCCAGGCGGCGGGCCAGTTCCCGCTTGTCTCCGCCCAACTGCCGGAGCGCCCGGCGCACATAGCGGCGCTCCGCCTCGTCCAGGGAAAGGATTTCCTGGTCGGGAAGGTTCTGGGCGGCAGGCGCCTGGCGGACGAACGCGACCGCCTCGGGCAGGTGCGCGAGGTCCAGGGTGTCTCCGTCGGAGAGCAGCAAGGCCCGCTCCAGGATATTGCGCAGTTCCCGCACGTTGCCCGGAAAGCCGTGCTGCATGAGGCGCGCCATGGCGGCTACGCTCAGGCACAGGGGGCGTTCCGGCGCCAAGCGGGCGAGCAGGGCCTCCGCCAGCAGGGGTAAATCCTCGCGCCGTTCCCGCAGGGCCGGCAGGTGGATGGGGAAGGCGGCGATACGGTAGTAGAGGTCGCGGCGGAATGTGCCTGCTTCCATCATCTCCTCCAGGTTGCGGTGGGTGGCGGCGACCAGGCGGAAGTCGGCGCGCAGGGTTTCCACCCCACCCACTCTGCGAAAAGTGCCGGATTCCAGCAGGCGCAGCAGTTTTACCTGCAAATGCAGCGGGATGTCGCCCAGCTCGTCCAGAAACAGGGTGCCGCCGCTAGCCACTTCCGCCAGGCCGGTCTTGCGCCGGGCGGCGCCGGTGAAGGCGCCTTTCTCGTAGCCGAACAGCTCCGCCTCGAACAAATTCTCGGACAGGCCGGAACAGTCCACTGGCACGAATGGCCGGTTGCGCCGAGGACTCAGGGCATGCACCGCCTGCGCGGCGAGCTCCTTGCCGGTGCCGGATTCGCCTAGGAGGAGCACCGGTGTCATGGCTGGGGCGGCGCGGTTGAGGAGGGCCAGCATTTGGAGCAGGGCGGGCGAACGCCCCACCATGCCCAAGGCTCCGGGCTGATCGCCGGTCTCGTGCAGGAAGCGCATGGTCTCCACGAAGTAAACCAGTTTTCCCCGTGCATCGTGGATGGGGATGAGTTCCACGTCCACATACTCCTGTCCGCGCGGGGTGTGGTGCAGGTGTAGCACCCGGCCGGGCTGGCGTGTTTTCATGGCGGTCTGGCGCGGACAGGATTCGCCGCACTCGTCGCAGGGCTTGTCGTAGTGGTGGGAGATCTCGTAGCAGGTGTGTCCCAGGATGGCGCGCGGATTGCCGAAGGCACGCCGGTAGGCGGCATTGGCAGAAAGGATGCGGTAATCCGGATCCACCAGGATGCGCGGTTCGGGCAGGGTTTCCAGGAAGGACTGCAGTTCGTCGGGGAAGAATGGCGGTTTGTCATTCATGACTGACATCTTTATCATTTATGACAAATTTGTCAAGATTTGAATGCGTACTCCTCTGATCTTGATGACTCGCAATGCCACTTAACTCACCGTCAATACTGGGGCTGGTAGCGTAGGCCGGCGTCTGGCACGTACATTGCTCACTGTTGTTGCAACGCCGATAGATAGCAGGAGGTAAAAATTTTGGAACACGGGCCCCGTTGGGGCAAAAAAATAGTGACTGCCCTGATCGTCGTTCTCGCGCTCGGCTCAATCTACTGGTTCGGGCTGCGCACCGACCCCAAGGTAGCGGCCCTTAACCAGGCGATTCAGGAAAAATGCAGCCCGGCCTTGCGCGACTATCCTTACCAATTTCGGGTGCTGCGACGGGAGGGTGCGGTGGCGGTGATGGCGACGCCCCGCTCACCGGCGATGCCGGTCTATCGCATGATCGGCACGATTTATCCGACGCTTGCCGGAAAATCGCCGGACAATCCGGATTTTGTCGCGGCAGAGAAGGAATTGGCGAAGATGCAGTCGGAGGCGCGGAAGATCGTGCTCCACGAGCCCGGCGTGTCCGAGGTGAAATGGGAGCTGGATAAGAATTGGCTGATCAGTCACGGGATTTCGTTGAATTGAGAGGAATACATGAAGATCGCAGTCAGCAGCCAGAACCGCAAGACCGTCACCAGACATGCCGGCAAATGCCGAAAGTTCTGGATCTACGAGGTCAAGGGGCGGCAGGTCGTGAACAAGACGCTTCTTGAGCTGCCCCTGGCACAGAGCTTTCGCGCTTGCGCCCCCGGCAGCACCCATCCCCTGGATGAGGTCAATGTGCTCATCACCGGCGGCATAGGAACTGGGTTGTACCATCGCTTCAAACAGAAGGGCGTTCTCGCCGTGCCCACCACGGAAATCGACCCCGACCGGGCGGTGACGGCTTGGCTGGAGGGCGCTCTGGAAATCATGCCGCCGCAAATCAAGTTGTTGTAAGCCCGTATTCGGAGTGCGACCGCGCTCGATCGGTGTGGCGGATCTGGCGGACAGGTTCGTGGTGAGCTTCCTGGAGGCCCCCATGAAACCCGCCAACGAGTCAATGAAGGCTTGGGTGAAAGGCCTGCGCAACAGGCTTGAGACCCATCACAGTTAGGGACCATTCCTTAACTGAAATGAAAGGAGCAATTATGAAAATCTGTTTACCCGTCGACCAGTTGAATGGTCTTGCGTCTGAAGTTTTCCCCAATTTTCGTGGCGCCCCGGCCTTGCTGGTGGTGGATACCGAGACCAGCGGATGCCAGGGGATCGACTCCACTTCCGGTGCTTGTGGCGCCATGCCGCAGCATATTGATGCCATCATCTGCGCTGGCGGTATGGGTCGTGGCATGTTCAACGGCCTGCGCCAGCGCGGCGTCAGCGTTTTCAATACCGGCGCCATTACCGTGGCGGAGGCGCTGGCCGATTTGGCTGCTGGCCGCCTGGAAGAAGTGGTCGAGGTCGCCAGCTGTGGCGATGGCAGCCATCAGGACCACGAAGGCGGGCATGCACACGGGGAATGCGGTTGTGGCAGCCACGGCGAGCATGGACATGGCGAACATGCTGGCTGCGGATGTGGACACTGAGTTATGCAAACAATACCAGAGGAAGATCATCGAATGACTTCCTATGTTTTGAATTGTCTGCGGACTGCTTTGCAGGCCCGAGGCAATCGTTTCGCCGAGTTGTTGCGCGGTGCGTCCTTGCGGATCGCTGCCGGCCCGCTGGCCATTTTCACCCTGCTGATCGCCATGCTGCTGGCGCGCACGGCGCTGGCCGTGCCACGGCGCAAAATCTGCATGGAGGAGGGCCACTGATGATAGAACTGCACCAGTTCCGGCCCTTCTGGGGGCTGCCCAATGCCAGTCCCTTCTGCATGAAGGCGGAAACTTATCTGCGCTATCGTCGGATCCCTTACAAGGTGGTGCCCAGCGGGCCGCGCAAATCGCCCACAGGCAAGATTCCCTTCATCGTGGAGGACGGTCGGGTCATTTCTGATTCCGAGGCCATCATCGCCCACTTCGAGAGCCGAAGGCAGGACCGCCTGGACGACGGCCTGAGCGCGGCCGAGCGGGCGACCGCCTTCTTCGTGCGCGAGTTGGTGGAGGACCGGCTCTATTGGCAGATCACCTACATGCGCTGGGGCGATCCGTCCGGCTGGGCGGTATTCAAGCCGGACCTGGTGAAATACCTGCCGCTGGGGATGCGCGGCCCGGTGCTGTTCCTGCTGCGCCGGATGCTGCTGCGGCAGATGCAGCAGAGGGGGCTTGCCCGGACGGACCCGCAGGGCGCCTATGCCAAGGGCAAGGCGGTGCTGGATACCTTGGCGGGCCTGCTGGGCGACCAGCCCTATTTTCTCGGCGACGTGCCCCGCAGCTTGGATATGAGCCTGTATGCCTTTCTCGCCAACATCCTGGACCAGCCCCACGGCAATCCGCTCCAGTCCCACGCCAGGACGCTCGCCAACCTGGCCGGCTACTGCGCGCGCATGAAGGCGCTGTGCTGGCATGGCTGGCCGGATTGAACGACACGCCTTACCACTGATAATCAACCCATTGTAAAAAACGCCATGACCACTTTATCCCACCGCATCGTCATCCTCGGCGCCGGCTTCGCCGCCCTCACCGCCGCGCGCGAGCTGCGGCGGCGCGCACCAAAGGCGCATATCAGCCTGGTAGCTCCGAAGGCGGAATTCGTCTATCTGCCCAGCCTGATCTGGGTGCCCACCGGGGTGAGAAAAGGCAGCGACCTGGTCCTGCCGCTCGACCGCTTCATCGCCGATCACAAGCTCGACTTTCGCGCAGCCAGTGTTACCGGCCTTAAGGACTGCGGCCGCACGGTCATCACCGATCGGGGCGAGATCACTAACGATGCGTTGCTGATCGCCACCGGCGGACGATTCCTCAAGGGGCTGCGCGGCATCGAATACGCGCTGACCCTGTGCGAGGGCGTGGCCGCGGCCGAGAAAATCGGAGAGCGGTTGCGGGAGATGGACGGCGGCCGCATCGCCTTCGGCTTTGGTGGCAATCCCAAAGAGCCGTCGGCCATGCGCGGCGGACCGATGTTCGAGCTGCTGTTCGGCGTGGATACCTGGCTGCGCCAGCAGGGCAAGCGGGAACGCTTCACCCTCACCTTCTTCAACGCCGCCGCCGAACCCGGAAAGCGTCTGGGCGACAAGGCCGTCAAGGAGCTGGTCGCCGAGATGCAGCGGCGCGGCATCCAGACCCATCTGGGTCACAAGATCGGAGGGTTTTCCGCAGAGGGGGTCAATACCGAGGGCGGCGCCGTGCCCGCCGACCTAATCCTGTTCATGCCCGGTCTCACCGGCCCGGCTTGGGTGGAAAACAGCGGCCTATCCATCTCCTCCGGCGGCTTCATCCGGGCCGACGAATTCTGCCGCGTGCCCGGCAAGGTGGGGGTGTTCGTGGCCGGCGACGCCGGCAGCTTCCCCGGTCCGGACTGGTTGCCCAAGCAGGCGCACATGGCCGACCTGCAGGCCAAAGCGGCAGCGCAGAACCTTTTGCTGGTGCTGGAGGGCAAGCCGCCCGTCGCCCGGCCCAAAGCGGAACTGATCTGCATCGTGGACAGCGTGGACGCGGGCATCCTGGTCTATCGCGATGAAAGGCGCACCTGGCTGCTGCCTTCGTCGCGCCTGTTTCACTGGGCCAAGCGGCTGTTCGAGGGCCACTATCTGCGGGTGTTCCGCAAATAAGGCGAAGGCGGGACGATGCAGCGCATCGCCGTGGAAGGCGGCTATCCCGCCGCGCCCGGCTAACCGCGGGTTCCTGCGCCAGTGGTACGGTGGCTTGCGCGCCGGCTGAAACCTTAGGTCGATTCTTCCAGCGCCATTTCCATTTCCAGCCAGCTTTCCTCCAGTTCCGCCACTTTGGCTTCCAGGCTTTCGCGCCGAGCATTCAGACTGCCGATCTCATCGCCGGCACATTCGGCATAGGTAGCCGGGTCGGCCAACTGGCGGTTGATTTCTGAAAGCTCCGCCTGGGCGGTTGCCAGCTCGGATTCGAGCTTGGCCTGTTTGGATAATAGCGCCTTCTTCTTCGGTTTGGGCGCGGCTTCCGGGCGGGATTTCTCCGGCGTTGCAACGGTCTCGCGCGGGCGGCGGGTCTCGATCCAGCTTTTGTAGTCTTCCAGATCGCCATCGAACGGTTTCGCTTCGCCGTCGGCAATCAGCCACAACTCGTCGGCCACGGCGCGGATCAGGCTGCGGTCGTGGGAGACCAGCACCACTGCGCCGGTGTATTCCTCCAGCGCCAGGGTGAGGGCATCGCGCATGTCCAGATCGAGATGGTTGGTGGGCTCGTCGAGCAGCAGCAGATGCGGTTTTTGCCAGGCCAGCAGGGCGAGCGCGAGGCGGCTTTTTTCGCCGCCGGAAAAACTTTCCACCGGGCGATCCTCGCTGTTGCCGGCCAGGCCGAAGCGGCCGAGGAAGGTGCGCAGCGCCAGCGTGGTTTCCTTGGGCGCCAGCCGTTCCAGGTGCTGTAGCGGCGTGGCCGCGCTGTCCAGATTTTCCAGCTGATGCTGGGCGAAATAGCCGATGCGGATGTCCGGGGTGATTTCCAGCTTGCCCGAGGTGGGCTTGAGTTCGCCCACCAGCAGCTTGATCAGGGTGGATTTGCCGGCGCCGTTCGGCCCCAGCAGGGCGATGCGCGCGCCGGCGCGCAGCACCAGATCGACGTTCTGGAACAGGTTCTTGTCGCCATAGGCGAAGCCCATGCTTTCGGCGCGCAGCAACAGGTCGGGGCCGCGCTCCGGCGCCTCGATTTCCAGCTCGAAATGGCCGCCGGCGACGTGGGCAGGGGCGATGCGCGTGAGCCGCTCCAGCGCCTTGACGCGGCTTTGCGCCTGCTTCGCCTTGGTTGCCTTGGCGCGGAAACGGCGGACGAAATCTTCCAGGTGGGCGATCTTTGCCTGTTGCGTCTGGAAAGCCTGGTTCTGCTGGGCGATTTTTTCGGCGCGGGCACGCTCGAAGTCGTCGTAGTCGCCGGCATAACTGTCGATGACGCAATCGTGGACGTGGGCGATGCGGTTGACGCTGGCGTTGAGGAATTCCCTATCGTGCGAGACCAGCAGAATGCTGCCGGGGTAGCGCGCCAGGTATTGTTCGAGCCAGAGAATGGCTTCGAGGTCCAGATGGTTGGTGGGCTCGTCGAGCAGCAGCAAATCGGCGCGATGCATCAGCGCGCGGGCGAGGTTGAGTCGCATGCGCCAGCCGCCGGAGAAGCTCGTAACCGGGCGTTCCAGGGTGTCGTTGGCGAATCCCAGCCCATTCAGGAGCTGGGCTGCGCGGGCCTTGGCGGCATAGCCGTCGATGGCCTCAAAGCGGTGCTGCGCATCGAACCAGGCGGCGTCATGCTGTTCCCGCGCCAGGGTTTTTTCCAGCTGGCGCAGCTGGACGTCGCCGTCGAGCACGAATTCCAGCGCGGGCTGCGTGGAGTTGGCGATTTCCTGTTCGACAAAGGCCAGCGTCTTGCCGGCTTGCAGCGAGATTTCGCCGCCGTCCGGCTTGAGTTCGCCGCGGATCAGGCGGAACAGGGTGGACTTGCCGCAGCCGTTCTTGCCCACCAAGCCGATGCGCTGGTTGGCGAAGGCCTGCAAATTCACCTGCTGGAACAGCGGTGTGCCGCCTTGAAGGTAAGTCAGATTCTGGATGTTGAGCATGGTGCAATGATATCAGAATGGGCCGGCGCGTTCCCGGAACGCACCGTTGAGCCGCTATTGGCCGGGTGCGCGGACATCCGCATAAAAACGATACTGGTTGCGTCCTCGCTGTTTGGCGGCATACATGGCGTGGTCGGCCAGTTTGAGCAGTTCTTCGTCCTCGGCCGCATCCAGGGGGCAAAGAGCGATCCCGATGCTGGTGCTGGTTTTTACTTCATGGCCGTCGAGGAGGAAGGGTTCGGCCAGGGCGGCGACGATTTTTTGCGCAACGACAGCGGCATCTTCCCGAGCGGCCAGATGGGGCAGAATGACAATGAATTCGTCGCCCGCCAGCCGCGCCACGGTGTCGGTTTCCCGCACGCAGGCGGAGATGCGTTGCGCAACGCCTTGCAGCAGCAGGTCGCCGATATGGTGGCCGAGGGAGTCGTTCACCTTCTTGAAACGATCCAGGTCGAGGAACATCAGGGCGCACAAATGCTCGTCCCGTTTCGCCAGGGCGAGTACTTGCTGCAGGCGGTCGTAGAGCAGCGACCGGTTGGGCAGGTCGGTGAGGGCGTCGTAATGGGCCATGTGTTGGATGCGGTCCTCCGCCTCTTTCTGGGCGGTAATGTCTTCGAGGATGGAAATGAAGTGGCTGATCTCCCCCTTCTCGTCGCGGATCGGTGTGACGGTCTGCTGCACGGTAAACAGCGTGCCGTTCTTGTGTCGCTCCACGGTTTCGCTGCTCCAGGTTTCGCCCTGGAGAATGGTTGTCCAGAGGGTCTGGTAATAGGCTTCGCTCTGCCTGCCCGATTTGAGGATGCCGGGCGTGAAGCCCAATGCGTCCTTAGCGGCATAGCCGGTGAGCCGGGTGAAGGCGGCATTGATCCACTGGATGCGGCCGCGCCGGTCGGTGATGAACACGCCGTTCCCTGCCGAAGCCAGGGCGGTGCCGATCAGGCGCAATTGCATCTGATCCATGGCCATTTCCAGTGCCACGCAGATACGGGTGGCAATGCCGGAAAGGCGTTGCTTCGTGGCCGGGTCGTCGAAGCTGCGCGCATGCCGGGAAAGCAGCATGAATGCGCCATAGACTTCGCCGCGGAGGACCAGTGGCAGGGCGGTGGCGGATTCCAGGCCGAAGCGCCGGGCAGCATCGTGCCAGGGATGAAAGCCGGGATCGGAGAGCTTGAACACCTGCATTTGCCCGGTGCGGATGGCCGTCCCTGCAGGGCCGTGGCCCTGGGAGGTGTCGTCCCAACGCACGCCGACCTGTTCCAGCTCGGTGCGGTAACCGGCTTCCGGCCCGGACCAGGCAGAAATGGAGACCAGGCCGCCGGCTTCCTTCCGGCCTACCCAGGCGAAACGGTAATCGAGCAGGCGCGCCGTTTCCACGCACACGAATTGCAGCAGTTCCGACAGGCTTTCGCTGCGCAGTGCATGCTGGTCGATTGCGTGGAGCAGGGTGTCGACAGCCTGCATCTGCACCCGCTCGGTGATGTCGGCGGCATAAATAGCGATCCGCTCAGCCTTGCCCTGTGCATCGAAAACCGGATACATGTTGCAGTCGAAAATCATTCCCGCGCGCTCGTCCTGCATGTGGACGGGCTGCCCGATGCGGAACGCCTCGTCGATGATGGTTTTGCGCCTTGCCGCCACGTCGGGAGGCAGCAAGTCGTAGACATTGCGGCCGACGATGTCCTCCGGCTTCATCCGGAGACGTTTTGCGCCGATTTCGTTGATCGCCAGCACGGTGCCGGCGCGGTCCTGCAACAGCGCCGTTTCCGATGTGGCGTTGAGCATGGCGCGGGCGGTTTCCTCGCTTTGCCGCAAGGCCTCCTGTGCTGCCTTGCGCTGGGTGGTGTCGCGAACCGCGCTGAGCGTCGCCGGTTTGCCGTTGAAGTCGATCAGGCGTGAGCTGACTTCGACCGGAATTTCCCTGCCATCCTTGCTGATATGGGTGGTTTCGAAAGTGATCCGGCCATCGGCCAATAGTCGTCTGCCGCGCTCGGCGCATTTTTCCGTCCCTTCCGGGCTGTTGATATCCGGTGGCGAAAGGCGCAGCAACTCTTCGCGGCTGTATCCCAGCCGCTCGCAGGCCACCTGGTTCGCCTCCAGGAAGCGGCCATCATGTAGGTCGTGGATCAGGATGGCGTCCGCCACATTGTCGAACACCATGTGGATCAGGGCTTCGGCGTGCAGGTGCGCTTCCTCGGCTTGCTTGCGTTCGGTGATGTCCTGCACCGTGCCCACAGAACGCAATGGGCGGCTTTCGGCGTCGTAGAAGGTTTCGCCCCGTTCCAGGACGAATTTGATCTGCCCGTCCGGGAATAGCAGGCGGTGCTCGGTGCTGTACGGCACACGATTCGCAACCGATTCGCTGTAGATACGATGCACCCGCTCGCGGTCTTCGGGGTGGATGGCGTTCAGGAAGGCATCGTAGGAAGCGCCGAAGACCGCCGGGTCGATTTCGAAAATACGGTAGATTTCCTCCGACCAGTCCAGGGCATTACTTGCCAGATCCAGTTCCCAGCTGCCCAGATGGGCGAGGTGCTGGGCTTCGGTCAACTGGGCCGTGTTCCTGAGCAGCCTTTCCTGAATCTGCTTGCGTTCACTGATGTCGCTGAAGGCGACCACCGCGCCTGCCATTTTTCCCTCTCGGACAATGGGGGAGACACTCACCTCCACCGGAACGTGGGTACCGTCCTTGCGCCAGAACATTTCGGTTTCGCCGCGGTAGATCCGGCCTGCGTCGAGTGCCCGAGAAATCGGACAGTTGCAGACGGGGATGGGCAAGCCGTCGGCTTCGCGGTAATGGAACTTGTTGTGGGCATGCTGGCCGATGAGCTCACCTTCCGGCCATCCCAGCAGCCGTTCCGTTTCCGGGTTGACGAAAACGATATATCCGCGGGTGTCGATGACGAAGACCGCCTCGGCCAGGGTGGCGGTGATTTCCCGCAGGCGCGCTTCGTTCTCGGCCAGGGCGCGGCGGAATTGCCGGCGGGTCGGCATGGTTACCGCCATGAAGCTGGCGAGCAGCGCCAGCAGCGCCATGCCGATCAAATAGAGGGCGAGGATGCCCGGATGCCGGGTCAGGCTGAGGGAAGGCAGCTCATTTTCGGGAACCAGGGAAACGACCTTCCAGTAATATTCCCGGGCCGACAGTTCGTGCGCGCTCGCGCCCTCGGCACTGGGCGTGCCGGTGGCGGGTCGCAGGCCAGCCAGCAAGGGGTAGACAGTGGCATGGGTCAGCAGGCCCTGCTCGGTCATGAGGCTGCCTTCGTCGGCAGCCTTGATCCGCGTCCATGCTTCGGGATATTGTTTGGCGAAGGTGGTCTCCCGTCCGAACATGAAGCCCCATTCCAGGCTCGAGTCAGGGCTGCTCAGCCAGTATCCGTCCCGGTTGAGCAGCATGGCGTGGCGCTTTTCCGCCATTGCCCACCTGAAGTCCTTGATCAATTCGCTGCCGTAGTAGTTGATCAGCCCCACGCCCATCTTCTTGCCGGCGCTGTTGAACACCGGAGTGCCGAAGCGCAGCATGGGCTTGTGGGGAATCTCGATCTGACCGTGCTCGATGTTGAGGTCCAGCGGCGAGATATAGATTTCTCCATTCTCGAGGCGCAGGGAATCGCTAAAGAAATAGCGCGCGGCCTTGTTTTGCAATTCCTTTCCGGGCACCGCTTCCGCCTTGCCATTGACCAGGTTGACCCGGATCGTTTCCATGCCGCTGTTGTCGAGATAGCGGATCTGGTCGTAATGGTGTTTTTCCTGGGACATGATCAAAAAAAGCGCGGTCAGGCGCTGCTTTTCTTCAGGGCTGCCTGTGTCGAGAAAATGCTTGAGCGCGGGTGCCTTGGACAGGAGCCGCAAGTCGGCGGCCACCACCTCGAAGTCTTGGCGCAGGATCTGGCCGGCGAGTTTCACTTCCCCCGCTTCCTGTGCCTGAAGCGCCTGCAAACCTATTTCAGCATTGATTTTCAGCGTTCCGTACACCAGCCCGGTCAGGACGAGTGCCATGGGAAGATAGAGTGCGAGAAAGAGCTTCGCAACCGCCTGCCGGGAAACGGTTTGCCCGTCCGGGAGTTGAGGAAGGCGGAGAGAATACAGGGGAAAACGCATGGATCGTGGGGAGCAGGAAATTGCGATAATTATACGATTATTTCGCTGCTTCCGGGCGAGGCTGGAGGAGCTTGAACTTCGGCGCGAAGTTCCTATAGTTAAAACAGCCGGCCTGCAAGTCGCCGCCGAACTGTCAATGCACCGAGTTTTTGCTAAAAAGGAGTATCGAGATGGCCAATATTACCCGTTACGACCCGTTTGACGTGACTTTAGATCCCTTCGATGACCTCTTCCGGGGCTTTCTCCGCCCGGTGCGATTCGAGGGCCAGACCCAGCAGATGCAGATCAAGATGGACGTGAAGGAGGACGACAAGGCCTATAATGTCCATGCCGAGATTCCCGGCGTGAAGAAGGAAGATATTCACGTCACCATCGCGGGCAACCAGGTCAGCATCAGCGCCGAGGTGAAGAAGGAAAAAGAGGAAAAGGAAGGCGAAAAAGTGCTGCGCAGTGAACGCTATTACGGCAAGGTGTACCGCAGCTTCAGCCTCGGCCAGGATGTCGACGAGGCAACGGCAACGGCCAAGTACAACGAGGGCGTGCTTAATTTGACCCTGCCGAAAAAGGCAACCTCCAGCGCGAAGAAACTGTCCATCCAGTAATTCCGCAAGCTTGTCCGAAAAGGCGGCCCTGTGCCGCCTTTTTTGTTTGAGCTAAAATAGGCCGATTATCACCCTGGGCGAAAGACTCCAACCATGCCACTGAGCGCATCCACTGCAAAAGAAAAAGCCGCGATTCTCGCCGAAGCGCTACCTTACATCCAGCGTTTTCACGGCAAGACCATTGTGATCAAGTACGGCGGCAACGCCATGACCGAAGAGTCCCTGAAACAGGGCTTTGCCAGAGATGTGGTGCTGCTCAAGCTGGTCGGCCTGAACCCGGTGATCGTCCACGGCGGCGGGCCGCAGATCAACGATCTGCTGAAGCGGGTTGGCAAGGAGGGTGTATTCGTCCAGGGCATGCGCGTCACCGACCGGGAGACCATGGATATCGTCGAGATGGTGCTGGGGGGGCTGGTCAACAAGGACATCGTCAACCTGATTAACCATCATGGGGGCCGAGCAGTTGGCCTGACCGGCAAGGACGGCGAGTTCATCCAGGCAAAAAAACTGAAGCTGAAGCACGCCGAGAAGGCAGGCGAGTACATCGATATCGGCCAGGTTGGCGAAGTGGTGAGCATAGATCCGGAACTGGTGTCGCTGCTCGACTCGCACGACTTCATTCCGGTGATCGCGCCGATCGGCGTTGGCGAGCAGGGCGAAGCCTATAACATCAACGCCGACTTGGTGGCAGGCAAGCTGGCGGAAACCCTCAAGGCCGAGAAGCTGATCCTGCTCACCAACACCATCGGCGTGCTCGACAAGGAAGGCAAACTGCTCACCGGCTTGACGGCCGCCAGGGTGGACGAGCTGATCGCCGACGGCACCATCAGCGGTGGCATGATCCCGAAAATCTCCATGGCCCTGGAAGCGGTGAAAAACGGCGTCAAGACCAGCCACATCATCGATGGCCGGGTGGAGCATGCGCTGCTGCTGGAGATTCTCACCGATGAGGGCGTAGGAACCCTGATCCGGGCGAACGATTGAAATCGTCCAGAACCTGGGTGTTCGACCTCGACAACACCCTGCATAATGCCGGCGCACACATTTTTCCGCACATGAACCGGGCTATGACGCAGTATCTGCAAAACCACCTCGACCTCGATGAAGCGGGTGCGAACGAGCTGCGTGAGCGCTATTGGCTGCGCTACGGCGCGACCCTGCAGGGTTTGATGCGGCATCATGGCACCGATCCCGATCATTTTCTCTGGCACACCCATCAGTTCCCGGCGCTGCACCAGATGGTGTTGCGCCAGCATGGGCTGAGGGCGGCGTTGCAAAGGCTGCCCGGCCGCAAGCTGGTATACTCCAATGCACCGGCCCATTACATCCACAGGGTGCTGGAACTGCTCGGTATCGCCGACCTGTTCGAAGAGGTCTTCACGATCGAGCATGCCGGGTACCGGCCGAAACCTGACTCCCATGGATTTCGGCGCTTGTTCCGTCGGATGCGACTGAACCCGGCGAATTGCATCATGGTCGAAGATACGCTGGTCAATCTCAAAACCGCAAAAAAACTCGGCATGAAGACGGTACTCGTGGGGGCGCTGCCGAAACGGCCGAGTTGTGTGGATTTGAGTGTGAAATCGGTGCTGGAACTGCCTCGGGCACAGCACCGTATCCGTTGAAAGGAGTTGCTGGTGACGATCAATAACCGTGTACTGTTTTTCGCGATCTTTCTGGTTTGCTTCGGGCTGATGGGCTTTGGCCTGGTACTGCAGCACGTCATGCACCTGGAGCCCTGCCCGCTGTGCATCCTGCAGCGCATCGCCTTCATCGTCATCGGCGCTACTGCGCTGGCGGCAGCCATTCACAATCCGAAACGCCGCGGCTGGACCGTATATGGCAGCCTGCTGGCATTATTTTCCATGCTGGGGGGCGGGGTCGCGGCCTGGCAAGTCTATTTGCAGCATCTGCCGAAGGACCAGGTGCCGGAATGCGGGCCGGGCCTGGATTACATGCTCGAGGCCATGCCGCTGACCAAAATCCTGCCGATGATTTTTAAAGGTTCGGGCGAATGCGCCGAAGTGACCTGGACCTTCCTTGACCTGTCCATCGCGCAATGGGCGCTGGGCTGGTTCGTCCTGTTCGCCCTGGCGGGGGTGGCGGTACTTTTCCGCCGTCGCCCCTAATCGCTGGTTGTTTGTACGAAGTCGGAGCCACCCTCAATCGGTTCCGGCTTGAACCAGGCGAGCTTGTCCTGCAGTTTTACCACTTCGCCGACGATGATCAGGGTCGGGGGTTTCATCTTTGCGTTGACCGCGAGTTCCGGCAGGGTTGCCAGCGTGCCGGTGACGACCTTCTGCTGATAAGTAGTGCCTTGCTGAACGATGGCGGCCGGCGTGGTGATCGGCAGGCCGTGGGCGACCAGTTCCTGGCATAGTGTCGGCAGCCCGAGCAGTCCCATGTAGATGACGATGGTCTGGTTGGTTTTGGCGATGCCGGTGAGGTCGATGTTGACGCTGCCGTCCTTCAGGTGCCCGGTGACGAACACGCAGGACTGGGCGTAGTCGCGGTGGGTCAGCGGAATGCCGGCGTAGGATGAAACGCCGGTGGCGGCGGTGATGCCGGGTACGACCTGGAATGGGATGCCATGAGCCGCCAGGGTTTCGATTTCCTCGCCGCCGCGGCCGAACACGAAGGGGTCGCCACCTTTCAGCCGCGCTACGCGCTTGCCTTCCTGGGCGAGCTTTACCAGCAATTCGTTGATGTTTTCCTGGCGCATGGTGTGCTTGGCGCGCTCCTTGCCGACATAGATGCGTTCGGCATCGCGCCGCGCCAGTTCCAGCACCGCCGGGGAAACCAGGTTGTCGTAGACCACCACGTCGGCCTGCTGCATCAGGCGCAGGGCGCGGAAAGTGAGCAGGTCGGGGTTGCCGGGGCCGCCACCGACCAGGTAGACCTCGCCGCGCGGCGGGGTGTCGTCGGAATCGGCTGCCAGCATTTTTTGCAGCGCGTCCCTCGCGGTCTGGTCTTGTCCGGAAAGCACCATCTCGGCCACCGGGCCCTGCAGGATTTTTTCCCAGAAAATGCGGCGCTTGGCAGGCAGGATGCGGTCTTTCACCTGGTCGCGGAAGCTTGCCGCAAAGTGCGCCAGCCGCCCGTAGGCCGCCGGGATGAAGGCCTCCAGCTTGGCTCGCACTACCCGTGCCAGCACCGGCGAAGTGCCGCCGCTGGAAATCGCGATGACCAGCGGCGAGCGGTCTATCACCGAGGGCATGATGAAGGAGCATAAATCAGGGTTGTCCACCACGTTGACCGGAATCCGCAGCTTTTTCGCGGCCACGGAAACCTGCTCGTTGGCAGCGCGGTCATTGGTGGCGGCGATCACCAGAACGGCTTCGCCGAGGAGTTCGGGGCGGAATTTTTCTGCGACATGGGTGATTTTTCCCGCATCTGCCAGCTCTTTCAGGGTCCGGGTCAGCTCCGGCGCGACGACGGTGATGAGGCCGCCGGACTGCATCAGCATCCCCGCCTTGCGCGTCGCTACTTCGCCGCCGCCGATGACCAGGCAGGGTTTGTTTTTGATGTCGAAAAAAATTGGGAAAAAATCCATATCGTAAAATCCGTTAGTTGAGGTAATGCGGTTAGCTGGTGAGCTGGCCGGTTTGGGTGCTGAATTTGTGCTCCACAGCGAAAACTGCCGCCTCAACGCGCGAAGTCAGGTTGAGCTTGGAAAGAATGTGGCGAACGTGCAGCTTGACGGTATCGTGGCTGATATCGAGTGCGCGGGCAATCACCTTGTTGCTTTCGCCCTGCGCCAGATGGGTGAGGATTTCGCGCTCGCGCTGGGTGAGCGAGTCGAGCATCGAAGCCGAGGAGCTGGCCGGCTGGTCGTTCTGCAGCAGCTTGACCAGCTTCATGGTCATCGCGGGGGCGACTACGGTTTCGCCGCGTGAGGCGCGCAGGATCGCATCCACCACGTCGTCCGGCTCCATGTCCTTGAGCAGATAGCCGCGGGCGCCGGCACGCAAGACATTGGAAAGATCTTCCTCGGCGTTGCTGACGGTGAGCATCAGGGTGGGGGTGGTAAAACCCTCCTGGCGCAGCTGGCGGAACAGGGTAAGGCCGTCGAGCGGCGGCATGTGCAGGTCCATCACCAGCACGTCGGGCTGCTGCTCGGTCAACAGGCGGCGCGCTTCGTCCGCATTGCCGGTGACGCCGACCACCTTGATGCTGCCGCGCTGCTCCAGCAATTCGGCCAGGCCCATGCGGAACAGGGTGTGGTCGTCGACCAGCACGACGCGAATCGGGTCGCTCATAGGCTGTCCTCCCTGCGCGCGGCGGAGACCGGGAAACTCAGGGTTACCCGGGTGCCTGCCTGCTCTCCCGGGGTGACGGTCACTTCGGCATTCAGGTGTCTGGCCCGTTCGCGCATGATGTTGAGGCCGAGGTGCATGCCGCTGTCAGTGTTAAGCTTGCCGGTGATGCCGATGCCGTTATCCTCGACGCTGATGACGTAGCGGCTTTGCCTGATTTCGATCGCCAGACTCACGTGGTTGGCGCGGGAGTGCTTGGATACGTTGTTCAACGCTTCCCGCACGATGTGGTAGACCTGGACTTCCTGGTCGGGGCTGAGGTTGATGTCGGGGGCATGATTGATGAAATCGATGGTGATGCCGGTTTTGTCGTAAAAATTGCCGACGATATCGTACAGTGCCGGTAGCAAGCCGCGCGGGTCCATCCGGTTGCGGAACTGGGTGAGCAGTTCGCGCAATTCGGTATAGGCGGAATCCAGCGCCTGACCGAGATCGTTGACGTATTTGTTGGAACGCGCCTCGTCGCGGTTCGCCACGGCGTCGCGCAACAGCGGCAGGCGCATTTTCATGTAGGCCATGGTTTGGGCGAGCGAGTCATGCAGTTCGTTGGCCAGCATCTGGCGCTCGTTGGTCAGGCTGATGCGCAGGTTTTCCCGTGTCAGCCGAGCGTTTTCCAGCGCCATGCCGAGGTGTTCGCTGATCGAGTGAAACAGCAGCGATACGTCTTCAGGTACCGGGCTGTCCGAAGCCATGAACAGGTTGTACACCCCCAGCATCTTGCCCTGATAGCGCAATGGCACTGCCACTACGCGCAGGCATTGCTTGCCGAAATAGCTGTGGGCGGTGCGCTCCTCGCAGGCTTTCAGGTTGGTGCTGTGGTGTACGGTGTGCTCGCGCGCGGCTTCGCCGCAGACGCCGCACTCGACCGGGATGTAGCGCTCCTGCTCGATCACCTCGGGGGGGAGCCCCAAGGCGCCGACCAGACGCAGATACAGGCCATCAGCGGTCAATACCCGCACTGCGCCGGCATCAGCGCCGGCGAGCTTGATCATGGTGCCGAGAAAGCGCTCCAGCAGCGAATCCAGATTATTCTCGCTGGACAGGCTGCTGGTGATTTCGGATAAAACCCGCAGCGCCGGGATCTTGTAGGTCCCGTGGGCTGAGGTTTGGATTGCACTGGAGGGGGCACTTTTAACGCCAACTTCCTGATTCATTGGGTTTCCTGAATAACGCATTGGTAGCCTTGCCGCCGGGGAATCTATTCTAGCCAGCATTTGGACAAAAACAAATGCTTGGCAATTGTAGAGAGCGCGGGCGGTTGGCGCAATGACTGCAGGTTAGAGAATGAATCCGGGAACAGGTTCCGCGTCGTTCGGTCACCGGGGAGGAGCGCGCCCGGTTTCCTTTGCTGCCTGGTCGAAGTTCAACATCCTGCCGCCCGCTGTCCGGACAAAAAACTCAGCGTCGGCCTTATTCTCGAAGGCTGGCAAGTCCGGCCCCATTGGACCCCTGGCTGCCGATCCGGAGACGTAAGAGGCTCGTCGTGCATCGATCAGGCCCCGCCTGACATGATCGGTGGCATCCATCTGCACGATGTCCGTGGCAGAGTGCTTGCCGTCGTACTTCGTCATGTTGCTGAGGAAGCGGAACATGTCCGCGGGAGAATCGAACGCGGTAACAGTCCCATCCCTGAAAGTGATCCGGGTGCGCCACTTGGGATAGTTGGCCGGAATCATGCCGCATACCGGGCAGCGCAATTCCTTGCTGGTGGCGGGCGGTTGGTCGCCGGTTGCGGCAATCGCCCCCCAGGCCGCCATGCCGGCCAAAACGAGTGCCCCGAGCCGGGCAAGTTTGCGACTGAGTGCTGTTGGCATCGGGCAGCGCTATATCTTGAACCGGCTCACCGCGGCCTGCATGGTATTCGCCAATTCTTGCAGGTTATTTGCCGCACTGGCGGTTTCGGCTGCGGCGGCACTGTTCTCTTCGGTCATTTGCGCCACTTTTTCCACCTGGCTGGCAATGTCATTGCTGGCGCTGCTCTGCTCGGTCAGGG
>NZ_DATKTK010000057.1:0-4231 GCF_035531155.1 Sulfuricella sp. | reverse complement strand
CATGTGGAAGTGGAAATTCAGCGCTATGCGGCGTGATGCGCTAACGATTCCCACCCAAACGAGCGAGAGAGGTCCCCTCTGCCCCGGAGCTGAATAGGCCAGGGGGCGGCAATTTGCGCCCGCTACTCCCGCGCCGGCTCCCTGAACACCTCCGCCCGGTGCCACGCCAGAAACTCCGGATGCGGCAGGCACTCCTTCCCCTGCGGCTGAATCAGCCCCGCGCCATGGTGGGCGAGCAGCTTCGCCTTGGTGTCGTCGCCGCCCATGAGGTGGCGGCTGAATACGATCTGGTGGTTTTCCGGCAGCACGGTGAACGCGCCGAGGTCGAAGATCTTGTGGTGCAGCGAGCACAGCGCGAGGCCGTTTTGCACCACGTCCGGCCCGCGCGCCTGGAACCACTTGATGTGCGCGGCTTCGAGCCCTATCGCATGGCCACCCATGCGCAGGTCGTGCCCGCAGACGCAGCAGCGGTATTCGTAGGCGAGCAGCACCTTCTCGCGGAACGCGGGATCGCGGCGGCGCTGCTCTTGTTCAGGTGCGGCCGGGTTGTCCGCATCGGGGCTCAGCCCGACGGCCGCCGCCACGTCCTGGCGTATGCTCTCCGGAAAATGGGCATTCAGAATGCGGCGGGCAATTTCCGCGACGAGCGCGGGATCGTGCGCGAGGGCGAGGCGCACCGGCTCGGCGAACCCGCCTTCGACGCGGCCGCGCCGCAGTTCGGTGATCGTCGGCGTGGCGCCGGCAGGGCGCGAGGTGATTTCGGGCGGACCTTCAAGTCGCCAGACGCCGTCGGTGCGCAGATGCCAGAAGGGATTGTGGCGGGTTCTTTCGGAGCCCGAGGGGCCGAACTCCTCCAGCAGCTTCCCGAGCTTGTCCTCGATGCCGGCGAATTCCACCAGCGGCGATTCGCCGCGCAGCAGGCGCCCGAGCGCGAGCAGCACCAGCAGCGGCTTGTGCACCGCGCGCCGGTCCCCCTGTTGCCAGACGCGGATGCGGTCGAACGCGGTCAGGATTTCGTCGCGGGTCATGGCCAATTTTGTCCGTAGATTTGTCAGAGCAATTTAGAGATATATTTGTGTTCGGTCACCAACCGATCCAACTTCAATAACTGGCGGTTTAGGCCCACCGGCGTCAGGGGATGACCATTCATTCGGATTCGAAACTCGACCGGAATCCAATCGTGGGGCTTTTCAGTAACCAAATAGCAAATTCGGTTTACGTAGTGGACGCCGGTCGTGATCCATTGGTCGCCTGAATCGCCATCCGTGACCGTCCACACAAAACCCGGATCATGACTGCGAACGATCTCGAAGTCTTCGCCAAACGTCTCTAATCCGAGTCCGCCCCATATATTGGGCTTCGTATCGGCGTGACGAATAGGTTTGAAGTATTCATAGAACGCGTCTTCGTGCAATACGCACGGCTCAGAAAACACGACCATTCCTCATCTCCAATCCAATGTAAATCGCGTCGACTCGAACGGGGAGATTTTGATTTTACCCAGGATTTGAGTATACGGATCCTCCCCTTAGTATCTATGCCCATTTCCACATCGTCCGTAGAACCGCTAGACTGGTGACCGTTCGCGACAGATTCTTCAATTGCCAATATGCATGGAACACGTCGGCGCCGGTCAGCACCGACGTTCACTGCTGGCTCGGATGGAGACAACATGAATCGCGTATCAATGTTGACGCATATGGCCCTGTTATGAGTTCTATTCGATGGACAAAGGGCCAACTAAAGCTCGCATTCCACCTTTATTGTCAGCTGCCGTTCGGCAGACTGCATAGCCGCAACCCTGAGATCGTCGACCTTGCAACCGCCATCGGTCGAACACCATCAGCGGTCGCAATGAAGCTCGTCAACTTCGCCAGTCTCGATCCTGCAGTTACCTCTACAGGCCGAGCGGGATTGGGAAATGCCTCGAACGCTGATCGCGAGGTGTGGAAGGAATTCCACGAAGATTGGGAAGGGCTCACTACGGAATGCGCGGTCCTCAATGCCCAGCTTCGTAGTGGAAGGGGCAAACTCAAATACGAATCCCTGGAAGAATCGGACATAAAGGAACTTGAGGACTACTCTGGTGAGACTCGGCAGGTTCTTACTAAACAACGAATCAAGCAGCGCTTCTTCCGACGCGCAGTATTGAGCAGCTATCAATGGCGTTGCTGTATGTCGGGTCTCTCCGAGCCGCGCTTGCTCGTCGCAAGCCATATTGTTCCGTGGAGCAAGGACAAAGCAAACCGATTGAACCCGCGCAACGGTCTGTGCCTTTCTGCCTTGCACGACAAGGCTTTTGATGCTGGCTTAGTGACACTGTCTGATGACTTCAGAATCGTATTGTCCAAAGAATTGAGCCGAAACAATGAGCCGTTTGTACGCGATGTACTTTCACCTTTGAAAGGCCGGTTGATAGATCTACCGCAGCGCTTCTTACCAGACCGGAGTTTCCTCGAGCGTCATCGACACGAGGTTTTTCTAGATAACAGAAAGAATGGATAGCCATGGTCAAACATACCGGATACACACTATTCGAGTATTTGTATCGCGATGCTTCAAACTATAAAGCATGGGGCCAGCTGCTTCTTTCTGGTCAAATTCGCCCAGCAGACATCGCCGCGTTACGATCCACCCTTGATTCTGGTGAATACTTTGTTGCTGAGCAAGTGGGCGTGCCCGGACTATATAAAGCCCTCTGGAAATTAACAAATGGCGCAACGGGCGATGACCATTGTTTTCATGAGTTTGTCGAGTTGCGCGCGGCCACTGACCACGAAATAGCGCAACATCCGGTCTGGGGATCAGTAGCGAAGTTCATTAGGACATTTAAGAGCGTTAAGTCTTGGAATTGCACACTTTCGCCAAACAGTCAGTATCTCGTTTGGTAGGCGAATTGGTCTCTGCCTCCAAGCACCAACACTCGCTATTTCTCCCCCGTCGGCTCCCTGACCGCAAACGCCACCACCCCCGCCAGCGCGAGCATCACGCCGCCGACGGTGGCGAAGCCCGCCTTGAGCGAAAACGTCGCGAACATCGTCCCGCCCATCGGGCCGACCATGAACGCGATAGCCCGGGCGGTGCTGCCGATGCCGAAGGCGGTGTCGCGCGGGTCGCTGGTGACGTTGAGCACAATCATGGTGTTGGTCGCCGACATCATCGATGCGTTCAGGAACGAGGTGCGGGTGAATGAGGGGGTGAAAAGCCAAGCCGAGTCGCGCGCCGTGAGCTCCGTCGCCACTGACATCATGCCGATGCGCCCGTAACAAACAGCTTTGATGTGGCGCGCGTCATTGCCACATAAAGTAGTCGGGCCTCATCTTCGTTCGACTCCTCCGGTGCGGGAAGCAATCCGGCGCCTGGAATGACGACAATTGGATATTCAAGGCCTTTACTGCTGTGAAACGGTAGCAGCTTGACGGTATCCTGGCTTTCGCCGAATGTCACATCGTCTTTCCATGTATTCGGGACACCTGCTTGCCGCAATTCCTTACGCACTGCTATGCATACAGGATCGTAGTGCCGATACAGGATTGCCATGTCATGCCAAGGCGTGCCGTTAGCGTGCTCTTCCTTCAGCCGCACTGCAATCCACGCTCCTTCCGACTTTAGCGTAGGCAGATTCACAACGACCGGCGCATTGCCGTGGCGTCCCGCCGAAATCGGTACCAGTCGCGGAATACCATCGTCCTCGGCCTCGGCAGCTTTGAGCAACTCTCCAGCGAACTGCGCCGCAAACTCCAAGATCTCCCGCGTATTCCGGTAATTCACCTTCAAGATCGTCGTGCGGCCTTGCGCCTGGATGCCCACGCTCTTGAAGCTGAAATTCTTTTGCCGGCCGGCTTCGTAGATCGACTGGGCATCGTCGTAGAGAACCAGCAGCGAGTTGGCCCGCGGATCGACCATCTGAACGATAAGCTTCAGCCACTCCGGCTTGAAATCATGGCCTTCGTCAATCAACACGGCTTCGTACTGCCCGGAAGGAACCTGGCCGCGCTCGACGCCACCAATGACGGCTTGCACCATGTTGGCCATGGTCTTGTCCGTGTCATTCTTGCCTTGGGAGAAGTTAACGTGATAGGCCTTCAGTTGGCTGTGGCACCAGCTATGAAAATGCCGCACATGTACCTTATCGCTGACGCCTTTGCTCGACATCCAATGCGTTAGTCGTCCCGCAAGCGTCTTGTTGTAGCAGAGGACCAGGATAGGCTTTGCGCAAATCTTTGCGAGT
>NZ_DATKTK010000056.1:0-392837 GCF_035531155.1 Sulfuricella sp. | reverse complement strand
ATCACTCCGATGCCAAGCTTCAAGATGCGCTCGCCAGAATGCCTGCCCATGCCTCTTCGCCATCTGGAGTCCCTCCGAAAAAGCACCCAGAATGCACGGGATTAGCGGGAAACTACAGGTGGAGCGGCTGGCCGCTTACATCTGAAATGCAGCAGTCACCTTTTCAGACACGCCAAAATTGCATTAACATCGCGATGGGAGAGGACATGGACTTCGATGACGCGATCGTCAGCCACCTGAAGTGGAAAATGTATTTGCACAACTTTCTGATTGGCAGGGGGAAGACCCTCCACATTGCCCAAGTTGGAAATGCGGATGCCTGCGTACTCGGGCAATGGATTAACGGCGAGGGTAAACAATACGAAGGGACAGCCCAATATCGTGAACTTGTTACGAAACATAACATGTTCCATGACATCGCAGCAGAGGTGGTGAATAAAGCGAAAAGCGGCGACAAAAAAGGCGCGGAGACATTGCTCGCTACTGGGGAGTTTTTCAGCGTTTCCCGTGAAATCGTGAGTGCCATCATGCAACTTGAGAAAGTAGTTGCCAACCAGAAAACCACCCCATCTGCTAAGTAATTGCGTATTCCGACGAAACCCGCCATTAGTTCCTATTTCAAACCGTCCGGACGCAGGCTCTGTCTAATAACTGTTAGGTAGCTAACCGTGGTTGAGGACAGTCTCTGCAGTGACGACGGGCAGCTACGTGCCAGAAGCGGACCTATGCAGGCCGGTTACGGACTGCCGTCTAGGAGGAGTGGAGCAACAACTTCCAGTGATATGGCCATACCCGATAGCCCATGGCCTGCTGTGGGAGGCCTGTGGGGACGAACGTATTCTGCTTCGGAATGAACCGGAAATCGGGTGAGAAGCCGTACATGATGACTTCCTCTTTCTCGAAGAGTAACTTCAGAAGGTAGCCCAAAAATCCCGTCTCGCGCCTAATTTCAAACGCAAGCTGCTTTGCGTACCAATCCCTCATGACCATCTCGATTCCGGCATCGTCCGGCACTCGTAGTCCTCGATAGCGGATGTTCCAGTCGCGAGGGATATCTCCCTTGCTATAGGTACTCACCGTTACATCGAGACCTTCACCGGAGTTAAACAGGAGTGGAGCCTTGGGATCGTACGGCATGCGCATCGCGAAAGCCGCATCGGTAAACGTTCGGGAGTCATGCGGCGACAAGAAAGCCGTCGAGTATTTGACGTAGTCGTATGCGCTGTCGCTGCTGAATTCGTAATGCTGTTCACCTGCCGGCCTGCTTGCGTCGTGCCTTATGGCTTCATCAGGGAGCACGCTCCTGAAGTACTTCCGGTCATACTCGATAGTCATGCGGACTTCATCGTCGTGGGCATTTGATGTGTTCGTCAGCTTGAGATGAACCGGTACAAGGTAGCGCGCATCGCCGACGTCTTTCGGCATGCTGAAGAAGAAATACGTCGGCACATTCTTGTTAAGCGGAGCGTTATCTCCAACAGATATGACTAACTGTCCCCCCAGCTTTCCCTCTCGCTCGTCTACCAGGTTCGCATGCTGGTACTGAGCAATACCGGCGACCGCGCCAACGATTCCTGCGACAGCAGCGACCGCTCCGAGCTGTTTCCAAATGCGACGCAGGAGCGAAGCAAGTCGTTCGAAAAAGCGGCGCAACAAAGAACTACTGGGTGCCGGTATCACGCGGGGTTTGGCAGTGGACCTGGGCTTCTGCTGCCTCTGTCTCGTTTGCCGCTTCGGTTTCTTCAAGATCGCCCTTTGCTGAGTTTGTACCGCTGCACGCTACCGAAACCGGCGAAGTCACTCCTGTAGTTCAGAACTGGTGGTTACGCCAGTTGTAGCTACTAGGGCGCTTTTTTCACCACGGCGTAGTTCCTATTCTTCACTTCAACCACGATGTAGCTGATAGTGTCCCTGCCACCGAACAGATAGAGTTGACCTGTGTCGCCGTGGGTTGCATCCTGCGCCTTTGGGTCTTCGGCGCAAGCGATCGCAGTTACATTGACGCTGTATGACCCGACATTAGGAAACACCATCGAGTTCCGGAGGGCATGCCAACTACAGTTGGTGTAGTCAGTACGATGGTCGTTGCCGTAATGCGCCATGGTGCCGTCAACAGTCCCATAGTTACTAACCGTGATCTTTACCGGGTTTCCCGAGTCGTCGCAGCCGACCCACGTTCCTTTCATTGCGCCAATCATGTTTGGCAAATCTTTGAAGTTCGCCTTTTGACCCGACATGGCGTCTTTGACATTAGACGGCTCACACGCCAGAACAGCGGCGCAGGATAGCGCAAGCAACATCGCCACACACCAACGCAGACCACGCATTGTCCGACCCCCTTGATAAATAAACAATTATCGCATAGCCCTGGGCGCTTGGCGATCGACAACGACATCGCAGAGCGTGAAGTGAAGGCTGTGGTGATCGGCCAGAAGAAATGGCTCTTCGCCGACAGCGTCGAGGGCGCTTACACCTAGATGGCTTTGATGCTAATGGCCTCTAGATTGGCGCAGCGCCACATGAAGGGCAGAAAGCGCCCAAGCGCAACCATTAAACGTCCGGTTTTAAGCGAACCATCTGTCCGCTCAGGGTCGGAACCGGTCTATCACTGGTCGCAACCGTGATCAGCAGTTTAGCCGTTTCCCGACTGCTTCTTGTGAGAATCATGTGGGCTGCCCCCATCAAGCCTGGCCAATCTTAATTAAATGGGCCAGGCACGAGTTTATTATTCTGCAATAAATTTTCTGATCGGCAGACGCTTATTTGCTCAAGCGTTCGGTCAGGCCGTCCCACAGTCCAAGGCGCGCATTGATGGCTTCCTCGGCTGCCGACTTGATCTGCGCGATGGCTGCCTGGTCGTTGCCGGCCAGTTCCTTGATGATTTTCCAGGCCGCCGGGCCATGGCTGTCGCTATCCAGTTCGATATGACGGTTGAGATAATACACAAACATCGGCGCATCTTTTTCATCCATCTGCCAATGGGCCAGCAGGCTCCGGAACATGGCTGGAATGACATTTTCCCGGCCGAAGAAGAAGCTGCCCAGCACCTGATGAACGCTTCCCGTGCTGGCGGTGTTTAGCGTGCTGCCGACAAAGCGTCTGATGGAAGGCTCCGCGCCAACGCCATCCAGCGCTTCCTCGACCGATGCTCCCGAGCGGATACGTTGCACGAATGACTCGATCTGCGCCGTAGACGCGCCAATTTCTTTCATCGCCAGCAGATACATTTCATAGTGGCTTAGGTAGCCGCCTCCCGGCATGTCGTCACATTCCTCGCCGAGCACGATTTCATTGATCAGCCGGGCTGCCAGCGGATTACTGGGCGGCACCCAGGGCAAGTCGACGGTCGTCAGCTTGCGCTGGAGCTGCTTCAACAGGGACATGAAATCCCATACGGCAAAGACATGCCACGACATGAACAAACGCAGGTCTTCGATATCCTTGATCGAAGAAAAAACGGGATGGGATTCGAGTACGTGCTGTTTGGCAACGATTTCGGAGAACTGGTGGTCAAGTGTAGTCATGCGCATTGCCTGAATGGAACGGGAGTAGTTCCTAATATGGGCTGGCCGGCAAAAAACAAGGACTGCTTGCCATTAACATCAAAAAACCCACTGAATACGCAGTGGGTTGAGTGGTCGAACAGCCTGACCTGATCAGAACTCGACCAGGATGTCCTCGTCCAGCAGCATGTACTGGCAAGCCATGCGCCATTTCGGTGCCACATCGCTGATATTGATCTGTTCGAGATCGGCCTTGCTGAGCTTGCCGTTGAGCACCAGTACGGTTTTTTTCCTTTTCCGTCAGGTGCACAGCCTTGGGGGCGCGTGCGCCTAGATGCGTAACCTGTACGGAGCAGGAACCGCATTCGCCGTCCTCGCACTCGTAGTGGATGGGGATTTTGTGCTCCTGCGCTACTGAAAGCAGGGTTTTTCGGTCGCCGGCGACGGCATAGACGGTGATGTCTTTTTTCAGCGCCGGGGATGAGAACGTAATGTTGGCCATTATTTACTCCGTGAGGGATTAGGCGTGAAAGGTGAGGCGTAGAAACAAGGCTACGCCTCACCTCTACCCTCTCACCCCTCACCGCCGTTAACGAATGATGTCGTAGCTGTAGTCGGTCTTGCCCGGCACGTTGGTGGACTTGTCCATCTCGTCGAAAATCTTGTCGAGAATTTTCACCAGCACGTTGAGCGAGCCCTGGTAGCCCCACACCGGATAACGGTGATGGTGGTGACGGTCGAACACCGGGAAGCCGATGCGGATCAGCGGGGTGCCGATGTCGCGTTCGAGGAACTTACCGTAGGTATTGCCGATCAGGAAGTCCACCGGTTCCGTCGCCAGCAGCGAGCGCATGTGCCACAGGTCCTTGCCGGCGTAGGCTTTGCAGCCTTGGCCGAAGGGCGAGGCGTCGAGCAGCGCCTGCATTGCGGCGGCCCAGTCCTTGTTGCCGTTGGTGGCGAGCACGTGCACCGGCTCGGCGCCCATTTCCAGCAGGAAGGCGGTCAGACCCATGCACAGGCTGGGATCGCCGTAGATGGCGAATTTCTTGCCGTGCAGATAGGCTTGCGAATCGGCCATGGCGTCGAGCAGGCGACCGCGTTCCATTTCCAGCGCGGCGGGAATCTCCTTGCCGGTGAGCTTGGAAATCGCCATCAGGAACTCGTCGGTGGCGGTGACGCCGACCGGGTGGTTGAACACCAGCGCTTCCTGACCCTTGCTCTTGACGTACTCGGCGGTTTTTTCCGTGCCGTAGTGCTGCATGAACACGGTGCCCTTGGCGTTGAGCGCGTCTTTGGCCGCTTCCAGCTTGGTGCCGCCGTCGTACATACGGAATTCGCCATCTGTCGGGGTGTCGAACACATCGCTGTTATCGCCCAGAATAGTGTAGTCCAGACCCATCAGGTCGAACATGCGCTTGACTTCGCGCAGGTTGCCCACGGTGTAGCCGTCGAAACCGCCGACGAAGTTGATCTTGCCGTCCTCCTTGCGCTCCGCTTTTTCCCAGAAATGGGTGAGAACACCCTTCATCATGTTGTCGTAGCCGGTGATGTGGCTGCCGACGAAAGACGGGGTATGCGCGAAAGGCACGTCGAATTCTTCCGGGATGGAACCCTTCTGTTTCGCGGTCTTGATGAAGCTGTCGAGGTCGTCGCCGATCACTTCCGCCATGCAGGTGGTGGAAACCGCAATCATCTTCGGCTTGTACAGGCTATAGCTGTTGGCCAGGCCGTCGACCATGTTGTTGAGTCCGCCGAACACCGCTGCATCTTCGGTCATGGAACTGGACACGGCCGAGGAGGGTTCCTTGAAGTGACGGCTGAAGTGACTGCGGAAGTAGGCAACACAGCCTTGCGAGCCGTGCACGAAAGGCAGCGTGCCCTCGAAGCCGACGGCGGCGAAAATCGCCCCCAGTGGCTGGCAGGCCTTGGCCGGGTTGATGGTGAGCGCTTCGCGGGCAAAATTCTTCTCGCGGTAATCCCAGCTCTTGGTCCAGTCGGCGATTTCCTGCACCTTGATATCCGGGTAGCCGCCCTCGAAACAGGTTTTCTTCGACTCGAACATGTCCGTGTATTCCGGCGCGCGGAACAGGTTCATGTGATCGAGGACTTTCTCTGCGCTTTGACTCATTTTGAATCTCCTTCTATTTGGGTGATGGGTGATGGGTGACGGGTGATGAGCGATGGTGTTGACCCATTACCCATTCCCCATCACACATTACTTACTTTTTCCACGGCGCCTTGGTCTTGCTCCACACCGGGCTGTTGATGGCCATGTCCATGTCGCGGGCGAAGATGGCGAAGCCGTCGTAGCCGTGGTACGGGCCGGAGTAGTCCCACGAGTGCATCTGGCGGAACGGCACGCCCATTTTCTGGAACACGTACTTTTCCTTGATGCCGGAACCGACCAGGTCGGGCTTGATCTTCTCGACGAATTTTTCCAGCTCGTAGGCAGTCGCGTCATCGTAGATCAGGGTGCCGTCCTTGACATAGTGGGTGGTGCGCTGGTAATCGTCGTTGTGGCCGAATTCGTAGCCGGTACCGGCGATTTCCATGCCCAGGTCCTCGTAGGCGCCAATCACGTGGCGCGGACGCAGGCCACCGACATAGAGCATCACGGTCTTGCCTTCGAGGCGCGACTTGTATTTGGCGATCACCGCATCGGTCATCTGCTGGTACTTGGCGATGACCTTCTCGGCGCCTTCCTTGATCTTGTCGTCGAAGTGGGCGGCAATGGCACGCAGGCTCTCGGCGATCTTGGTCGGGCCGAAGAAGTTGTACTCGTGCCAGGGAATGCCGTACTTCTCTTCCATGTAGCGCGAGATGTAGTTCATCGAGCGGTAGCAGTGGATCAGGTTGAGCTTGGCCTTGGGGGTGGCTTCCATCTCTTTCAGGGTGCCGTCGCCGGACCACTGGGCGATCACGCGCAGGCCCATTTCTTCCAGCAGGATGCGGGAGGACCAGGCGTCGCCGCCGATGTTGTAGTCGCCGATGATGGCCACGTCATAGGGCGTGGATTCGAAATCCTTGTTCTTTTCCTCCGAGCCTTCCAGCACCCAGTCGCGTACCGCGTCGTTGGCGATGTGGTGACCGAGGGACTGGGACACCCCGCGGAAGCCCTCGCAGCGCACCGGCACGATGGTCTTGTTGATCTGCTTGGCCTTCTTCTTCGACACCGCTTCGATGTCGTCGCCGATCAGGCCGATCGGGCACTCGGACTGCACCGACAAGCCGTTGTTCAGCGGGAACAGGGCCTCGACTTCGTCCATCAGCTTGTCCAGCTTCTTGTCGCCGCCGAACACGATGTCCTTTTCCTGGAAATCGGAGGTGAACTGCATGGTGCCGAAGGCGTTCACGCCGGTCACGCCGATGAAGTAGTTGCGGCGCGACGCCCAGGAATACTGGCCGCAGCCCACCGGGCCGTGGCTGATGTGAACCATGTCCTTGATCGGGCCCCACACCACACCCTTGGAACCGGCGTAAGCGCAACCGCGGACGGTCATCACGCCGGGCAACGACTTGATGTTGGATTTCACGCCGCAATCGGGCTTGCCTTCTTCATGCACGCCGAGGTGCTTGACGCGCTTCTTGGCGGATTTTTCCGGATAGGCCGAGAGCACTTCCTCGATCACTTCCTTGTTTCTGGCTTTGACGTCTATAGTCATTTCGAACTCCTTATTTCGATATCTTTCACCGCAGAGACGCGGAGGCGCGGAGGATTGCACCGGCTCTTTGTTTTTCTCTGCGTCTCTGCGCCTCTGCGGTTGAACCTGTTACGCCGCAGCCGCCTTGCCGACGATGGACTCGTCCACTGCCTCCATCACGCCGAACTCAAGCAGCAGATCTTCCAGCTCGTCCATGGTGATCGGAGTCGGGATGGTGCCCTTGCCGGCGTTGGCATGGATTTTCTGGGCAAGCTGACGGTACTCTTCAGCCTGCTTCGAATCCGGCGCATATTCCAGCACCGTCATGCGGCGCAGTTCGGCGTGCTGGACCACGTTGTCGCGCGGCACGAAGTGGATCAGCGTGGTGTTCAGCTTCTTCGCCAGGGCTTCGGCCAGCTCCAGTTCCTTGTCGGTCTGGCGCTCGTTGCAGATCAGCCCGCCCAGACGCACTCCGCCGGCGTTGGCGTACTTGAGAATGCCCTTGGAGATGTTGTTGGCGGCATACATCGCCATCATCTCGCCGGACATCACGATGTAGATTTCCTGCGCCTTGTTCTCGCGGATGGGCATGGCGAAACCGCCGCACACCACGTCGCCGAGCACGTCGTAAGAAACGTAGTCCATGCCTTCGTAAGCGCCATTCTCTTCGAGGAAGTTGATGGCAGTGATCACACCGCGACCGGCGCAACCTACTCCAGGTTCAGGCCCACCGGACTCTGCGCACTTGATGTCGCGATAGCCGAACTTCATTACGTCCTCGATTTCCAGATCTTCCACGCTGCCTGCTTCGGCGGCCAGGGAGAGCACCGTGTCCTGCGCCTTGGCGTGCAGGATCAAACGGGTGGAGTCGGCCTTGGGGTCGCAGCCGACGATGAGGATTTTCTGGCCCATTTCGGCCAGAGCCGCCAGGGTGTTTTGGGAAGTGGTGGACTTGCCGATCCCCCCCTTGCCGTAAAAAGCGATTTGTCTAAGTGCGCCCATCTGTTTCTCCTTCGTCAAAAATTAAGAATCCGGTTCGGTTCGCTTGTTATGCAACCTGCCTTGTTCAACGCTTATGCAACCACTGTGCCAAGTCCCGCAAAAACTCCGCAACGCATTGATATGTCTTCTTATTCGCCACCACGGCCGGGCTGAATCAGCTGCCTGCACCAGACACTACGCAAAGCCTGTGCCATACCCCGAATAAATCTGCTAACACAATGTTTATAAAATACAATTGTCGATTATCAGGGTATGGCAGACTTGTGTCGCAAAGCCGACAAACAGGATGGCGATGTCGGGAAGTCTTCGAATTCCCACACCAGACAACATGAACCGCAGAGGCGCGGAGGCGCGGAGGCGCAGAGAAGAGCTTTCCTGATAGCCTTATTTGACGGCATTCCAATGCTTTGCCTTTCTCTGCGCCTCCGCGCCTCTGCGGTAAAAAATCAAACCTTGGCCAGTGTTAGGAACAAAAATTGCTGTACCCCTCGCCATGGATGGCAAAACCGACAATTTCAAAGGCCACAGCACCAACCTGGTGGGCATCCCCACCGGCCTCCTAGCCAGTGCCGCCTTCAACGACTACCCGCTGGCGCTGTCGATCGGCGGCGTGCAGGAGTTGAACCGGCCGTTTTTCGAGATGCTGGCCAAGGCGACTAACTCCGCCGAGGCCGGCGGGATGTTCGAGCATTACATGGGCATGCTGTTCGGGCTGGGCGGGACCGCGCTGGCGGGCGACGAAGGCGGCGGCAAGCGGCGCTTCCGTTCCAGCTACCGGCGTCTGCTGGAAGGCTGGGGGTTCGACTCCAACGGCCCTGAGGGGGCAGTGCTGAAAGGCTGGGTGGAAAGCCGCTTCGGCCTGCTGCCCATCTTCCACAAGGAGAAGCTGGGCCGATTTCCCTCGCCTGCCTGGATCGCCTACGTCGAGCAAAAAATGTCGAGCCGATTCCACAACAACAGCATCAGCCTGCAACTCGACATCCTCTACGAGTTCTGCCAGTGGATGCTGGCGCGGTGGCTGGCGCCGGGGCGCAGGCACATCACCCTGTACCGCGGCATCAACAATTTCGACGAACACCGGGTGATCGAACGCATCGACAAGCGCACTGCCGTGATCCGCCAGAACAACCTGGTTTCGTTCACCGCCAATCGCTACATCGCCGACGAATTCGGCGACATCATCCTTGAATCCAGGGTGCCGTTAGTGAAAGTACTGTTCTTCAATGGCCTGCTGGCCGGACATCCGCTCAAAGGCGAGGGGGAGTATCTGGTGATCGGCGGCGATTACCGGGTAACGATGAGTTATTTTTGATGACGCATTCATCACCCATTACCCATTCCCCATCACCGGCGCTCCTGCACAGCAGGGCGCTGGGCGCCTACCTAGGCCTGGCCTGTGGCGACGCCCTGGGCGCCACGGTGGAATTCCTGATGCCGCGGGAAATCAAGGCGCAGTACGGCACCCACCGCGAAATCACCGGAGGCGGCTGGTTGCGCCTCAAGCCAGGCCAGGTGACGGACGACACCGAGATGTCCCTGTATCTCGGCCAGGCGATCCTGGACAGCGGCGGCTGGAACCAGGTGGCGGCAGCCGACGCCTTTGCCGCCTGGCTCAAATCCAAACCGGCGGATGTCGGCGCCACCTGCCGCCGCGGCATCCGCCGCTACATGCTGCAGGGCATCGTCGAAGGCCCGCCCTCCGACACCGACGGGGGCAACGGCGCGGCCATGCGCAACCTGCCGGTGGCATTGTTCACCCTGGGAAACGACGCCCTGTTCGAGCGCTACAGCCTGGAGCAGGCCCACATCACCCACCACCACCCGTTTTCCGACGCGGGCACCCTGGCGCTGGGGCGGATGGTACAAACCCTGATCCTCGGCGGCGGCATCAGGGAATGCCGCGCCATCGCCAACCGGCTGATCGAACAGCACCGGCAGTTCCGCCTCCACCCCTATCCGGGCCGTGCCTCGGGCTACATCGTGGACACGGTGCAGACGGTGCTGCATCACTTTTTCTACACCGACAATTTCGAGAGCTGCGTGGTGGAAACAGTCAACTGCGGCGAGGACGCCGATACCACGGGGGCGCTGGCGGGAATGCTGGCGGGCGCGCTGTACGGCGCGGAAGCGATCCCCAAGCGCTGGCTTGCCGCGCTCGATCCTGCCGTGACGCGCAGAATCGGCGAACAGGCGGAAGGACTGCTGAGGATGGCCCCGGCAGCGCAGGATTCAGCATGGAAATTCGACGGCAACCCACTTCGCCATTTCGGCATGCCGCCTCTTGCGCCCTGACGTCAAACGGGTATCGTATTGACTTTTCGGAACACGATATCCCCGCAATGAACGATTCGCTTCAACCCCGCCTGCGCATTCTGTTCGGCCATGCCATTCCCATCGGCCCCGGCAAGGCGGAGCTGCTGGAACATATCGCGGAAACCGGCTCCATATCCGCCGCCGCCCGGCACATGAACATGAGTTATCGCCGTGCCTGGCTGCTGGTGGATACCATGAACCAGTGCTTCAAGTCTCCCCTGGTGGAAACCGCCACCGGCGGCAAGGGCGGCGGCGGCGCCCGCATCTCCGATTTAGGGCGCGAGGTGCTGCGCCGCTACCGGGAGATGGAGGACAAGGCCGCCGGGGCGGTGGCGGACGACATGGCGTATTTTTCCTCCCTGCTCGCCGCTACGCCGGATTGACATTTTCGGTGCATGGGCACTAGGATGGTGCAGCGTTATGTACGAATGAATACATCCGTTTGCTTTCATTGTGCGGGGCAACTCTAAGCAGTTAGTTGAATATTAAGTAATATTCGTTATTGTTTGGGTAATGGCACGGAGCTTGCTGTGTGATACGGGACGGCCTTATACCGCCATTCGTTATATCTGACAATATATAGCCAAGGAGATCGCACCATGAATACCAGCGCGCGCAACCAGTTTGACGGACAAGTTTCAGCCGTCAAAACCAACGAGAGCGTCGCCAAACTCGGCCTCAAGAAGGGCGTGGAAGCGTGCGCGCTATTCATGGCCAGCAGCATGATCATCGGCGTAAAAGCCTGAAGTATTTCTATCTACAAGAGGTATTCCATGAAAAGCACATCCGCGAAACTGCTATTCGGCCTGCTGCTGGCCTTGGCCGGACCTGCTCTGGCCGACGAGGTGCAGGTGGCCGTGGCGGCCAACTTCATGGCGCCGATGAAGACCATCGCCGCCGACTTCGAAAAGGACACCGGCCATAAGGCCGTGCTGGCGTTCGGTACGGTTGGCAAGTTTTATGCGCAAATTCATAATGGCGCGCCTTTCGAGGTAATGGTCGCATCCGACGAGGAAACACCTGCAAAACTGGCAAGGGACGGTTTAGCCCTGGGCGACACCCGTTATGTCTATGCCATCGGCAAGCTCGTGCTATGGTCCTCCATGCCCGGTTTCGTGGATGGCGGGGGCGAGGTGCTCAAAAAAGGCGACTTCCGGCATCTGGCCCTGGCCAATCCAAAGCTGGCGGTTTACGGCGCGGCCGGGATGGAGGTCATGAAGCGCCTCGGAGTGTTGCCTGCGCTGGAGTCCAAGTTCGTGCTGGCGGAGAACATCACACAAGCCCACATGTTCGTATCTTCCGGCACCGCCGAGTTGGGCTTCGTTGCTTATTCCCAAGTGGCGGGCAAGGACGGCTCGGGCATCGCCTCGGGTTCGGCCTGGATGGTGCCTCAAGAGTTTTATTCACCTATCCGCCAGGATGTAATCGTGCTCGCCAAGGGCAAGGACAACCCGGCTGCCATTTCCCTGGCGAGTTACCTGAAAACACCGAAGGCCAAGGCCGTCATCCGCTCCTTCGGCTACGATCTTCCCTGAACCCACCCAAGAAAGGAAACATCCCATGAAACTGCTGCTTCGCGTCCTCGCTCTGCTAACCTTGTTCGCGGGTATTACTTACCGCGCCGAAGCGGGTGAACTCACCATCGCCGCTGCCGCCGACCTCAAGTACGCGCTGGAGGAAATGACCGGCGCTTTCCGTGCCGAGCATCCCAACGACAAGGTAGACGTCATCTTCGGCTCCTCCGGCAAGTTCCACACCCAGATACAGAACGGCGCGCCCTTCGACCTGTTCTTCTCCGCCGATATCGCCTATCCCCGTGAACTGCGGGACAAGGGACTGGCAGCCACGCCGCCCAAGCTGTATGCCATCGGTCGCATCGTGCTGTGGAGCCTGAAGCCGGAACTGGCGAAGCTGCCGTTGAAGTCCTTGCCCGCCAGCCCGGCTATCCGCAAATTCGCCATCGCCAACCCGGACCACGCCCCTTATGGCCGTCGCGCCCAAGAAGCCTTGCAGCACGAAGGCGTCTGGGAAACCATGAAACCCAAGCTGGTCATGGGTGAAAACATCGCGCACACGTCCCAATACGTGGACAGCGGCGCGGCGGAAGCCGGCATCATTGCCCTGTCCCTGGTGAAGGGGCCGGCCTTGGCCAACAAGGGGGCCTGGACCTTGATCCCGGCCGAGTGGCACGCGCCGCTGGAGCAGGCCTACGTCATCACCACCCGTGCCAAGGATAATCCTCTGGCGGCGGCCTTCGCCAATTACATGGAAACCCCGGCGGCACGGGCGGTGATGCGCCGCTACGGCTTCGTCCTGCCGGGCGAGTGAGAGGGAAACATCATGTCCGAATCCGATTGGCTGGCGCTTAAAGTGACTTTGGAATTGTCCGGTGTCACTACCCTGGTGTTGCTTGTTCTGGGCACGCCGCTGGCTTGGTGGCTGGCCCGCAGTCGCTCACGCTTTGCCGTGGTGGCGGAGTCAATCGTGGCCCTGCCCCTAGTGCTCCCACCCACGGTGCTGGGCTTTTACATGCTAGTGTTGCTCGGCCCCAAGGGACTGGTCGGTGGCACTCTCGAAACCATGGGCCTGCATCACTTGGCCTTCACCTTCCCTGGCCTGGTGGTGGCCTCGACCATCTATTCCCTGCCCTTCATGACGCAACCGCTCAAGGACGCCTTCAACGCCGTGGGCAACCGTATGATCGAGGCGGCCGCCACCCTGCGCGCCGGACCCTGGGACCGCTTCTTCACCGTGGTGGTGCCCCTGACCCGGCGCGGCTTTCTCACCGCCATCACCCTTACCTTCGCGCACACTGTCGGTGAATTCGGCGTGGTGCTCATGGTCGGCGGCAACATCCCGGACCAGACGCGGGTATTGTCCATCGCCATCTACGACCATGCCGAGGCCATGGAATACGCTTCCGCACACATCCTGGCCGGTGGCTTGCTGGCGGCTTCCTTTTTGATGCTGGTGATGGTCTATGCCCTCAACCGGCGTTACATGACGGTGCACCTATGAGCATCGAGGCACGCTTCAAGCTTGGCTTTTCCGGTTTCGATCTGGATGTTGATTTGACTCTGCCTGGCCGGGGGGTTACCGCGCTGTTCGGCCCTTCCGGCTCGGGCAAGACCACGCTGCTGCGCTGTCTGGCCGGCCTGGAACTGGCATCCAACGGCTATCTGGAAGTCAACGGCGAAATCTGGCAGGACGACAGCAAGGACATTTACCTGCCCACCCACCGCCGCCCCCTCGGCTACGTGTTCCAGGAGGCCAGCCTGTTTCCGCACCTCAGCGTGCGGCGCAATCTCAAATACGGCATGAGCCGCATCGCGGACGGCGCGCGGCGGGTGTCGCTGGACAGCGCCATCGAGTTGCTGAGCATCGGCCACCTGCTGGAGCGCATGCCGGATCGGCTTTCCGGCGGCGAACGCCAGCGTGTATCCATCGCCCGCGCACTGGCGGTGAGCCCCAGGATACTGCTCATGGACGAACCGCTGGCGGCGCTCGACTTGGCGCGCAAGCAGGAGATACTGCCCTATCTGGAGCGGCTGCACGACGAGCTTTCCATCCCCGTCGTCTACGTTAGCCATTCTCCGGACGAGGTGGCGCGACTGGCCGACTACATGGTGCTGATGGAAGGGGGAAAAACCGTGGCGAGCGGGCCGATTCACGAAATGTTGACGCGTCTGGATCTACCCCTGGCCCACGGCGACGAGGCCGGAGTGGTGATCGACACGATGGTGGGCGAACACGATGAGACCTATCATCTCACCCGGCTCGATTTTGCCGGAGGCAGCATCAGCGTCGCCCGCCAGCCCTATACCTTGGGGCATCGGATGCGTTTGCGCATCCATGCCCGCGACGTCAGCCTCGCCCTGGAACGGCACAGCGATTCCAGCATCCTCAACATCCTGCCGGCCAGGGTGGTGGAGATTGCCGACGAAACCCCCGCCCATGTCGTGGTGCGGCTCGATGCCGGAGGCGTCCCGCTGCTGGCGCGGATCACGCGCAAGTCCAGCGCCCTGCTAGGCCTCAGGCCGGGGATGGCGGTGTTTGCCCAAGTGAAGAGCGTTGCCTTGCTGTCTTGAGAAAATGGAAAAGAAACCCAATGAAAAACGAATGGATGAAATCGCTGCCCTCCGAATATGCCGTCAAAGTGGTGCCGCCAGTGAAGCTGGATACCTTCGCCGATCCATCGGCCCGCTCGGAAAAGAGCCACGGCTACGACTCGGCGAACGAACGCTGCTTCTACCAGCACGCCTATGCAGTCACGACCGAGCGTTTCGATGAGGACGACAACTTCCTCGAAGTCGTGACCTACTTCGAAAAGGCCCGTGCATGGCGCATGAAGGACGGGCGCTGGCTCACCTACCTGTTCCGGGGCGGCGAAGAGGGCGACTGCCGCGAGCGTGCGGCGCCAGCCAGTTATACCGTGAGGCTTTCCAACCCGTTTCGCTGAACGGCGCCGATTACCCCACAGCCAGGCCATGGCGGTACACCGCCATGGCCGAGGTCAGAAACCCCTGTTTCTCGTAGAAGCGCAAAGCGGGCACATTATTCCGGTCGGCCAGCAGGGTCACGCGGAGAAAGCCTCTTGCCTCGGCCCAGGCGAGCACATGCTGCACCAATTTACTGCCCAACCCCTGCCCCCGATATGCTTCGGCCACGATCACATCTTCCAGCAACAGCACTGGCCCGCCTTCAGCAGTGCTGATGGTGGACAGCGCGTTTGCCATGCCAACGATCCGATCCTGAACGCGCAAAACAAAGATGCTGCCCAGCGCAGGGTTTTCGATGATCAGCCGCAAGCCGTTGGTCTGCTTGCCGGCATCGGGGGAAAAGTCGCTTTCAATGGAGAAAAGCCGCCCCAGCAGCTGCGCCAAGACCGGCAAGTCGGCGTGCACTGCCTCGACGATCCGGAATTGGCTCATTCAGGCGGCAACCGGCAGCCCGCAGAGCGCCGCAAAAAATTCCGCCGACCTGATGTCCAGACGCTGGATGTTCTGCTCTTCGAGGAACTTGATCTCGTTCCGGGTCAGTTCGCCCGACAGCACCGCCCAGTGCGGGCCGTCGCAGGAGCGTTTCATGATCTGGCGGGCGTAGGCGCGCTCCAGCTGGTTGCGGAAATGGCAGCCGATGAAGAGGAAGCTGCGCCCGCTACGTAAGGCTTGCACCCGCGGCGGGATCGGGGTCTGGATATCGATCTCGGTCAGCACTTCGACGAAATCCGAGTCGGAAACGATGAAATTGGCCGCCGGCGCAATCGAGCCGAAAGGCTTGTAGAGCACGGTGTCCCATCCAGCAGCCTGGGCTTCGCTGGTTTCGGTGCCGTCGGCCCGATAATACTTGACCCACTGGTCGCGGTACTCGGCGCGGCTCACGCCCTGAATCTGGCCCCAGCTCGGGCGGCCCGCCAACGCGGCCTGCGCGGCGGCATCGTACCAGGTGTCCACCAGCAGCGGCAGATTGGGCAGGGAAGCGAAATAGCGGTGCAGGGCGGAAGGCGCGACCGGGGGCTGAAAAATCTCTCTCATCACCGCGACCAGCGTCTTGCGGTGCTTGAAGTTCTCGATGTACTGCGCCGCCGCTGTCATGTTGGTGCGGATTTTGAACGGCACAGTCACCCTGGCGGAAAGCCGCGCAGCCAGCGCTTCGAACGAGGCCGGCACCGGATTCTCGCCGCCCTGCTCCAGCAACTCCGGCCCGAGGTAAGGCACCACGCCGCCTTTCGCCAGCGCCGCCGAAATTTCATGCAATACGGCGTCCATCTTCATTCTCCCAGTTTGCGCGCTTCAACCGTCAGCGGCAGGCGGGTGTCCGCCGCCATCTCCGGCAAGGCGAATTTCCAGCCGTTGGCCAGCGTCACCACGCCGCCCCACATCTCCGCCTTTTCCATCGAAACGATGGGCTCTTCCAGGTCTTTTTTCGCGATGTAGGCGGTCAGCGCGCCCGTTGAATCTTTGCGGATCATGACTTTCATTTTAAAAACCTTTTTTCTAACTGAGTTTTTAGGTTCATCCTAAAAAAAATTCACCGCGGAGGACGCTGAGGACGCTGAGGAAACGGGGTAGGCAGGGATGGGCGGCTTTATCGCCCAACTCGCAAAAACAAGGCATTGCCAAGTTATGCCGAGTCACCATTTAGGTGAGTGCATTTTTTACTTCAAGCATTTGAATTCCTCCGCGTCCTCTGCGTCCTCAGCGGTTCAACCGAGTTTTTCAGGTTCATTGGTTTCTCCAAAAACGCTTTCCGTCTCCGCCGTATCCAGCTCCCGCGCCTTCATGCCCACGATGTAGCCGCGCTCGTAGAAATCCACGCCGTAGATGTAAAACTGCTGGAGAAAGGTGCCGATCTTGGCCACATAACCCACGTCGCCTTTTTTCACCAGCACGTCGCCGATCTCCTTGCCTGGAAAAGTGCCGTCGTTACGGATATTCATCAGCGAACGCACCTTCTGGCCGTATTCGAAATGAGGCGGACCGTCGATTTCAATTGTGTCGCTATCGCGGCTGATTTTCATGGCTAGACCGGCTTGCGCACCAGGCTCACCACGTTCGCCGCGGCGGCGGAACTGCCGCACACCCCGCCGCAGGACTGGGGCATGTTCGGGTTCACGAACACCAGCCGGGTCTGGGTCATGCTTTCCTCGAAGCCGATGATGACGCCGTCCAGCAAGGGAACCGATGCCTCCGGCACGAACAGGCGGATATCGTCGTGCATCACCACGGTGTCGCCGGGCAGCGGCTCTTTTTCCACGGAAAAGTCGTAGTCCATCCCGGAGCATCCGCCGGGCTTCAGCACCAGCCTGAATCCGGAGCCGGCACCGCCGTTGAAGCGGATCATGCGGCGGATGAAATTTTCCGCCGGAATCGCGATAGTGACGTTCATGCTGCTCTCCTCAAGCCGCGTAGCGCGGCAAACTTTTATCCACCACCACGCAGCCGTCTACCGGGCAGACCTCGAAGCATTGCGGGTCTTCGCCCTCGCATTCGGTGCATTTCTTCGGATCGATGATGTAGGTGCCGTTCTTCTCCTTGATCGCGACATTGGGGCAAACCGGCTCGCAGGCGGTGCAGGCGGTGCAGGTGGAAGAGATGATCTTGTAAGGCATGGTGTTCTCCTTTTTAATAAATGAAAAACCTTAACAACGCTTTGCCACGGATGAACACGGATTGACACCGATAAACCCCAAAATCACCAGACAACTAAAGACTGGGTATGGATCGTTATGTATCGTCGCCTTTAATCCGTGTAAATCCGTGTCGCCTAGAGGCGCCTACTTTTGGTCATCCGTGGCTAAATTAATTTTTGGTTCAAGCCGCCGACACGGCCGGCTGAGCCGTTTCCATGCGCTGCCGGAACCAGGCGATCAGGGAAGGCTCGATGTACTCATGGGCGTAGCCGTCCACCACTTCGATTCCGGCCATGGCCAGGTCCTTGCGCGGGCACAGGCCGATCTTGGAAGTGAACACCGCGGCGCAGTCCTTGATCGCGGCGGTCACATCCTCCAGGATGTCTTCCTCGCCCCAGCCGCCCTGGCAGTAGTTCACGCCCTGCCGTTCATCGTCCGCCATAAATTCATATTGCTGAGGCGGCAGGGCAGGCGCGCCTCCCGCACCGGGCGCTTCGCGATACCGTGTCGGCACGCCTACCTTGCGGTGGCCGACGAACTTGGCGCCCGCGCCGCTCAGCTCGTAAATCTGGAACTCGCTGGCATGGCCGAAGTGCTGGTTGATCCGGCCGCCGCCCTTGGTCGTGACGGCCGCCAGTACCTTGGCGCCGCCCGCCTGCCCGGTCATGGCGGCGAGTTCGGACTCGCGCGCGGCCTCCTGGTCGCGGCGTTCGCGCTCGACGTATTCCCGGTAGGCCTGGCGCGGTTCGGGGTCGTAAGCCACGTCCATTGCCGCGATCCTGTCGGTGCTGAATTCCGCGCCGCGATCCTCGCCCAGCAGCCCCACCGCATCGGCGCGGCACTGGCGGCAGTGGCGCATCAAATTCATGCTCCCCTCGCAGCTGTCCTGCAACTCCTTCAGCTCCTGCGGAGTCGGGCCGCGCTGGCCGGTGAGGCCGTAATGGGTGCCGTGGGCTGGATCGGAGATCAGCGGCATGATGTTGTGGAGAAAAGCGCCGCGCGATTTCACCGCCCGGTTCACCTCTGCCAGGTGGGTGTCGTTGACGCCGGGGATCATCACCGAGTTGATCTTGACCAGGATGCCTTTCGCGGTCAGCATCTCAAGCCCCTCCATCTGGCGCTCGCCCAGTATTTTGGCGGCGTCGCGCCCCTTCCAGCGCTTTTTGTTGTAGTAGATCCACGGATATATCAGCTCGCCCACTTCCGGATCGACCATGTTGATGGTGATGGTGACGTGGTCCACGTTGAGGTCGGCGATGGCCTGCACGTAATCGGGCAGCGCCAGCCCATTGGTGGACAGGCACAGCTTGATGTCCGGCGCGTCTTTCTGGATCAGGTTGAAAGTGCGGAATGTTTTTTCCGGGTTGGCCAGCGCATCACCCGGCCCGGCGATGCCGACCACCGAAAGCTGGGGAATCGCCGCCGCCACCGCCAGCACCTTCTTCGCTGCCATCTCCGGCGTGAGCTTCTCGCTCACCACGCCGGGACGGCTTTCGTTGGCGCAGTCGTACTTGCGGTTGCAATAGTTGCACTGGATGTTGCAGGCCGGCGCCACCGCGATGTGCATACGGGCGAAGTGGTGGTGCGCCTGCTCGCTGTAGCAGGGGTGATCCTTGACCTTCGCCCAGACCTCGGGTGACAGATCGCTAGGCCCGGCGGCGGAGCCGCAACTGGACTTGCCGGAACCGCCCTTCGCGCCGCAGCCAGAAGCCTGGGCAGCCTGAGAGGCAAATATGGGAATGACTTTTGGTGGCATCGCTTGCTCCTTGTTGGCTTTGTTTCTCTTTCTGCAACAAGCGTGCCATGTAGCTATTTTAGTTTAATTACTTTAAAAACATGAAGATGAATGGAACTCGTGCGTTGTCTTGAATGCGACAAAAGATGTGGGAAAGTGAAGAATGCGACAAGAAGATAATTAATTAGGCGCGCTTCGCGCACATGAATCTGTAGCTTGGGGGCACCATCCCAGCGCCAATCATCTATGCAACACTACTGGTCCGCTACAGCTGCTTGATCTCAATATTAAACTTCTTCAACGCATAGCCCATCTGCCGCGGCGTGAGATTAAGCAGCCGCGCCGCCTTGGCCTGCACCCAGCCGCACTTCTCCATCGCCCACATCAGCCGGTCGCGCTCTGAAGCCGGCTGGCGCCCTTCAGGGTGCTCGCCGACGCTTTCCGCCTCCTGATAAGCTTCCGGCAGGTCTTCGGGTATGGTCGGCTTTTCAGGCGCGGATTGCCGCTGCGGCACGAGCGGAATCGACCGGTGCTCCTTGCCGTAGTCCTTCAGCGCCGACGAAAAACACAGCCCCTTCTCGCACAGCAGGTCGGACTGGCGGATAAGGTTGCCGCGCGTCATGGTGGCCATGCGCTCGACGCAATTTTCCAGCTCGCGCACGTTGCCCGGCCAGTTGCATTGGGTGATGGTGTGGAGCGCCTCCGGGCTGACGGTGAAGTTGCGCTTGTTTTCGCGGTTGAACTTCTCCATGAAATGCTCCAGCAGCAGGGGGATATCGTCGCGCCGTTCGCGCAGCGGCGGCAGGAAAATCGACACCACGTTAATGCGGAAGTACAGGTCGGCGCGGAACTCGCCCTTGCTCACCATTTCTTCCAGATTGCGGTTGGTGGCGGTGATCATCCGCACGTCCACGCGGATGGTGCGGTTGCCGCCGACCCGCTCGAACTCGCGCTCCTGTAGCACGCGCAGCAGCTTGGCCTGGAATGCCGGCGAGATGTCGCCGATCTCGTCGAGAAACAGCGTGCCGCCGTGGGCCTGCTCGAAACGGCCCTTGCGGTCCGAGGTAGCGCCGGTAAAAGCTCCCTTCTCGTGGCCGAACAATTCAGATTCGAGCAGGCTCTCCGGCAGGGCAGCGCAGTTGAGCTTGATGAAGGGGGCGTCCTTGCGCGGGCTGAGGTAGTGAATGGCGCGGGCGATGGCTTCCTTGCCGGTGCCGGATTCGCCGCGCAGCAGGATGGTAGCCTTGCCCGGCGCGGCTTGGTGCACGTCGGCGAAGACCTGCTGCATGCGCTTGCTCACGCCGATCACGTTTTCCAGGCTGAATTTGCCTTGCAGTTCCTTTTGCAACCGGAACTTCTCCTGCATCAACAGCTCGCGCTCCGCTGCCACGTTCTGGTGCAGGCGCACGTTCTGGCCGATCAGGTTGGCGACCATGGTAAGGAAACGGACATCGCCCTGGAAGCGGCCCGCCCCGTCCGCCTCCCGATCCATGCCCAGCACACCGATGCAGCGGCGCCCCACCTTGATCGGCACGCCGATAAACGCCAGCCCCACCTCCTCGCCTTTGCGCGAGCCGGTGCGGTTGAGAAACAGGGGTTCCTTGGCGACATCGGGAATCACCGCCGGCATGCAGCTCTGCAGGATGCGCCCGGTCACGCCTTCGCCAATCAGAAAGCGGCCGCGCCGAATCTCTTCCGGCGACAGCCCGACCGCAGCCACCACCTGCAGCTCACCGTCCTCCTGCACCAGGCTGACCATGCTGCGCTGCATGTGCAAGTGCGAGGAAAGCAGGTTCAGCACGCCGCGCAGCGTCTTGTGCAGATCCAGCGAGGAGCCGAGGATCTTGCTGATTTCATAGATGGTGACCAATTGCACCGATGGAGTGTCTTGTGCCATGTTCGATTCCGGACAATATTGACTGCGACTATATCGGCACACGCAAGTTTCGCGCCAAGCGGCCATTCCGAATTCAGCAACGGGTCAGGAATGGCGTCTTATCTTGAGTTCAGGAAATTAACAGGTTTTCTTCAGATACCGGTCCGGGAGTTCAGAACAGTAATTTGAGCAACGTAATGGTGCATGGGGGCGAACATTGAACATCAGGAGATGGCGGAAGGTGTGAGATTCGAACTCACGGATCCTTTCAGATCGGCAGTTTTCAAGACTGCTGCCTTAAACCACTCGGCCAACCTTCCGATGGCCGCCATGATACCGTTTGCCGCCTGCATTGACCAGTGCTTGAAACTTTAACCCGAATTGCGTAGTCTTACTCATGTCTTTTTTTGTAACGAGGAGTTAACTGATGCAACCAGAACTACGAATGACGTCACAAACAACCGAACTGGCCCTTGCGGCCAACAAGGTATTGCGCAACACCTACATGCTGCTCGGTTTGAGCATGATTCCGACGGTGATCGGCGCAGTGATCGGCATCAACTTGAACTTCTCGTTCATGGCGCAAAGCCCGATTCTGGGTTTCATCATCATGCTGGCGGTGATGTTCGGCCTGTTCTGGGGTATCAGCAAAAACCGCGACAACGGCTTGGGCGTGGTTCTGATGCTTGGGCTTACCTTCTTCATGGGCCTGATGCTCGGACCTATCCTGCAAGTTGCCCTGCATCTGAGAAACGGCGCGCAACTGGTCGGAATAGCGGCAGGCGGCACCGGCGTGATCTTCTTCTCCCTGGCGACCATTGCCACGGTGACCAAGAAAGATTTCAGCTTCATGGGCAAGTTCCTGTTCATCGGGCTGATCCTGCTGATCGTCGCCTCGCTGGCCAACATGTTCTTCCAGATTCCGGTGATGCAACTGACCATCTCCGCGATCGCCGTGCTGATTTTCTCCGGCTTCATCCTGTTTGATGTGAGCCGTGTCGTCACCGGCGGGGAAACCAACTACGTCATGGCCACCCTGGCGATTTACCTGGATATCTACAACCTGTTCGTCAACCTGTTGCAGTTGTTGATGGCACTGTCTGGCGAACGCGACTAGGCGTTACGCAGCATCATGAAAGGGCGGCCGATTGGCCGCCCTTTTTTATTTCTCGAACAGGGCGATGGATTCGACGTGCGCAGTATGCGGGAACATGTTGACCACGCCGGCGGCTTTCAACGCATAGCCCTTGGTGTGCACCAGCACTTCGGCATCGCGCGCCAGCGTGGCCGGGCTGCACGACACGTAGACGATCCGCTGCGGCCCGTCTTCCGCCAGCGCCTTGATCACTTCAAGCGCGCCGTCACGCGGCGGGTCGATCAGCATTTTGTCGAAATGTCCCAGTTTTTTCAGGCCGATTGCATCCGTCTCGAACAAATTCGCCTCGACAAACCGTGCCCGCGCCGATAGTCCGTTGTACTCGGCATTCGCCTGCGCCCGCCGCACCAGGGCGGCGCTGCCTTCGACCCCCACCACATCGGCACCGCGCCGGGCGATCGGCAGGCTGAAATTGCCCAGCCCGCAGAACAGGTCGGCGATGCGCTCGCCCGGCTTGGGGTCGAGCAGGTTAATTGCGCGCCGCACCAGCACGCGGTTGATATCCGGGTTGACCTGGGTAAATTCGGTGGGCCGGAACGGCATCACGATGTCGAAATCCGGCAAGGTGTAGTTGAGCTCGGGCGCATCCAGCGGATAAAATGGTTGCACCGTATCGGGGCCCTTGGACTGCAGGAAGAACTGGACCCGATGCTGGTCCGCGAAGGCACGCAGCAGCGCTTCATCCTGCTCATTCAGCGGATCCATGATGCGCAGCACCAGCACGTCGACATCCTGGCCCAGCGCCACCTCCACCTGCGGCATCCGCTCGCGGATGGAAAGCTGCTCGACCAATGCGCGCAGCGGCATGAGCAGGGCGGAAATGCGCGGGGGCAGCACTTCGCAGCTCTCCATGTCGGCGATAAAGCTGCTGCGCTTTTCATGGAAGCCAACCAGAACGCGCTCTTTTTTCCGCACATATTTGACCGACACCCTCGCCCGGTGGCGGTAGCCCCAGGGAGGACCGTAGATCGCGGGTAGTATTTCCTCTGCCCGCACCTTGCCGATATGCCACAGGTTATCTTCCAGCACGCGCTGCTTGGCAGCGACCTGCGCCCCGGCTTCCATGTGCTGCATGCTGCAGCCGCCGCACAGGCCGAAATTCGGGCAGCGAGGCGTGACGCGCATGAAGCTGGACTTGAGGATTTTCGTTGCCGTGGCCTGCTCGTAGCTGGGCTTCTTCTTGAAGGTGGAATACTCCACCGTTTCGCCGGGCAGGGCGCCTTCGATGAAGATGGTTTTGCCTTCCACATGGGCGACGCCGCGCCCTTCGTGGTCGAGGGATTCAATGATGGTCATGGGGTTCAATTCTTAAAAGCAGTTTGGCCACGGATGAACACGGATTGATGTTCGACAGGCCTTTGGGGTCTATCTGTGTAAATTCGTGTTTATCCGTGGCTAAGATATGGTTTTCATTTCCACAACGCCAGGAACTCCTGCCAGTGCGGCGCATCGGACTTGCTCAAGGTAGCGCGCACCAGATCGCACTCGGACTGGTACGCCTCGCGCGTCAACGCACCACGCATCAGCTGAAAACGCAGGTAAACCAGGTAAGTATTGGCGACGTCGGTTTCGCAATAATTGCGGATACCGTCGATCTCGCCGTTCTGGAAGGCATCCCAGACCTTGGAGCCGTCCATGCCGAGCTTGCCGGGCAGGCCGACGAGCTGCGCGATCTGGTCCAGCGGCGCATTAGCGCGCGGCTGGTAGAGTGCGAGCAGATCCATCAGGTCGAGATGGCGGGTATGGTAACGGCTGATGTAGTTGTTCCACTTGAACTCGCGGTCGTCCTCGCCCATGTCCCAGTAGCGCGGCGCCTGGATGCCGTGGATCATGGCGCGGTAGTGCAGCACCGGCAGGTCGAAGCCGCCGCCGTTCCACGACACTATCTGCGGCGTGTATTTCTCGATGCCCTCGAAGAAGCGGCGGATCAGCTCGGCCTCGTCGTCTTCGGGACTGCCCAGCGACCAGATGCGGAAGCTGTCGCGCTCGCGCAAGGCGCAGGAGATCGCCACCACGCGCTGCACGTGCAGTTGCAGGAAATCGCTGCCCGTCACCTGGCGACGCTGGTGGAAGGCCATCTCCGCCACCTGGGCCGGGTCGATTTCGTCCCCGAGCCCGTTGAGCTTGCGCAGACCATCGATGTCGGGGACTGTCTCGATGTCGAATACCAGAACGGGTGTCACTATTTCTGCACCCATGCCCCGGCGTTATTCTGATACCACCATCCCGGCGCAGCCTTCTGCACCCAACGCTGGGCGAAGGTGGCGCGTATCTCCTCCTCCCATTCCGGATGGCCGTTGGCGCGTGCAATCTCGCGGTACAGGGCCTGGCGATCCTGGTTCTCCGCCGCGACCAGCCCATTTACCGCCTGCCGCTGCGCCAGCGGCACCAGGGCAGCGTCTCGCACCGCAACCAGGCCGTTGCGCGTCAGGCCGACCGCGCCGCTGGCATAGTGACCTGCAAGCTGGTCATGGCGCTGCTGCATGGTCATTTTCAGGCTACCGATGGCAGGCGTGTTGATTTCCAGGTCGGCTGCGGCAAACGCCAGCAAAGGCATCCACAGCAGGGCAGCGACCATCCACAAACGAAGAATCTGGCTGTACATTGTGACCTCCTATTTCTGTTCGTCCGGTTTGGCCGGTGCCGGTGCGTCGCCCTGTTTCTTCAGCTGCCACACCTCGTCGATGATCTTGTCGGCAGCCTTTTCTGCTGCCGCTGCGGGAAAATAGATGTTGATGGTGACGCACGCCGAAACCGTTGCCGCCAGCAACACGGCCATAGCCATGGGTAATGTTCTCATTCAATCTCCTTCCTGATGCTTTACTGGATAACCGGCTTCACATTCTTCTGGGTGACCCGCTTCAGCCGCTCCAGCAACTCGTCCCAGCTCACCTCGCGATTGTAACCGATTACGCTGATCGCCGGTATGCCGCCGCCCTTCACGATAACGTAGCCATGCGGCGCCGGCTCGACGCCGTCCATCAGGCACACCCCGTTACGCAGCACGCAGGAAAGGCCGATCCGGTCGTAACCGAACTGTTCGAAGAAGCTCAGAAAGCTGCGCTGTATCGCGGCGGCTGCCCCGGCGCCGCCCAGAGACGAAATGCTCTGCACTGCGCTCTGGCTGATCTTCTTCGGATAGTTTCCGGGGCTGCTTGCCACCTTGGCATCGAACCGCACCGGACGCCAGTTCGACAGTTCCAGCCCGGCCACCGCTACGTCGATGCGCCCCTGCATGTTGCCGAAGGAAAAAGCGCGGGTCAGCAGATCAAGGTCAAGGTTGCGCATGTCGAGACTGGCCAGCAGGCGCGGAATGCGGCCGAAAGGCTCCTGCAGCGAGAGGTCTTTGACCACTACCGTGCCGTCGAACACCTTGAACAACAAGGCGCCATCCACCTTGAGATTGCCGCCGGCATAGCTGACGGCGGGAATGATGCCGGCCAGCGTGCCATGCATGAGCGGCAGCTTCAATGCCTCGCTGAAACGCTCCATCGAAATGGGTGCCAGGCCGCCGCTGAAGCGCCACTGCCAGCCGCCATCGCTGCGGCTGGCAGTGAAGCCGTCGAGGTTAAGCTTGCCATCGAGCAGCGGAATGGAAAAATCGGGCGTGCTGAGCTGCCAGCCCTTCATCGTCAGCGGCACCCGTGTCTCGCCCAGCGCCAGGCGCAAAACCTCGCCACTCTGAAAACTAAACTCCGCCTGACGCTCTTCCTTGTTCGACCATGGGATACGGGCGTTCATGCCACGCAGCGCGAAGCGCTGCTCCTCGTCGACGAATTCGGCAGCGCGCAGGCTGAGGTCGAAGTCGGTAGTCACGCCGTCGCGGTAGCGCCATGCCAGATCGGCGCCGCCCTTGGCCTGCAGCTTGGCGAAGGCGGTTTTTTCCAGGAAGGGTTTGAGCAGAACCTGATACAGCCCGGCCACGTCGATGCCCGCCGCCTTGAGATCGAAATCCGTCAGGCCCCGGCCCGCCCTATCCCACACACCGGAAAGCTGAGCCTCCCCCACTCCCGCCAGCCGCAGGCTGCCCTGGCTGACGCGCAACAAGCCCGCTTCCAGGCTGCCCTGCCCGGCAAAACGGTGCCCGCCATCGGCAAAATAAAGCGGCTGCCAGAAGGCCTCGCCGGATTTCCAGTCCACCTCGCCCCGCCATAGCCAGCCGCTTTTCCGGCGCGACGCATCGCATCGCACCCCGCCAGCGATTTTCTCGCCGGCATGCAGTCCGCTGGCATCGGTAAAAGCAATATCCTTGAACACCGCATCGGCAATGCCGCTTTCCACCCCAGTCCGGCCGCCGGCTAGGCTGATGCTGCCGCTCCACGTTCCGGCAGTGGGTCGCAGACCGCCCTGCGGAAGGAATCCGGCCAGCCGCGCGACCTGCCCGTTGCGGGCCTCGGCCCGGACATTCCAGCCGGGTTTGTCCCATTGCGCACTAAGTTGCCAGGTCTCGCCACGAGGAAAGTCCAGAGTCAGCGCCAGCTTTTTTGACTGCTGCTGATAAACGAAGCGTACCGGCAACTTTTCACCCAGATCCAGCTCGCCTTGGTCGCAGCGTATCTCGCCATTATTCCACTGAGTCTTTACGCAGGTCAGGCGCACCTTGCGCCAGGTCCGATCGCGCAGGGAAAGCTCTCCGATGCGCGCCTCGAAATGGGAAAAATCCGGCCCGTCCAGCGAGGCGCTAATGGCCTTGGCGTGAAAAGCGGGTGAAGAGATGTCGTCGACGCTCAGCGTGATTTGCCCGGCCTGGACAACGGGAGAAAACAACGCGAACAGGATCAAGGCACGGACAGCCTGCCGGAAGCCTACATCCTTAAAACGACGATTAACCACGAATGACACGAATTTTCACGAATTAACACGAATAGAAAAGACAAACGTCGACTCACCAAACAAGTGAATCAGACCAGCCATGCTAATGGCTCTGAGCTAATTGTGAACATTCGTGTTTCACCGGTTGGCCGCATCGATCGCGGCTTCCAGCCGCCTTCCAGTTTGACCAGCACGGTGTTGCCGGTATTACCTGGCAATCGTTTCAGCTTCACCAGTGGCGTATTGCCGACGAATTCCTCGATGCTTTTAAACATTCTCGCCTGTTCCTTGCGTGCTTTGTGGCGCAACCCGGTATAGCTGGTCGCATTCGCTGATCACCCCCGCCATGGTCACGCAATTCCTGCCGTTTTTCTTGGAATGCCCAACCGCCCGCCCAGCCCTGGCATACAGCTCCTGGCGGCTCTCCCCCGGCAATAGCATGGCTACGCCGAAACTGGCGGTCAGCGGTCGTGTCATGGGCAGGATAAACTGCCCCTCCAGATCCATGCGCAGCCGCTCGGCCACGATCAGCGCGCCCATTTCATTGGTTTCCGGCAGCAGCATGGCAAACTCCAATCCGCCGTAGCGTGCCGCCAGGTCGGTGGTGCGCACCGAGTGGGTGATCACCGTCGCCACATGGTGCAGCAGCTCATCCCCCACTTCGCGGCCATAGTTTTCATTGACCCCGCCGAAGTCATCCATCTCCATCAATATCAGCCCCAGCGGACGGCGATACCGTTCCCAGCGGCCGATTTCTTCGGTGATGCGGTCATCCAGGCTTCTGCGGTTAGCCAAACCGGTCAGGGCGTCCTGGCACTTGAGCGTCTCGATCTCCTCCAGTGCTTTTTGCAGCGCCTGATTGCGCCGCGCCAGAGTGCGTTCTGTGTCCTCCAGCTCCCGGCCCAGCCGCTCGATCACGCCATTGAGCTGCTGGTATGCCGATACGCCCACCTCGGCGGCGAGCAGCCATCCTGATCCGGTATGGTAGATGCTGCCGGACAGAATGCCCCAACCATCCGATGCAGCGGCAAGGACAATTGCCCCAGTGTATACCTTGCCGTCCAGCCCGACTTCTGCCTGACTGAGCACTACCCTATCCGGCTTGGTCAGGCGCACTCCGGCCCCCTCCGCTTTCGCTTCCGCTGTTATGGCAAGAAAGCCCCGATTGGACTCGACAACCCGGCCCTCCTCATCCAGCACCGCTATGGCTATGGCATGAAGCTCCATCGCCCAGGACGGAATCAGCTTTAACCCTGCATCAGACAAATGCCGCTCTCTTTCTAGTTAATGCCAATTTGTTCAATTTAAAGCATTTGCACGAAACACTCAAACGCCCCACAAAAAACAACAGCCCCGCAAGCGGGGCTGTTGTGGTAATGCTTCGGTAACAATTACTTCTTGTCAGCAGCTTTCTTGCTGTAATCCTTCTTGGCAGCCTTGTCCTCCCCCTTGGCGGGAGCTGCATCCTTCTTGGCTTCCGGCTTGGCCTTCCCTTCGGCCTTGGAGGGTGCAGCAGCACCGTTCACCGTCAAGTCGACGCGCAGCTTGTCCACCGTTTTTTTGCCAAAACCCGGCACCTTTTCCAGATCATCCACCGACTTGAACGGGCCATTTTTGGCGCGATAGTCCATGATCGCTTTGGCTTTCACCGGGCCGACGCCCTTCAGTGTATCAAGTTCAGATTCGCTGGCAGTATTCAGGTTGACCTGACCGGCAAAAGCGGCGGTAGCAAATGCGAAACAGGCGACCAGGATAAGAAACAGTTTTTTCATGAAAATCCCCTTTGGTTGATTAACAAAACCGACTTGCATCCCTGTTAACGCCGTAGCGCTACGCGCGTTGACGCAGATGGCCCACGTAGCGCTCCACACCCTGCTCCACGGTCAGGAACGGCTCATTGTAGCCCGCCGTGCGCAACGCGGAGATGTCCGCCTGGGTGAAGCTCTGGTATTTGCCCTTGAGCGCCTCGGGAAAGGTCACGTATTCGACCAACCCCTGCGCCTGCATTTCGCCCAGATTCAACGCCGCCTCGCCCTTCGCCTTGCGGCAGGCGTTCACTGCCGCCACCGCCACGTCGTTGAAGGTCTGGCTGTTGCCGGTACCGAGGTTGAAAATGCCGGATTGCTCGGGGTGATCGAGGAACCACAGGTTGACCTTGACCACATCCTCCACCGACACGAAATCGCGCCGCTGCTCGCCGTTGGCGTAGCCGTCGCAGCCTTCGAACAGCTTGACCTTGCCTTCGGCCTGGTACTGATTGAAGAAATGGAAGGCCACCGAGGCCATGCGCCCCTTGTGCTGCTCGCGCGGGCCGTATACGTTGAAGTAGCGGAAGCCGACGATCTGCGAGGTTTTGTGCTGCCACATGCGGCGCACGTACTGGTCGAAGAGGAACTTGGAATAGCCGTAGACGTTAAGCGGCCCCTCGTGCTCGCGCGACTCGCTGAACACCGTGCCGCCGCCGTAGACGCTGGCCGAGGAAGCATACAGCAGCGGCACATCCTCGTTCTGACAATAGTCCAGCAGCGACACGGTGTAGCGGTAGTTGTTCTCCATCATGTAGCGGCCATCGGTCTCCATGGTATCGGAGCAGGCCCCCTCGTGGAACACGGCGGCAACATCGCCCTCGAACGCGCTGTCGAGTAACAGGTCGAGGAAATCCCCTTTATCCAGGTAATCGGCAATCTCGCAATCCACCAGGTTCTTGAATTTGTCGGCCTTTTTCATATTGTCCACCGCGATGATGTCGGTGATGCCGCGGTCATTCAGACCCTTGACGATATTGGCGCCGATGAAGCCGGCTGCTCCGGTGACGATGTAATACATGGTTTTTCCTCTTGTTTGACTGTGAGCTATTTTAGCCACGGATTAACACGGATGTTCACGGATTAAAGCCTTTGGTTTATCCGTGTAAATCGGTGAATATCTGTGTTAATCCGTGGTAAAGACTTTATGCTTGTGCCATCAATTCCTCGCGGCTCACTACCGCCGTGCCCAGCTTGCCGACCACGATGCCGGCAGCAAGATTGGCCATGTGCACCGCCTCCGGCATGGTGGCGCCACTCGCCAGCAGCACGCCCAGGGTGGCGATCACGGTGTCACCCGCGCCGCTGACGTCGTAAACCTCACGCGCCAGAGCTTGTTCGTGCACCGTGCCCGCTTCGCGGTAGAGCGTCATTCCCTCTTCGCTACGGGTCACCAGCAGCGCCTGCAAATCGAGATCGCGGCGCAGCTGCTGCGCTTTCTTCGCCAGTTCTTCCTCGCTTTTCCAGCTCCCAGCCACCTCGCGGAACTCGCCCCGATTGGGCGTGAGCAGGGTAGCGCCATAGTAGCGCGCGTAATCATCACCCTTGGGATCGACCAGTACCGGTTTGTGCATGGCATTGGCCAGCTCGATCATCTGGCGGATATGGGTCAGCCCCCCCTTGCCGTAGTCGGACAGGATCACCACATCGGTGTCGGCCAGCATTTTCTCGAAATCCGCCAGTTTGCTGAGCAGCACCTCGTGACTCGGCGAAGTCTCGAAATCGATGCGCAGCAACTGCTGCTGCCGCCCGATCACGCGCAGCTTGATAGTGGTATCGAGTCCTTCATCGCGATGCAGCACCACGTTGACGCTCTCGTTGTGCAGCAGGCGGGCCAGGCTGTCGCCCGCCTCGTCCTTGCCCGCCACCGACAGCAGGGAAACCTTGGCGCCCAGCGATGCGGCATTGCGCGCCACGTTGGCGGCGCCGCCCGGCCGTTCCTCGGTGCGACTGACATGCACCACCGGCACCGGCGCCTCGGGCGAGATGCGGCTCACCTCGCCGAACCAGTAGCGATCGAGCATGATGTCGCCCGCGACCAGGACGCGGGCATTTTCGAAGTTAGGTAATTTCATAGATTAGCAATGAGTCATGGGTAATGAGTGATGGACGGAGGTTTTCATCACCCATCCCCCATCACCCATTACGTTGTTTACAAGCGTCCGATGGCGAAATACTCGATCCCATGGGCGCGCACATCCTTCGGATCGTACAGGTTGCGGCCGTCGAAGATCACCGGGTTCTTGAGCTTGGCTTTGAGCGCGGCGAAATCCGGCGCGCGGAATACTTGCCACTCGGTGACGATGGCCAGGGCATCCGCACCTTCCAGCGCAGCCATTTGAGTATCCACCAGTTTCAGGCGGGGATCGTTGCCGAATATTCGCGTGGCCTCATGCATCGCCACCGGGTCGAACGCGGTCACGGTGGCGCCGCGTTCCCACAGCCCCTTGATCAGCACGCGGCTGGGGGCATCACGCATATCATCGGTGTTGGGCTTGAATGCGAGACCCCAGAGAGCGATGTTCTTGCCGCTAAGGTCGTTACCGAATTTGGCGGTGATCTTGTCGAGCAGCACTTCCTTCTGACGCTCGTTAGCCACCTCCACGGCATTGAGAATTCTCAGCTCGCTGCCGTATTCCTTGGCGGTACGCTGCATGGCCTGCACGTCCTTGGGGAAGCAGGAACCGCCATAGCCGCAGCCGGCATAGAGGAAATGGTAGCCGATGCGCGGATCGGAACCGATGCCGTGGCGCACGTTCTCAATGTCCGCGCCCATTTTCTCGGCCAGCAATGCCAGCTCGTTCATGAACGAGATGCGGGTGGCCAGCATGGCGTTGGCGGCGTACTTGGTGAGTTCGGCGGACTTGATGTCCATCACGATCAGGCGGTCGTGGTTGCGGTTGAAGGGCGCATACAGCGAGCGCATCAGTTCCACGGCACGGGCGTCATCGGCGCCGAGCACGATGCGGTCGGGGCGCATGAAGTCGTCCACCGCCGCGCCTTCTTTCAAAAATTCGGGATTCGAGGCGACGCTGAATTCGAGCTGGGCACCGCGCTTGCTCAGTTCTTCCTGGACAGCGACGCGTACTTTGTCGGCAGTTCCCACCGGTACCGTGGACTTGTCCACGATCACCTTGTATTCCTGCATGTTCTGGCCGATGGCGCGCGCTGCAGCGACCACGTACTGCAGGTCGGCGGAGCCGTCCTCGTCCGGCGGCGTGCCCACGGCGATGAACTGGATCGCACCGTGCTTTGCGCTCTCGGCCACGTCGGTGGTGAAACGCAGCCGGCCGGCCGCCACGTTACGCTTGACCATGTCCTCCAGGCCCGGCTCGTAAATCGGGATGCCGCCCTGCTTGAGGATGTTGATCTTGTTCACATCCACGTCCAGGCACAATACATCGTTGCCTACTTCCGCCAGGCAGGTTCCTGTTACCAGTCCGACGTAGCCGGTGCCGATCACGCTGATTTTCATTGTTTCACTCCACTAAGTTCAAGATTGATTTGCTGTAGAACCTGCAGGGGATCGGCCGCCTTGGTAATGGGCCGGCCGATCACCAGATAATCCGAGCCGAGGCGGATTGCCTCCGACGGCGTGACGATCCGCACCTGGTCGTCCCGCGCGGTGTTCGCCGGACGAATTCCGGGCGTCACCAGGCAAAAATCCGTCCCCAGTTCCTGCCGCAACGGTTGTGCCTCTTGCGCGGAACACACCACCCCATCCAGGCCGCTGGCCTGCGCCAGTTTTGCCAGCCGCAGCACCGTTTCGCGCGGCTCGCCGGGTATGCCCAATTCATTCAAATCCGCCTGCCCCATGCTGGTCAGCACGGTCACCGCGATCAGCTTGGGCCGAGAGGCCACACCCTCCAACGCATCGCGTGCTGCTTCCATCATACGATGCCCGCCCAGCGCATGGACATTGACCATCCACACGCCAAGCCGGGCGGCTACCTTGCAGGCTCTTGCCACGGTGTTGGGGATATCGTGGAATTTCAAGTCGAGGAAAACCTCGAATCCGCGCTGCATGAGCGCTTCCACCAGCAGCGGACCGCAGGCGGTGAACATTTCCTTGCCAACCTTGAGTCGGCACAGCGTGGGATCCAGTCTGTCCACCAGCGCCAGCGCGTTCTTCTGCGTAGCGAAATCAAGGGCGACGATGACTACAGGATTGTTCATGCTCACCTCACATTAAGTCCTGCATACTGGCCTTGACCAGCACTTCGATTTCCTCACTGCGACGAGGCGGATAAGTTTCCCACTTGCCGCAGGCGGGGCAATGCCAGAAATACTGGCGCGCCCTGAATCCGCAATTCTCGCAACGATACAGCGCCAGCCCGGCGGAATGCTGATGAATTAAATTATGCACCAACTGTAAATCCTGCCTGCGCTCGGCTGGGGCTTCCATCAGTTGCGCCTCCAGCAGCCGGTCGAGGCCGCGCATGCTGGGATTACGCCGCAACTCGTCGCGCGCCAGTTGGTAGGCGACATGCGGCCCCTCGGTTTCAAGCACTGCCTGGAAGATCACGTTCAACATATCCAGCGACCCGTAGCGCGCAAGGTAGCCGCGCAGCAGATCCATGCCTTCGGCAAACCGGTCGAGCGTGCGATGGCTCGCCAGAAGCCGTTCCGCCACCAGAGCGAGATGTGCCGGGTTTTGCGTTTCAATTCGCTTCCAGCACTGGATCGCAGCTTCGTGCCGCCCTTCGGCGATTTCAATGTCGCCATGCAGAATGTTGGCGCGCACACTGTCGCGATTCACGCGTAGCGCCTCATCCAGATGCTCGCGGGCTGCCGCATGGTCGGAATTGGCAAGCTCGCTGGCAGCCAGTTCACAATAAAAATGGGCGATCTCGACCAGGTAGGAGCGGCTGGAAATCTCACCCAGCCTGTGCGCCGCTTCTACTGCCTTGAGCCAATCCTTTTCCAGCACATAGATTTCCAGCAGGTATTTCAGCGCCCCGCTGGAGTAGCGGGTTTGCTGCAGCTCGCTGAAAACCTGCTCGGCACGGTCCAGCAAGCCCGCTTTCAAATAATCTTGACCCAGTTCGTTCATCGCGGTCAGTTTCTTTTCCTCTTCCAGGTCGCTGCGCTCCAGCAGGCTCTGGTGCATGCGGATGGCTCGCTCCACCTCGCCACGCCGGCGGAACAGGCTGCCGAGTGCAAATTGCAGTTCTACCGTTTCGTTATCGGCCTTGGCAATTTCGATGAAAGCCTCGATCGCCTTGTCGGTCTGCTCGTTGAGAAGGAAGTTCAGCCCCTGGAAATAGGAGGCGGGCAGCCTGCGCGATTCCGACAGGACATGCTTGATATCGATCCGCGCCGCCATCCAGCCCAGGCTGAAGAACAACGGGAAAGTCAGGAGCCACCAGTATTCGAATTCCATCTTTATGAGTTATGAGTTATGAGTAGTGGGTAAGAGGTAAAGGGGGAGCATCACTCATTCCTCATTCCTCATTCCTCATTACTCTTGCCCGCCTGCGCCCTGGCCCGCATTTCCCGCTTGAGGGAAAAAATCTCACGCCGCTGCCGGAAAATAAAGCGCAGGCTGGCCGCCACACCGACCGCAACACCCGCGAAGAAAAACACCAGTACCACCAAAACCATCGGTGCCTGCCACTGGTATCCCAGATAATAATTGACCATGACGGTGTCGCTGTTCTTCACCGCGAAACCCAAGGCCAGCAGGAACAGAACGAAGCCAAGCAACCAAGACAAGTAGCGCATTATTCCTCAATCATTAAAACAAGAAAAAGGCGGCATGATCTTTCGATTATGCCGCCGTTCCTTCCGGTTAGTCAGTAACCCAACTTATCCGATTTAATTGGCATCAACCCGCTCGCGCAATTCCTTGCCGGCCTTGAAGTGTGGCACGTATTTTTCAGGTACGCTCACCTTGCCGCCGGTTTTGGGATTGCGCCCGACTCTGGGTGGCCGGTAATTCAGGCTAAAACTGCCGAATCCCCGGATCTCGATCCGCTCGCCCTGGGACAAACTTTCTCCCATTGCGTCGAGGATCGTCTTCACCGCCAGCTCTGCATCCTTGGTTACCAATTGCGGGTAACGCATTGCCAGCTTCGAAATAAGCTCCGATTTTGTCATAAGCTTTGACCTTCCGAGGTTTGATTGTTATTGGCCAGTTTTCTTCGTATCCATCTTGGCCTTCAACAACGCCCCAAGGCTGGTGGTGCCGGCAGCACCGGTATCGCTCGCCGACATCTTCTGCATCACATCGGCTTCGTCCGCCATATCCTTGGCCTTGATGGACAGGTTGATATTGCGGTTCTTGCGATCGATATTGATGATCTTGGCCTCGACTTCGTCGCCTTCCTTCAGGTGAGTGCGAATGTCCTCGACACGGTCGCGCGACACTTCGGAAGCGCGCAGGTAACCTTCCACTTCGCCGTCGAGAGTGATGACTGCACCCTTGGCATCTGCTGACTTGACGATACCCTTGACGATGCTGTTCTTGTCGTTAACGGAAACGTAATTGGTGAACGGATCGCCTTCCATCTGCTTGATACCCAGGGAGATGCGCTCGCGCTCGGCGTCGATCGCCAGCACCATGGCTTCGACTTCGTCGCCCTTCTTGTAGTTGCGCACCGCTTCTTCGCCCGGCATATTCCAGGACAGGTCGGACAGGTGCACCAGACCGTCGATGCCGCCAGGCAGGCCGATGAACACGCCGAAGTCGGTGATGGACTTGATCTGGCCGGAAACTTTGTCACCCTTCTTGTGGGTAACGGCAAAATCATCCCACGGATTGGATTTGCACTGTTTCATGCCGAGGGAGATGCGGCGGCGCTCTTCGTCGATTTCCAGGATCATGACTTCGACTTCGTCGCCCAACTGCACCACTTTACCCGGATGCACATTCTTGTTGGTCCAGTCCATTTCGGAGACGTGCACCAGGCCTTCGATGCCCTGCTCGATCTCGACGAACGCACCGTAGTCGGTCAGGTTGGTGACCTTGCCGAACATGCGGGTGCCCTGCGGATAGCGGCGGGACAGGTTGACCCATGGATCATCACCCAGCTGCTTGACGCCCAGGGAAACGCGGTTCTTCTCCTGGTCGAACTTGTGCACCACGGCTTCGACTTCATCACCCACAGCCAGCACTTCGGAAGGATGCTTGACGCGGCGCCAAGCCAGGTCGGTGATGTGCAGCAGACCGTCGACACCGCCCAGATCCACGAACGCGCCGTAGTCGGTGATGTTCTTGACGATACCCTTGACCACCATGCCTTCTTTCAGGTTCCCCAGCAGGGCCTGACGCTCGGCGCCCAGGCTCTGCTCCAGCACTGCCTTGCGCGAAACCACAACGTTGTTGCGCTTGCGGTCCAGCTTGATGACCTTGAATTCCATTTCCTTGTTTTCGAAGGGGGTAGTGTCCTTGACCGGACGAATATCCACCAGCGAACCCGGCAGGAAGGCGCGAATACCATTGACCATCACGGTCAGGCCGCCCTTGACCTTGCCCTGGACCATACCGCTAACCAGCGTACCCTGCTCCATGGCGGCTTCCAGATCCAGCCAGGCGGCGACGCGCTTGGCTTTCTCGCGCGACAGCTTGGTCGAACCATAGCCGTCTTCCAGCATTTCGATCGCAACCTTGACGAAATCGCCCGGTTTCACTTCGATTTCGCCCTTGTCGTTCTTGAATTCGTTGGCGTCAATGACGCTTTCTGATTTCAGACCGGCATTAACCACCACGCTGTCGTTATCGACACGCACGACCTCGGCGGTGATGACCTCGCCGGCGCGCATTTCCTGGTGGGACAAGCTCTCTTCGAACAGAGAGGCGAAACTTTCCATGGATTGGGAAACAGAAGGGGAAGCAGTAGTCATTGTTTAAAAAACCTGAAAAATCCCGTCAATCAACGGGGTTAGTTATCACCCGCCAGAAGTTTCTAACAGCCTGAAAAGGGAAACATGCCGCGATTACCCAAAGGGCACAAGAGCGAAAGAAATGTTTCAACCGACAAAACTGTTGGAGCTCGAGGCGCCTATCGGACACGAACCTGCTTGAACCGCACCAGCACCTCGTCCACCGCTTCGACAATGGTCAGGGAACTGGTATCCAGCAGACTGGCATCCGCACATTTTTGCAATGGGGCCACGCTCCGCGCGCTGTCGCGCTCATCGCGTTGCCTAATGTCATGCAAAATCTGTTTAATATTAGCATGCATTCCTTTTTCCATCAACTGTTTATACCGGCGATCGGCCCGCACCTCAGCGCTGGCGGTCAGAAATATTTTGAGCATCGCACCGGGGAACACCACCGAGCCCATGTCGCGACCGTCCGCAACCAGGCCCGGCGTCTTGTGGAAGGCGCGCTGCAGATCAAGCAGCGCCGCACGCACGCGGGGATAGGCGGCGATGCGCGATGCGCCGTTGCCGCACTCTTCGGTGCGAATCGCATCCCCCACCTGCTCGCCTTCCAGCCACACCTCGCCGCCCTCGAAACGAATGGCCAGCCCTTCCGCCAAGCGCGCCAACCCTTCCTCGTCGTCGAACGACACGCCGTGCCGCCCTGCCGCCAAGGCCAGCAACCGGTACAAGGCGCCGCTGTCGAGATAGTGGAAGCCCAGCGCCTGGGCGACGAGTTGCGCCACCGTACCTTTGCCGGATGCGGAGGGGCCATCGATGGCGATAACCGGGATTTCTGGTGAGGGGTGAGGAGTGAGGAGTGAGGGGTTGGTCATCGCAAATCTTTACATCAGGCAGTTTTCGCTATTGAGCTTAAGCGCTCGAAATAGTCGGGAAAAGTCTTGGCGACACATTTTGGGTCGTTGATGCGCACCGGCACATCGCCCAGCGCCACCAGGGAAAAGCACATCGCCATGCGGTGATCGTCGTAGGTGTCGATAGAAGCGTGCGGGGTGAGACGTGAGGCGTGAGGAGGGGTGACGCGGATGTAGTCCGGCCCTTCCTCCACGGTTGCGCCGACCTTGCGCAGTTCCGTCGCCATCGCGGCGATCCGGTCGGTTTCCTTGACTCGCCAGCTGGCGATGTTGCGCAGAGTGGTTGTGCCGTCGGCAAACAGGGCTGCCACCGCCAGAGTCATCGCTGCGTCGGGAATATGGTTGCAGTCGAGGTCGATAGCCTTGAGTTTCCCGCTTTTGGGAGCACGCGCCTCGATCCAGTTGTCGCCCATAGAAACTTCGGCGCCCATCTGCTCCAGCGCCTCGGCGAAGCGCACGTCGCCCTGGATGCTGGCTTTGCCCACGCCTTCGACCCGCACCGGCCCCTGGCCAATAGCGCCGGCAGCAAGAAAATAGGAAGCGCTCGAAGCATCCCCCTCGACATGGATCACGCCCGGGCTGCGATATGTCAGTCCGGCATGAATGGTGAACGCCTGCCAGCCTTGACGCTCGACCTCAACACCGAATCGGCTCATCAAGTTCAGGGTGATCTCGATATAGGGCTTGGAGATCAGCTCGCCGACCACCTCGATGGTCACATCCTGGCGCGCCAGCGGGGCGGCCATCAGCAGCGCCGTGAGGAACTGGCTGGAAACGTTGCCGCGCACCTGGACCCGGCCTGACGCCCGGATCGCTGCCGGCTTGACGGCAAGCGGCGGGTAGCCATCGTTGCCCAGGTAGGCGATATCCGCACCGAGCTGGCGCAGCGCATCGACCAGGTCGCTGATCGGCCGCTCGTGCATGCGCGGCACGCCGCTCAATCGGTATTCGCCGTGAGACAGCGCCAGAGCGGCGGTAAGCGGACGAAAGGCAGTGCCGGCGTTACCCAGAAACAGATCGGCCAGCTTCACCGGAAACTCGCCGCCCACGCCCTCCACCCGGTAATCCCGGCTATCGCCGTGCTGTGCCCAGTTGACGCCCAGTTGCTTGAGCGCAGCCAGCATATGCTGGGTGTCGTCGGAGGCAAGCAGGGCTTTGACCTCAGTGACGCCCTCGGCCAGCGCAGCCAACAGCAGGGTGCGGTTGGAAATGCTTTTCGAGCCGGGCAACAGAACGGTGCCGCTAACACGGGAAATGGGAGAAAGATCGAGATAGTCCATAATTAAAACCTTTTACCGCAGAGGCGCTGAGGCGCAGAGAAAACCACGAACCGGGGTTCTCTCTGCGCCTCAGCGCCTCTGCGGTTCAATCAGAATTTTTGAGAGATCCACTTGTTGCGTGCCGCACTGGCATGGCTAAAAACCTGCTCCAGCGCCGCCCCGTCGGCATGCTCCAGCATGGCGTGCAGACGGTCAAGCTGCGCCTGGTAAACTTCGAGCTCCTTGAGCAGCGCAGTGCGATTGGCCAGGCAGATGTCACGCCACATTTCCGGCGAGCTCCCGGCAATCCGGGTGAAATCGCGGAAGCCGCTGGCGGCGTAGCTGAACAGCTCCTCGCTGTTGCTGCGCGAGGCGATGTCCTCGACCAAGGCAAAAGCCAGCAGGTGCGGCAAATGAGAAACCGCGGCGAAGACCTCGTCGTGGGCCTGCGGCGTCATTTCCCTGACCGTCGCCCCGCATGCCTCCCATAGGTCGCGCACCGTGCGCACTGCCGATGGGTCGATTTCGGGCATCGGCGTGATCACCACATTGCGGCCCCGATACAGCTCGGCACTGGCGGCAGCCGCCCCGCTTTTTTCGGCGCCGGCGATCGGGTGGGCCGGCACGAAGCGCGCCAGGTGGCCCGGCAGATGCTGGTGCGCCAGCGCCACCACATCGCATTTGGTACTGCCGGCATCGGTGACGACGGTCTGCGCCGACAGATGCGGCGAAATCGACGCCATCACCGCCGCCATCTGCCCGACCGGGACGGCCAGCATCACCAGATCCGCATCTTGCACCGCGCTGGCTGCATCAACCGCAGCCCGGTCGATCAACCCGAGACGCAAGGCCTCCTCCAGATTTCCCGCAGCGCGTCCGACGCCGACGATTTCCCGCACCGCTCCAGCCTCGCGCAAGGCCAGCGCGAAGGATCCGCCGATCAGGCCGACGCCGAAGATGACGAGTTTATTCAGCTGGAAACCCATATTAATCGCCGATGAGCGCAGATAAACGCGGATAGATACGTTGATGGGTTAATCGGCAAGCATCGGCGTTCATCGGCGGCGCCTAGATCGTCCTGCCGATCGCCCCGGCAATCGCGCCCAGGCTGACCATCAAGTCTTTCAGCTCCTGCGGATTAAGCGCCTGATCCGCATCACACCAGGCTTCGCAGGGATTGGGGTGCATTTCCACCAGCAAGCCGTCGGCCCCGGCGGCGATGGCCGCGCGCGACAGCGCCGGCACCATCCACGCCTTGCCGCCGGCGTGGGAGGGATCGACGATCACCGGCAGGTGGGTTTCCTTTTTCAGCACCGGGATGGCGGTCACGTCCAGCACGTTGCGATAGTAGGTTTCGAAGGTGCGGATGCCGCGCTCGCAGAAAATGATGTTGTGGTTGCCGCCGGCAGCAATATATTCAGCCGCCATCAGCCATTCGGAAATGGTTGCCGACATGCCGCGCTTGAGGATCACCGGCGTGTTGACCTTGCCGACTTCCTTGAGCAACTCGAAATTCTGCATGCTGCGCGTGCCGATCTGGATCACGTCGACGCCGTACTCGAGGAAGGCATCGAGCTGTCGCGCATCCATCAGCTCGGTGACGATAGGCAGGTTGTATTTTTCGGCTGCCGTGCGGAACATCGCCAGGCCTTCCACACCATGCCCCTGAAAGGCATAGGGGCTGGTACGCGGCTTGAAAGCACCGCCGCGCATCAAGCGGCATCCTGCGGCATGCACTTCCTTCGCCGCCGTAGCCATCTGCTCCGGCGTTTCCACCGAGCATGGCCCGGCGATGATCTGTATCTGCTTTCCACCCAGCGGAATGCCCTTGATGTCGATCACGCTGTCCTGCTTGTGCCATTCCCGCCCGACGATTTTGTAGGGCTTGACGATATGCATGGCCTGCTCGACGCCCGGCAGGGCTTCGAAATACTCCTGCTCCAGCTTGCGCTCGTCGCCGATGGCGCCGATCACGGTGCGCTCGGTGCCACGCGAAATATTGGCGTCCAGGCCGGCTTCCTTGATTTTTTTGACGACGCCTTCGATCTGCTGTTCGGTTGCCTCGCTGCTCATTACGATAATCATTTCTTCATCTCCTCAAGAGCCCGTTCCAGGGCCTGCAAAAATACCTTGTTTTCCCCTTCCAGCCCGACGCTGACGCGCAGGTGTTCAGGCAACCCATAATTAGCAACCGGCCGCACAATCACGCCCTGCTTCAGCAGACTGAGATTGATAGCGGCGGCATTGCCCACTTGCACTGCAACGAAGTTGCCGTAAGAAGGAATGTAAGCCAGCCCCAAACGCTTGAAGCCATCCGTCAACTGCACCATGCCGGCGCGGTTGATTGCCAGGCATTCGTCGAGAAAGGCGTCGTCCTGCATGGCCATCACCGCTGCCGCCTGAGCCAGGCTGTTGACGTTGAACGGCTGCCGCACCCGGTTCATCATGTCCACCACCGGCGCACTCGCCAGCGCATAGCCCACGCGCAAGCCTGCCAGGCCGTAAGCCTTGGAGAAGGTGCGGGTGACGATCAGGTTCGGGAAGCGTTTCAGCCAGCCGATACTGTCGCTTTTCATCGCATCGGGCAGATATTCGGTATAGGCCTCGTCCAGCACCACCAGAACATTCTTCGGCACGCGCTCGATCAATCCGAGTAGTTGTACGGGGTCCAGCAGCGTACCCGTAGGGTTGTTGGGATTGGCGACAAACAGGATCCGGGTATCACCTTTGATGGCCGCCAGCAACGCCTCGGGGTCATGGCCGAAATCCTTCGCCGGCGCCTCGATACCGCGCGCACCGACCGCCTGGGTCGCCAGCGGGTAAACGGCGAAGGCATGCTGGCTATACACCGCAGAGGACTGAGGCGTCAGAAAGGCACGTGCCGTCAGTTCCAGCACGTCGTTGGAACCGTTGCCCAGAACGATCTGCTCAAGTCCGACACCATGCCGTTCCGCCAGCGCAGTTTTCAGCGTAAAGCCGTTGCCATCCGGATAGCGCGCGAGCCCCATGATCACGTTCTCGATCGCCGCCAGCACGCGCGGACTGGCGCCGAGCGGGTTCTCGTTGGAAGCCAGCTTGACGATATCGCTTTCCGGCAGGCCCATTTCGCGGGCCAGCTCGGCAATCGGCTTGCCCGGCTGGTACGGCGCGATGGCGCGGATGTGGGGAGGTGAAAGGTTAAATAGGTCCATGGTTCAATATTTGTAATGGGGTGATGGGTGATGGGTAATGTGGTGGCGGATGCAATCACCCATTACTCATCACGCATTACCAGCCTTTCATAGCACCGCCACGGGATAGGAACCGAGGATTTTCAGGAAGGCCGCCTTGTCGGCAAGCTCAGTTAAAGCCTGGGCAACTTTATCGTCCTGCTGATGCCCTTCCAGGTCCAGATAGAACATGTATTCCCACAAGCCGGCATTTGACGGGCGCGACTCCAGCTTGGTCATGCCCACGCCATGCCGTGCCAGCGGCGCAAGCAGCTGGTACACTGCGCCGGGGCAGTTCTTCGCGGAGAGCACCAGGGAAGTTTTATCCCGGCCTGAACGCGCCGCGTCATGGGTGCCGATCACCAGAAAACGGGTGGTGTTATTCGGCTTGTCCTCGATATTTTGCGCCGACTTGTCCAGACCGTAGCACTCCGCCGCCATTTCACCCGCAATCGCAGCGGCCGTTTCGTCTTCTGCTGCAAGGCGGGCAGCCTCGGTATTGCTCACGGTAACGATACGCTCCACGCCCGGCAGATTCTGATTCAGCCACTCATGGCATTGAGCAAAGGACTGTGCATGGGAATAAACCTTGACCGGCTTGGCCAGCGCACCCGGCTTGCGCAACAGAAACTGGTGTACACGCAGGTCCACCTCACCGCAAATTTTGAGCGGAGTAGCCAGGAGCAGATCCAGGGTAGTACCCACCGCACCGCCCGTGGAATTCTCCACCGGCACCACGCCGTAATCCGCATTGCCTGCTTCCACCGCGCGGAACACCTCGTCAATCGAGGCGCTTGGCAAGGTTTGCGCGGCATGACCGAAATGCTTGATGGCCGCCGCCTGGCTGAAGGTCCCCTGCGGCCCGAGGAATGCCACCGACAGCGGCTTCTCCAAGGCCAGGCAGGCCGACATGATTTCGCGAAACAGCCGCGCCACCGTTTCACCCGACAGCGGACCGGGGTTGCTTTCCTTGATCCGGCGCAGCACCTGCGCCTCGCGTTCCGGGCGATAAACCGACCCGTTCTTCAGGGCACCAATGGCCTGGGCGTGCTCGGCGCGACGATTGACGAGCTTCAGCATCTCGTCGTCGATCGCGTCGATGCTGGCGCGGTGTTGTGAAAGTTCGTTATCCATGTTTCTGCTCGAACTCGCGCATGAAGTCCACCAGGGCTTGCACCCCTTCCAGCGGCATGGGGTTGTAGATCGAGGCGCGCATCCCGCCCAGCAGACGGTGGCCCTTCAGTTGCGCCAGGCCGCGTGCCTTGGACTGTTTGAGGAATTCCTCGTCCAGCGCCGCATCCTTGAGGGTGAAAGGCACGTTCATGCGCGAGCGGCTGTCTTTTGCAACCGGGCAATGGTAGAAGCCGCTGCTGTCCAGGCAATCGTAAAGCAGCGCGGCCTTGGCGCTGTTGCGTTTGTTCATTTCCGCCAGCCCGCCGAGGCGCTTCAGCCACTTGAACACCAGGCCGGCGATGTAGAGCGAATAGGTGGGCGGGGTGTTGTACATCGAGTCGTGGTCGGCATGGATCTTGTAGTCGAACATCGTCGGCGTGCCGGGCAGCGTCTGGCCGATCAGGTCATCGCGCACGATCACGATGCACAAGCCCGCCGGGCCGATGTTCTTCTGCGCGCCGGCATAAATCAGGCCGAAGCGGGAAACATCCAGCGGGCCGGACAAGATGTTGGAGGACATGTCCGCCACCAGCGGCACGCCGCCGGTTTCCGGTATCCAGTGGAACTCCACGCCGCCGATGGTCTCGTTCGGGGTGTAATGGACATAGGCGGCATCCTGGCTCAAGCGCCATTTGTCCTGGGTGGGGGCATAGCTGAATTTGGCACCTTCCGAACTGGCGGCGACGTTCACCGTGCAGTAGCGCTCCGCTTCCTCGATCGCCTTGCCCGACCACACCCCGGTATTGACGATGTCCACGGTTTTTTTACCGCGCAGCAAATTCATCGGCACCATGGCGAACTGGCTGGAAGCGCCGCCCTGCAGGAACAGCACCTTGTAGTTGGCGGGAATCCCCATCAACTCGCGCAGATCGGACTCGGCCTGGGCGGCAATGCCCATGAATTCCTTGCCGCGATGGCTCATCTCCATCACCGACATGCCGCAGCCCTGCCAGTTAAGCATCTCGTCGCGCGCCTGCTCCAGGACTTCCTCCGGCAATGCGGCGGGACCGGCGCTAAAGTTGTAGATTCGTTCCATAAGACTTGAATAGTAAGCTAAAAATTATTAACCACGAATTACACGAATGCCCTCGAATTTATTCGTGAACATTCGTGTCATTCGTGGTGAGGTTTTACACGTATTCTACAGCGGAAAAAATCACTCTTCTCCCGCCTCTCCCCCTTCGGCTTCCACCACCCGCTCCAGCCCGATCAGCTTCTCGCCCTTGTCGAGGTTGATCAGGGTCACGCCCTGAGTGGCGCGGCCCATCTCGCGGATTTCGCTGACACGGGTGCGTATCAGCACGCCGCCGGTGGTGATCAGCATGATCTCATCTTCAGCATTCACCAGCGTCGCCGCCACCACCTTGCCGTTACGCTCGGAGGTCTGGATCGCGATCATGCCCTGGGTACCGCGGCCATGGCGGGTGTATTCCGCGATCGAGGTACGCTTGCCGTAGCCGTTTTCGGTGGCGGTGAGCACCGACTGGATCTCGTTCTCCTTCTCCGCCACCAGCAGGGAAATCACCTTCTGCCCCTTGCCCAGCCGCACGCCCATCACGCCGCGCGAAACGCGGCCCGTCGCACGCACGGCGGCCTCGTCGAAGCGCACCGCCTTGCCGCCATCGGTGAACAGCATCACGTCATGCTGGCCATCGGTGATGTCCACACCGATCAGATAGTCGTTCTCGTCCAGATTGATGGCGATAATGCCCCGCTTCATCGGGCGGGAGAAGTCGGACAGCGGCGTCTTCTTGACGATGCCGCTGGCAGTCGCCATGAAAATGAAATGGCCGTCGTCGAATTCCTTGACCGGCAGGATGGCGTTGATCTTCTCGCCTTCCCCCAGTTGCAGCATATTGACGATCGGCTTGCCGCGCGAGCCCCGGCTGCCCTGCGGCACTTCGTAGACCTTGATCCAGTAGACCTGGCCGCGGTTGGAGAAGCACAGGATGTAGTCGTGGGTGTTGGCGATAAACAGCTTCTCGATGAAATCCTCTTCCTTCATCGCCGTGGCCTGCTTGCCGCGCCCGCCGCGTTTCTGGGCGCTATAGTCCTCGAGCGGCTGGGATTTGATGTAGCCGCTGTGCGACAAGGTCACCACCATGTCCTGCGGCGTGATCAGGTCTTCCATGCTCAAGTCCTGGGCGTGAACGACAATCTCGCTGCGGCGCTTGTCGCCAAACTGCGCCTTGATCGCGGTCAATTCCAGGACGATGATTTCGGTGATGCGTTGAGGCTTGGCAAGAATGTCGAGCAGATCGGCGATCTTTTCCATCACCTCCTTGTACTCGGACACGATCTTGTCCTGCTCCAGGCCGGTCAGGCGTTGCAGGCGCAGTTCCAGGATCGCCTGCGCCTGGGCATCGGAAAGACGGTAGCCCTTGTCAGAGAAACCGAATTCGAGCGCCAAGCCTTCAGGGCGCGAGGCATCGGCGGCGGACCGCGCCAGCATTTCCTCTACCAGCGGCGAGCGCCAGACCTGCGCCATCAGCCCCTGCTTGGCAGCAGACGGCGTGGGTGCAGCCTTGATCAGGGCAATCACGTCGTCCACATTGGACAAGGCCACTGCCAGGCCTTCCAGGATGTGGCCGCGTTCGCGCGCCTTCCTGAGCTCGAACACGGTGCGCCGCGTCACCACCTCGCGCCGGTGGCGCAGAAAAGCGTCGAGCATCTGCTTCAGATTGAGCAGGCGCGGCTGGCCCTCCAGAATCGCCACCATGTTCATGCCGAAGGTATCCTGCATCTGAGTCTGCTTGTACAGGTTGTTCAGCACCACTTCCGGCACTTCGCCGCGCTTCAGTTCAAGCACCATGCGCATGCCGGATTTGTCCGACTCGTCGCGCAGGTCGGAAATCCCCTCGATCTTCTTCTCACGCACCAGCTCGCCGATCTTGATCAGCAGGTTGGCCTTGTTGACCTGGTAGGGCAGCTCGTCGACGATGATCGCCTGCCTGCCGCCCACCTTGTCGATATCCTCGAAATGGGTGCGAGCGCGCATCACCACCCGGCCACGGCCGGTGCGGTAGCCTTCCTTGACCCCCACCGTGCCGTAGATGATGCCCGCCGTCGGGAAATCCGGCGCCGGCACGATCTCGATCAATTCCTCGATGTCGGTCTCCGGGTTTTCCAGCAACAGCAGGCAAGCATCCACGATTTCGTTCAGGTTGTGCGGCGGGATGTTGGTTGCCATGCCCACCGCGATGCCCGAGCTGCCGTTGATCAGCAGGTTGGGTATCTTCGACGGCAGGACCAGCGGCTCTTGCTCGGAGCCGTCGTAGTTCGGGCCGAAATCCACCGTTTCCTTGTCCAGGTCGGCGAGCAATTCGTGGGCGATCCGCGCCATGCGGATCTCGGTATAACGCATCGCGGCGGCGTTGTCGCCGTCGACCGATCCGAAGTTGCCCTGGCCGTCCACCAGCGGGTAGCGCAGGCTGAAATTCTGCGCCATGCGGACGATGGTGTCGTACACCGCGGTATCGCCGTGGGGGTGGTATTTACCGATCACGTCGCCGACGATACGCGCCGACTTCTTGTAAGCCTTGTTCCAGTCGTTGGACAGTTCGTGCATGGCGAACAGCGCACGCCGGTGCACCGGCTTGAGTCCGTCGCGCACATCGGGCAGCGCCCGTCCCACGATCACGCTCATGGCGTAGTCCAGATAGGAGCGGCGCATTTCTTCTTCAAGGCTGACCGGAAGCGTTTCTCTGGCGAATTGTTCCATGGATGCTCAGTTTCTTATAAACTTACTTGTTGATATACGAAAACAAAATGTTAGCGATTTTAGCATACCGGCGCAGCCCAGGCCAATCCGCAGGGCAACCATCGCTTTGGCAGTTCCGAATCTATGGTGTATGATAGAAACATCAACCGGTTAGACATCTGACCGCGATAAAAAGCAAGTCCAAACAACAATAGCGCTAAATTTCTTAAGGAGAACCAATAATGAAAATCTCGCTGGTTAAACAACTTGTTTTAAGCCTCACCCTTTTAACTGGAATTTCTGCCGCCGGCGCTGCTTTCGCCCACGATGTAGCTAATGCCGGCTACCTGATCGACACCCGCGGCAACGCGGTCAAGAACAACTACAACCAGTGCTGGCGCACCGGCTACTGGACTCCGGCCATGGCGACCGCCGAATGCGATCCTGATCTGGTGGCGAAGAAGGAAGAGCCGAAAAAAGAGGAGCCGAAAGCCGTCTTACCCGTTGCACCCGTGGCCGGCCCTGAAGCCCCTGCTGTAAAAGTGACATTCAAGGCTGAAACCCTGTTCGACTTCGACAAGGCTGTGGTCCGTCCGGAAGGCAAGAAAGAGCTGGACGATAAAGTGGTCGCAAGCATGAAGGCTCACCCCGAAGTGGAACTGCTGCTGGTAACCGGCCATGCTGACCGCATCGGTACCGACAAGTACAACCAGAAGCTTTCCGAGCGCCGTGCTGCTGCCGTCAAGACCTATCTGGCCAGCCAAGGCATTGCTGCTGACCGCGTCAAGACCGTAGGCAAAGGCGAATCCGAGCCGAACCCGGATGCCGACACTGTCAACAAGTGCAAAGGCACGAAAAAGACCAAGAAGCTGATCGAATGCCTGCAGCCTGACCGCCGCGTCACCGTCGAGCCTGAAATTCAGGTTCCGACCCAGAAGTAAGCTTCTCCAGTCAGAATAAGCCCCGCCTAGTGCGGGGCTTTTTTTTATGCTAGATTCTGCCGATTATGGGCGCCTCTAAAAATTCAGAGTTCGCCCAAATGCAAGGCGCGGATAAAATTTCGCAGCGCGGCATATGGTTGATATGTAAGCAAGGAATTTTTTCCGCAACGCAGCAGTTGGGATGAAATCTGGATTTTTAGAGGTGCCCGCAAGCCATGCCTGATAACACTGTTGACACCCTGATCGATGCGCGCTGGATCATCCCCGTCGAACCGGCCCGGCAAACCCTGTCCCGGCACTCCATCGCCATTACCGACGGTGTGATCCGCGACATCCTGCCGACTGGGGAGGCCCACGCCAAATACAGCGCCAAGCAGCATTTCCGGCTTAACGACCATGTCCTGATCCCCGGCCTGATCAACCTCCACACCCACGCCGCCATGTCGCTGCTGCGCGGTCTGGCGGACGACCTGCCGCTGATGGACTGGCTCAACCATCATATCTGGCCTGCCGAGGCTAAATTCGTGTCGGCGGAATTCGTCCGCGACGGCACCCTCCTCGCCTGCGCAGAAATGCTCAGGGGCGGCGTCACCTGCTTCAACGACATGTACTTCTTCCCCGCAGCAGCAGCGCAAGTGGCGCTCGGCGCCGGAATGCGTGCCGCCATCGGCATGATCGTCGTCGACTTCCCCACCGCCTACGCCGCCGATGCCGACGATTACCTGAGCAAGGGGCTGGCGGTACGCGACGAATTTCGCGGCGAGCCGCTGCTCTCCTTTACGCTCGCCCCCCATGCGCCCTACACGGTGAGCGACAAGACCTTCACCAAGGTATTGACCTACGCCGAGCAGCTCGACCTGCCGATCCACATCCACCTGCACGAAACCCGCGACGAGATCGAGGCCAGCCTCGAGCAATACCAGATGCGGCCGATCGAGCGGCTGCACCGCCTCGGCCTGCTCGGTCCCAACCTGATTGCGGTACACACGGTGCAGATCAATACCCAGGAAATCCGCCTGCTCGCCGAACACGGCTGCCACGTGGCCCACTGTCCGAGCTCCAACCTCAAGCTCGCCAGCGGGATCGCCCCAGTTATGGAAAAACTCGAACACGAGGTCAACGTCGGCCTGGGCACCGACGGCGCGGCGAGTAACAACCGTCTCGACATGTTCACGGAAATGCGCCTCGCTGCTCTGCTCGCCAAGGGCCAGAACCTCCATGCCGCCGCGCTGCCCGCCCATCAGGCGCTGGACATGGCCACCATCCATGCTGCCAAAGCGCTGGGGATCGACAGCCTGACTGGATCTCTCGCCATCGGCAAGGCGGCGGATATCACCGCGGTGGACTTGTCCGCCCCGGAAACCCAGCCATGTTATGATGTCATCTCGCACCTGGTGTATGCCGCTGGACGGGAAAACGTCAGCCACGTCTGGGTAAACGGCAAGCTGGTGCTGGACGAACGGCGCCTCACCACCATCGACATCCATGAACTCAATGCCAGAACCCGCTTCTGGCACGAAAAAATCAACAACCAAAAAAGTTTCAGCGAAGGGCAACCTTGAGGTTAGCCGGAACTCAAATTTTTTTAGTGGGGTTAACCTCCAGGGTTAACCGGAGCAAAAAATGAATGAACCGAACTTGAACGTCGACGCACAGGAACTGGACAAATTCGCCCAGCTCGCCCATCGCTGGTGGGATCCCAACAGCGAATTCAAACCGCTGCACGACATCAACCCGCTGCGCCTCGACTACGTCGACCAGACCGCCGGGCTGGCCGGCAAGAAGGTACTCGACGTCGGCTGCGGCGGCGGCATCCTGGCCGAAAGCATGGCCGCCCGCGGCGCCCAGGTTACCGGCATCGACCTCGGCGAAAAAGCGCTCAAGGTCGCCAAGCTGCACCTGCTGGAAAGCGGCCAGAAAGTCGACTACCGCCTGATCGCGGTAGAAGAGCTGGCCAAGGAGCAGCCGCACCAGTACGACATCGTCACCTGCATGGAAATGCTCGAACATGTACCCGATCCGGCCAGCGTGGTGCGAGCCTGCGCGGAACTGGTCAAGCCCGGTGGCCATGTGTTCTTCTCCACCCTCAACCGCAACCCGAAATCCTACTTGTTCGCCGTGATCGGCGCCGAGTATGTGCTCAACCTGCTGCCCAGAGGCACCCACGAATACGCCAAGTTCATCAAGCCTTCCGAACTGGGCGGCTACTGCCGCGCCGTCGGCCTCGGTGTCGCCGGCATCACCGGCATGAGCTACGACCCGTTCGGCAAGACCTATTCCCTCGGGTCGGATACCAGCATCAACTACCTGATCCACTGCCGACAGGAATGATTCAGGCAGTCTTGTTCGACCTCGACGGGACGCTGGCCGACACCGCGCCCGACCTCGGTTACGCCCTCAACCTGCAGCGCGAACGGCATGGCCTGGCGCCGCTGGCGCAGGAAACGATCCGCCCCTATGCCTCCCACGGCACGCGCGGCCTGTTCGAAATCGGCTTCGGCCTGACGCCGGAAGATGCGCGCTTCGACCCCATGCGCGAGGAATACCTGGAACTCTATACCGCCAACCTGTGCCGCTTCACGCAACTGTTCCCCGGTATGGCCGCTTTGCTGAAAGCACTGGAGGAAAGAAACGTCCACTGGGGCGTGGTCACCAACAAGCCGGCGCGCTTCACCAACCCGCTGCTCGAGCAACTCGGATTGATCAAGCGCGCCGCCAGCATCATCAGCGGCGACACCTGCCTCCACCCCAAACCCCATCCCGAACCTCTGCTGTGCGCCGCCCGCGAAATCGGCGTGGCGCCGCAAACCTGCCTGTACGTAGGCGATGCCGAGCGCGACATCGAGGCGGCGCGCGCCGCCGGCATGCCAGCCCTGATCGCCGACTATGGCTACCTCGGCGCGGCAGACCGCCCCGAAACCTGGGGTGCTCAGGGACGCATCGACACGCCGCTGGGCATCCTCACTTTCCTTGAATAATTCCTGAATTGTCTATAATGAGTTCAGCTTTGAACTCGTGACGAGACGCGCTGCCCGGCGTCTGTGTAGCAACCCTCGTTTCCCCCATCTTCGTTATTGACCAATACCGGAGGGAATCCGCATGATCTCTTTTATCGTCAACGGCAAACCGCGCAATGTGGACGCCGCGCCTGACACGCCCCTGCTCTGGATACTGCGTGACAATCTGGGGCTGACCGGCACCAAATATGGCTGTGGCATGGGCCAGTGCGGCGCCTGCACCGTCCATCTGAACGGCGCCCCGGTGCGCGCCTGCATGACGCCGGTTTCGGCAGTTGCCGGGCAGAAGATCACCACCATCGAAGGCGCCCAGAGCAAGGCCGTGAAAGCCCTGCAGGATGCCTGGGTCAAACTCGACGTGCCGCAATGCGGCTACTGCCAGTCAGGGCAGATCATGTCGGCGGCGGCGCTGCTCGCGCGCAACCCCCATCCGACGGATGCCGATATCGATGCGGCGCTGGACGGCAACCTGTGCCGCTGCGCCACCTATCAGCGCATACGCGCGGCGGTGCATCAAGCCGCCAGAACGATGAGGGGGTGAGCCATGGACAAAATCATTAACCCGAGCCGGCGCGAGTTCCTGAAAACCGGCGCCGCTCTGGGCGCCGGCCTCACCATCGCGTTCTACCTGCCTGTCGGCGCCGCCAGGATGATGGCGAGTCAAGGCGCAGACAAATCCTTTGCGCCCAATGCCTTCATCCGGATCGCGCCCGACGACACCGTGACGGTAATCGTCAAGCACCTGGAGATGGGACAAGGGGTCAATACCGGCCTGCCGACCCTGGTCGCCGAGGAACTGGATGTACCCTGGGAAAAGATCAGAGTCGAATCGGCACCAGCCGACGCCAAGCTGTATAACAACCTGCTCTGGGGTCCGATGCAGGGTACCGGCGGCAGCACCGCCATGGCCAATTCGTTCGAGCAGCTGCGCCGGGCGGGCGCCACTGCGCGCGCCATGCTGATCGCGGCAGCGGCGGATAACTGGAAAGTGGACGCCAACACGCTCTCCACCAGCGACGGCATGGTGCTGCACCGCGCCAGCGGCCGCAAGGCAAGCTATGGACATCTGGCGGAGAAGGCAGCGACCATGCCCCAGCCTGCCGAAGTGCAGCTCAAGTCACCCAAGGATTTCAAGTACATCGGCAAGCAATTCAAGCGCACCGACTCGAAGGCAAAAGCCAACGGCAGCGCCCAGTTCGCTTTAGACCTGCGGCTGCCCGGCCAGCTCACCGCCCTGATCGCGCGCCCGCCGCTATTCGGTGCCAAGGTCAAACACGTTCAGGCAGAGCGGGCGAAAGCGGTGCCCGGCGTGCGCGCCGTGGTCGAAGTGCCGCGCGGCGTTGCCGTGATCGCGACGGACTTCTGGAGCGCCAAAAAAGGGCGCGATGCACTGCAGGTAGAATGGGACGAAACGGGCGCGGAGCGGGTCAGCACCGCCGATCAACGCGAACAGTACCTGGGATTGCTGAAACAGCCGGGCAAGGTGGCGCGCAACGAAGGCGATGCGGCGCAGGCCCTCGCCCAGGCGGCAAAAAAACTGGAAGCGACGTTCGAGTTTCCCTATCTCGCCCATGCCCCGATGGAGCCGCTCAACTGCGTCGTGCGACTGAAAGAAGGCGGCTGCGAAATCTGGGCAGGCTCCCAGTCGCAGACTGGCGATCAGGCAACTGCCGCGAAAATTCTGGGGCTCAAGCCGGAACAGGTACAGATCCACACCCTGCTTGCCGGCGGCAGTTTCGGCCGGCGCGCCAACCCCACCTCCGACTACATTGCGGAAGCGGTCTCGGTAGCCAAGGCCACAAACCATCTCAACGCACCGATCCACCTCATGTGGACGCGCGAAGACGACCTCCACGGCGGCTATTACCGGCCCATGTTCGCCCATGCCATCAGCGGTGGACTGGATGCCCAGGGCAACCCGGTAGCCTGGAGCCAGCGTCTTGTCGGCCAGTCGATTGCTGCCAACACGGCGTTCGAAGGCGCGATGATCAAGGACGGCGTCGACGTGACTTCGGTCGAGGGCGCATCCAACCTCGCCTACGCCATTCCCAATCTGCACGTTGAGCTGCATTCGCCCAAGCTGGGCGTGCCGGTGCTGTGGTGGCGCAGCGTCGGTCATACCCATACCGCCTTCTCGACGGAGATTTTCATCGACGAACTGGCGGTAGCCGCGGGCAAGGACCCCTACGAATTCCGCCACTCCCTGCTGGCCCATCAGCCGCGCCACAGGGGCGTGCTCGAACTGGCCGCCGCCAAGTCGGACTGGGGCAAGCCGCTGGCGCCAAAAAGCGGCGTGCGCCGCGGGCGCGGCATCGCGGTGCATGAATCGTTCCGATCCTTCGTCGCCGAGGTGGCGGAAGTCAGCGTCAGGCCGGACGGCTCGTTCACCGTCGACCGCGTGGTGTGCGCCGTGGACTGCGGCCTCGCGGTAAATCCTGACCAGGTCAGGGCGCAGATGGAAGGCGGTATCGGATTTGCCCTGTCGGCGGCCTTGCACAGCGCCATCACCTTCAAGGAGGGACGCGTCGAACAATCCAACTTCAAGGATTATCCGCTGCTGCGCATCCGCGAAATGCCCAAGGTCGAAGTGCACATTGCGCCGTCCGAGGCGGCACCCACCGGCGTCGGCGAACCGGGCGTGCCGCCGCTCGCCCCGGCGGTCGCCAATGCGCTGTTCGCCGCGACCGGCAAGCGCCTGCGCAAGCTGCCGTTCGAAACCGCTGAACTGCGGAGCGCATGATGGACAGCACGGATCTGGAAGTCCTGCGCAAGTGCCTGCAATGGCAGCAGGAAAGCCATCGCGTTACGCTCGCCACGGTGGTCAAAACCTGGGGCTCTTCACCGCGGCCAGTGGGCTCCATGCTTGCGGTGCGCGACGACGGCATGCTTGCCGGATCGGTTTCCGGCGGCTGCATCGAGGCCGATCTGATCGAGCGAGTGCACACCGCGCCGCCCACCCGACCGGAAGTGCTCACCTACGGCGGCTCCGCCGAGGAGTGTCACCTTTTCCGCCTGCCCTGCGGTGGCACGCTGCAACTGGTGCTGGAACCGGCGCCCAACGCACTCGTGCTGCAAGCAATCCTGGACGCCCTCACCCAGCGCAGGCTGATCGGCCGCCGCCTCGACCTTGCCATCGGCCGCACCACTCTTTACACGCCACACATCGACGAAACCACGCAGTTCGACGGACAGATGCTGACCGCCGTGCACGGCCCGCGCTGGCGGCTGCTCCTGATCGGCGCCGGCCAGATTTCCCGCTATCTGGCACAGATGGCCCAAGCCCTGGATTATCAGGTGCTGGCATGCGACCCGCGCGAGGAATACAGCGCGGTTTGGGGGGTTGCAGGCGCCGAACTCGTTCCAGGGATGCCGGACGATGCGGTAATCGCCTTCATGCCCGATGTCCGCAGTGCGGTGATTGCATTGACCCACGACCCCAAGCTCGACGACATGGCCCTGCTGGAAGCGCTCAAGTCGCCGGCATTCTACGTCGGCGCCGTCGGCTCGAACGCCAACAACCTGAGGCGGCGCGAGCGGCTGCGCCTGTTCGATCTTACGGAAATGGAAGTCGGCCGTCTGCATGGGCCGGTGGGACTGCCCATCGGCAGCCGCACGCCACCGGAAATCGCCGTGTCCGTTTTGGCCGAATTGACTGCGATACGCCACGGCATCGCGCTTGGCGTTCTGCCCGCTGCAAATGGCGAGAACAGGCTTTCACGCATGCCGGTAGCGACAGCCTCATGATCGTCGGCATCCTGCTGGCGGCGGGTTCTGGAACGCGCTTCGGCGGCGACAAACTGCTGTTCCCCCTGCCTGAAGGCACCCCGATCGGGGTAAAGGCGGCGCGCAATCTGCTAAGCGGCGTCGACCGTGGCGTCGCGGTGGTGCGCCCATCGGACCGGCGGCTTGCGGATTTGCTGGAGAGGGAAGGCTTGCAAGTGGCGTTCTGTCCCGATGCGGAAGCTGGCATGGGAACAAGCCTCGCTTTCGGTGTCAGTGCCGCGCAGGACGCAGACGGCTGTCTGATCGCCCTGGCCGACATGCCTTTTATCCAGAGCGGCACCATCCGCGGAGTAGCCGGTCTGCTCCGGGCCGGCGCGCAGATCGCGGCGCCGCAACATCAAGGCCGCCGAGGTCATCCGGTCGGCTTTGCGCACGGGTTTTTCCACGACCTCGCCCAACTCAACGGCGACCGGGGCGCGCGCGCTGTGCTTGCCGCCCATGCTGCTCGAATTCAGGTGCTTGAATGTGAAGACCGTGGCATTTTCACTGACATCGACACGCGGGACATGGGAATAATGAGCTTGGGAAAAGCGGTCAACCACAGAGACACAGAGGCACAGAGTTAAAAAACAAGAGAAAAATCCGGCGTACAACCTTCACCCCAATGGTGACAGGAAATTTGCTGGCAATTCACTGTTTCCTCTGTGTCTCTGTGCCTCTGTGGTAAAGAAACTGCCGTTTTATTGATGAAGCTATGCCTGATCCGTGCGCCCGGCGCGATTTCCCGCCAGCCGGGCGAAAAACTCCCGGCGCGAGACTTCCTTCTGCCAGCCGCATTCCCGTTTCTGCTCTTCCATCACCCGGTCGCGGGTCTTGATGACTTCGTCCCAGGCGGCGAACACCGCATCGGCGGAATCGAACCTCTCCATCGACTGCACCAGCGGTTGCAACAGGAAATGCCCGAGTTCGGGCAGGTAGTTGAGGTGCGCCTTCTGCGCCCCACCCAGGATGGTGAAATCCAGCAGCGGGCCGATCACGAGGAAGGAAGCCGCGGCGCGCTCGGCGGCGCTCCACCCGGCAGGAACGAGCAGGCCGGGATCGCGTTCGGGCAGGAACACCCGCGCCATCATCCACGGCGTCAGCAGGAGGAACACGCACCAGCCGTCGCTGCGGCGGAAGGCGCGGACTTCAACCGGCAGGTCGTGGTTGACCAGGAACTCGCCGCTGAAATAGTTGCGGTAAATCTCGCCGAAGGAGTCGCCTACTGCGGCGATCACCGCCTGGTCGTCGCTCTTGGGCAGCGCCCCCAGCTTCCAGGCTAAATCACTCATCGGACAGGCCCGCAAGCTGCTGGCCGAGCTGCCGGTAAATCAGCAGCCGGCTTTCCTGTTGCAGCACCGAGCCGATCCGGGGCAACCAGGTAGCGAGATGTTCCCCCCACAATTCCTGCAACAGTTCATTGCTGTGGCCACAGGGTTGCTCCTGCAAATAGGCGGCGCACTCCAACAGGGTGCCGAGATAGTCCGGCGGTGCGCCCTCGGCCTGCAAGCCGGCGCGGCGGTACAAATCGCCGAGCTGGTCGCAGGCGGCGCCGAACATCGCCCCGCTGAGGAACGCCGATTCGAACGGCGGACAGATGGTTTTCGGATGGCCGGAGATGAACAGGCGGGCGTGCTCCGCCTGCCATTCCTCCAGCGGCGTTAGCTCCAGCTCTGCGATGGACTCGCCGAGCCAGGCATGTTCCCCGGCCAGTTCGCGCAACACCTCCAGTGAATCGCCGCCGGGGCTAGCCAGCAGGCCGGAGAGCAGGTGCAGGGTTTCAGGGGAGGCGTTCATCCCCCACTACCACGGATAGGCATAAACGCCGGCATACATGAAATAGTGCCGCAGCATGTAGCCGCCCATCAGCACCAGCAGCGCCGCCGCCACTGTAGGGAGGCGGCTGCCCCAGCCCTTGATCACGCCCTTGAGTTCGAGGAAGAACGGCACCAGCAGGCCGAAGCCGATGAAGCCGACCAGCCAGCCGAAATCGTGCCACAACAACTGCGCCGAGCGGTAGCCGGATTCCGAGCCGGACAGGGTGTAGTTGAAGAAGGCGAACAGGATCACCAGTTCGGTAGCGATCAGGATCACGTCGAAACGCTCGTAGCGGTGGCGGATGTCCTGGTCGTTCTCGTCGGGGATGAACACGTTCAGCAGCAGCAACAGGTAGGCGAACGCCGTCGAGAACGCCGACACCGTGAACAGCAGCGGCACGCCGGGGTTGTGCCACAGCGCCACCGCCGGGAACGACTGGATCAGCAAGCCGGTATACACCGTGGTGCCGATGCCGTTGATGGTGGCGAGCCAGCCGACGATGCGGCGCCGCTTCAGGCAGCAGCCGGACAGCCATGCCACAAACCTCATCTGCAACAGCGCCCCGACTAGCGGCATGCGCATGAACAGCGGCGTTTCGCGCATGTAGGGCAGCGCGTAGAGCATGCCCCACACCATCATCCACAGTATGAACTGGGTGCCCCAGGCGATCCAGGCATGCGGCTGGTAAAACAGCACCAGGGGGTTGAGCACATAGATCACCGCAGTGTGGTGCAGAAGGTGGGCGAACAGCACCGCCGAGCTGATGGCGAGCATCACCACGCCGGACAGCGCGCCCCACAGAACGAGCTTGCGATGCGGCCGGCAATACATGTCGGTGAGGAAGCTGACCGAAAGGGTCGCCGCGCCCAGTCCGCCGAAGAACAGGTACATGGCGATCCACCAGGTCCAGATGCTTTGCGTCGTATAGGTCATGGTATCCATGGCTTAACCTTTCCGCTTCATGTCGTCGATGTAGTACACGTTCGGCCTGGTGCCCAGGTGCGGCATCAAGGGCTGCGCCACCCCGCTTGCCACCAGCTGCGTGACCGGGTCGGCAGGGTTGTCCAGGTCGCCGAACTGGCGCGCCGAGCCGACACAGGTTTCCACGCACGCCGGCTTCAGCCCCTTGTCGAGGCGGTGAGCGCAGAACGAGCATTTGTCCATGCTCGGGCTGGTGCGCTGGAGCTCGCCGTAGAATTCCTTGCCTTCGCGGATGTCGGCGTAGGTCACCTCGTAGCGGGCATCGTATGGGCAGGCCATGGCGCAAGCGCGGCAACCCATGCAGCGCTCCGGATCGATCATGACGATGCCGTCGGCACGCTTGTAGGTCGCCCCGGTCGGGCACACGGTCAGGCACGGCGGGTTGTCGCAGTGGTTGCACAGGCGCGGGAAGAAGCGCCGCCGCACCTGCTCGGCAACGCCGATTTCCTTCTCGTGCACGTAAGTGCGCCAGCTGCCCTTCCACACCGGGGTCTGGTTTTCCATCGCGCAGGCCGCCATGCAGGCATTGCAGCCGACGCAGGTATTCAAGTCGATCACCATTGCGTAGTGCGTCATGCCTGTACTCCTTTGCCTTCAATCTTCTTGATCCGAACCGTGAATTCCTGGGAGCGGAAGCCTGCCACCACCGGCTCGACGCTGTAAGGGATCAGCTTGCTGGTGGCGGTGCCCACGCCCACCGTGCGGGTGAGCATCGGGTTTTCCGCCCCGAAGCAGGAGTACAGGAAGATCGCGTCGCGGTGGATCAGGCGCGTGACATGGGCGTGGCCGTCCGCCGACTGGCCGGACATAACGTTGACCAGGTTGATCGCGTCGCCGTCCTTGATGCCGAGATAGGCCGCCCGCGCCGGGTGGATCCAGACGTTGGTGTAGACGCCCTTCTTGAACTTGTTGATCGCCGCCAGCACCGGGTTGTTGCTGTTGGTCGAGGCGTAGGACACGGTCGGCGCCTTGCCGTAGGTGAAGTAGAACTCGTCGTCGTCCAGCGCCCCGGTCTTGGCGCCCTTGCGGCACTCCGCCGGGATGTGGGTGGCCAGCACGCTGAAGTTGGGCGCCTTGCCGCCGCCCTTCCTGAGCATGTCGAACAGGCCGGAATAGAACTCGACCCGTCCGCTGCCGGTGGGCATCGGCAGCTTCCACGGCATGGCGGAATGTTCGAGGATTTTCTTGTGGTCCTCTTCCATATACACGCCCTTTTCGCGCAGCACGGTGTCGAGCTGCTTGACGGTGATGCCGGCCTTCTTCGCCGCCATTTCGAACGCCACCTCGCGGCAGGCGGCTGAGAACGGGCTCTTCACCTTCTGCGCCTGGTTGCGGGCGAGCTTCTCCCTGACCGGCGCGGCCGGCATGCCTGTGAGCTTCTCGACCCAGTCGAGGAAATGGTCGGTCTTGCCGCTGATGATCTCGGTGATTTTCAAGAGGATGTCCGGCATCTCGCGGGTGTCGTAGAGCGGGTCGATCGCCGGGTAGCGCGTCACCATGGCCAGATCGTGGTTGACGCCGTTGCCGTAGATATTGGGCTCGCCGCGCTCCAGATAGGTGGAGTTGGGCAAGATCACGTCGGCGTACATGGTGGTGTCGGAAGGCAGCACGTCGATGGCGATCACCAGTTCGACGTTCTTGTGCGACAGGATTTCCTTCCAGCGGCTGTCCGGGTAATAGTGGCGCACCGGATTGGCGGCGTTGACCAGGATGGCGCGGGTCAAATAAGGCTCGCCGTTGAAGTTGAGGTTGCCCTCCACCGACTCCTTCAGGCCGGTGTCAGCCATCACCGGCAGCATCACCCACGGCCGCCCAGCCTCGCGCTCCTGCTTGGAGAAGGCCCACGCCCAGCCGGGCTTGCCGTGGCCGAAATTCTTGCCGTCGGAGAAGGTGTCGATCACCATCTTGGCGAACGGCATGCCGGCCAGCGAGGTCATCGGCGGGCCGGCGGGATGCCCCTCTTGCTGCGCCTTGAAGGCGTGCGCCGCCTTGTGGTGGAACTCGCCGCTCATGATCCAGCCGCCGGTGCGGTCGATGCCGCCGGTCAAGGCCTGGATCATCGCCTGCACCCGGCGCAACATCATCATGTTGCCATAGCGCGCGCCGTGCCAGCCGGGATCGATGATCGCCGGGCGGGTGGTGCCGAATTCGCGCGCGATGCGGCCGATGGTGGCGGCCGACACGCCGGTGGAATGCTCCGCCCATTCCGGGGTGTAGCTCTTCACCTCGTCGAGTTGCGCCTGCAACACCGTCACCACCTCGTGGCCGTCCAGCTTCAGGCCGGGCGGGGCATAAAGCGCCGGATAGAAGGCTGTGCCGTCCACGTCGGTGGTGTTGTCGTTGGTCACGGCAGGAAGGGTGCGGATGGTGGAGGTTCTTTCCTGCACCACGCGCGGCTTGCCCTGGGCGTCCAGCGCCAGTTGCCACTGGCCTTCGGCATCTCGGTAAGAGAGGAACGGCATGTTGGAGTGACGCATCAGGAAATCGGCGTCGTAGAGCTTCTCGTCCAGCATGATCTTCAGCATCGCCAGGCAGAAATCCAGGTCGGTGCCGGGACGAATCGAAATCCACTCGTCCGCCTTGGAGGCGGTCTCCGACTGGCGCGAATCCAGCGCCACCACCTTGGCGCCGTTCTTGCGCCCCTGGGCGAAGCGCACCATGCGGCAGGTGGACACCGCGCCGATCGAGGCGTTGTTGGCGACGAACAGGATGTACTTGGCGTTGTCGTAGTCCGGCAGCACCTCGTCGTGGATGTTGAAGTTGCCGGTCACCGAGTCCGTTCCCAGATGCCCGGTGGTGACGCAGTGCTGCATCGGCGAGGCGATGATATTCGGCACCTTGTTGGCCAGCGCGAACGGCACCGCCCAGTTCATGTAGAACACGCAGGAAGTCCAGCCCCCCACCATGGTCCATTCCCAGGGCTGGATGTTGGCGGACTTCTGCTTCTTGGCGATGTACTCCCAGGTCTCTTCCCAGCTCGCCGGGCGGAACTTCATCTCGCCGCGCTTGGAGCCTTCCACCCGGATCAGCGGCGTTTTCAGCCGGTCGGTGTCATAGGTCTGGCGCAGCCCGGCCTGGCCGCGCGCGCAGATCTTGCCGCGGTTGAGCGTGGAATTGGGATTGCCGTCGAGCTTGACGATGCGCTTGACGCCGTTTTTCGTTTGCGTGGTGACGCGCAGATTGCACAGCGACGAGCAGAAATTGCAGATGCTGTAAGTGTATTCTTCGCTATCCGCCGCCCCGTTGCCGGCAGCGGTGGATTTGCCCAACAAACCTGCCGGCTTCAACAGCGTCAACCCAGCAGCGCCCAACCCTGTCGCCTTCAAAAAAGTGCGACGGGTCAGGCTCGGAAAGTTCCAAGCCATGTGCGACTCCTCCATTGTTATAATTCAATCCGCAAAAACAATTTATCCAGCCGGATTGTTCGGACTCAATCCTAGGTAAAACAACGAAGGAACGTCATTGATAATTCGCAATCCGGGGTAAATTTCCCGGAACCGGCTTCCACCTCCCTATTTCTGATAGAATTTGGATGTAGGTTGAACTTTTTGCTTCAGGGTTCATCTTATAGTCAGCATGGGGGCGACCCGGTTTCGACGTGGGTTGCAAAGCAGCGTAGGGCATACCGAGGCTCAGTTACCTCGTAAATCCATCTGAAAAAAACTAGTCGCAAACGACGAAAACTACGCTCTAGCCGCTTAATTGCCGGTTAGACTCTGCACCGGTTGGTCTCTGGGCCGGCTTGAAGCCGCAAGGTGGAAAGAGCAGAGTCATTTACAGAGACTCGTGTCGGTCCGGGTTGCTTGAACCGATCCTAAACTTAAGGCAACTAGCGTGAATTCAGCCTGTTCGGTTGGCGTGATTCGGGCGAAATCAAATAATCGGACTAAGTATGTAGAACTGCCTGTAGAGGGCTTGCGGACGGGGGTTCGATTCCCCCCGCCTCCACCATAATCGAGATAACCCGTTGAGAAATCAACGGGTTTTTCTTTTTCCACCTGTCGAACTGGTTTGGTGTCCCAAACTAGTGTCCCAAACAGCTATTCTTCTTTCAGTAGCGGCACGATGATTTTTTCCAGTTCACTGGCCGCGTTCTTGGGCTCGCAGTACCAAGCGCTTTTCCGCACGATACCGTGCCGGTCGATGATGAAAGTCATGGGAAGTCGCCAGATTCTTCCGAATTCGTCTGCCTTGACCGCCTCCAGCAGGGCGACTGGGTAGCTGTAGGAGTGTGCTACCGCCTTGACATTAGGTTCGTCGGCCTTGCCATCAATGCTAATGCCGATGATTTCCAGCCCCTGGTTATGGTAGAGCTTATAAAGTCCGTCGAGGGCCGGCATTTCTTCTCGGCAGGGCGGGCACCATGCGGCCCAGAAATTTACGATTACTACTTTCCCTCGCATGTCCTGCAAGCTGAAAGCGGTTCCACTCAGATACCGCCCTTCCAGTCCGGGGGCGGGTTTTCCTTCGTCAGGACCTCTGGCAAAGGCATTCCAGCTTGCCAGCAGGAGCAGGCAACAGATGATTTTTCGCATAGAAATCCCCGGAAAGCGGGAACCCCATTTGCCCATGAGGCTCTCCCCTTGGTATGGTCAGTTAGAAACGTGGTGCCCTGTCTTTTCAGAATGAATAGCGTGCACCCAATGAAGCGGTATAACGCGGCGCCAATTGCACCCCATTAACATTCTGATAAACCGGCAGTTGAACGTAACCATACACCGAAACCTGCTTGTTGACCGGCACAACGACACCTGGGCTGAGGTAGCTCAAAGTCCCGCCCGTGCTGATCGTATCCGCGTTTTGTCCGACATCGTGCTGGACATGACGAACGTTCAACTGAAGCTGGGGCGTTAAACCGGTAAAGCTCATGTAACGCACGCCCAGGTTGAGGTTGATGCCATCGCCAGGTTTGTACTGGTCACTTGAGTTCAACGCTTTTTGGACAATCGCCTGGGTAAAGTAATCCCAGTTCTGATTTATAACGTCAGCATAATAGGCGCCGAGAATGACATCGCTGGTGCCGGTTCCCGGTTGCAATCCGCGGTCGATCACGACCGAACCCGGCGCGGTAAGGTCGGTTGATGTGCCTGTTTTGGTATGGCTGCCAGTCGGTAGCTTGGCGCCAAAAAGCACACCGAAATTGTGCTGCGGACTGAAGCCCTGGTAGCGTCCGATGACCTTCACATCGCCAAGACTTGAAGTTCTTGAGTCGTACTGTCCGCCGCCCGCTCCCGGTGTTGTCCCGTCCGATGCCGTGCCGAGCGTGCTATGGCTTCGATCAATATAGGGCACTTGGACATTGACGCCCCAGTTGGGGTTGGGACTGTAGTCAAGTCCTACTGTCAGATAGTTGTTTTTGGTGTATTTCTCGACTTCCTGATTGTTGCCGTTGTTCACGATTTGGCTGGCGGAAGAGGGAGAAATCTTTCCAGTTCCGCTGCGCAGCTGATTTTGATTCAGATAGTCGTAGCGCACATCCAGCTTCAGTCCGGGCGAGGTGGAAAACCCCAAATTTTCCCAGTCTGAGCTCAGGGTGCAGCCGCAACTGGCGCAGGCCTGAGCAAGTATGGGAAAGCAGAATGTTATGCCCACCAATATGGCGGATGGCCGACGAATAATAAAAGACATTGCTGCCTCCTTGACGTTCTTGTCGAGAAACCCCGGGTTCAGCACGTTGCCGTTGACATAGCCATCGGCGGCTCCCTTCACGCTTCCCGCATCATCGTGTAATACTGCACCTTCATGGTGATGGCCGAACCGGCGACAATCGATGCAAACACCAGAAGAGAGCCCAGCGAGAGTGTAGAAACTCCGGTAATCCCCTGTCCGATGGTGCAACCCATCGCAGTGACGCCACCGAACCCCATCAGTGTGCCGCCGATAATGTGGTAGAACATGTCCTGTGAAGAGGAGAAGTGCTCCCAGCGGAATGACTTGGTAATCAGCGCATAAACGAAGGAGCCGATTCCTACACCGAATACGGTCGCAATGGCGAAAGTTATGATAGTCGAGGTATCGGTCCAGTACGCCCACAATTCCATGGTATAGGCGGTGGGCGCGATGAAGGACATCGATTCAGCCAAATGCGAATTGGTGCCGAAATAGGTGATTTCCAGCGTTTCCGGATTTTCTGCCAAGCCCAGATGACCGGTGACATACCAGCCTCCGACGACGACCAGGCCAATGATCAGGCCGGCCAGGTTGTTATCAAGGTGTTTGCGGAATTCGCGATCCATGAAAACGAAGATCAAAATCGCAAGTACGATGATGCCGGTTACCGCCAGTTGCATAGTTTTTGCATCAAGACCGCCCAATCCGGTTAACAGCGAAGGAATCGTCTGACCATGATCGAGCTGGAGCGTTACGGCAGGGGCTTGCAGAACCTTGGCACGAAAAGCGCCGAGTATGCCTTTCAATGTCACCATCGCGGCAAAGCCCATGTAAATGAACACCACGACCGATTTCAGGTTGCCGCCTCCGACACGCACCAGCGTTTTATTGCCACAGCCGGAACCCAGGGTCATACCGACGCCGAAGACCAGTCCGCCGACGATGTAGGCCAGCCAAGGAAAGCTGTTGCCGGTGTATAGGGTTTTTGACAGGTCGAGATAGCCGAGATAAGCAAGGACATTGGTGCCGATCATGGCTACGGCAATGGCCAGGAGCCATGCGCGCATGCGGCCCCAGTCGCCCATGTTGACCACATCGGAAACGGCACCCATTGTGCAGAAATTACTTTTATTGGCGATGAAGCCGAAAATCGTTCCCAATCCAAAACCCCACCAGGCAATCGTCGTTGCCAGATTAGATGCAGCCATCTGTAATTCACCTCATTTTGACGCGATATTCATTAGCCGATGGACGTGTCCCAGTGTTAAAAAAATGCCGCGCGAACGCGGCACAAAGGAGGGAGCGCGAGATTATTTACGGAATACGGATGCCTTCATGGCGAGCCCGTTGCTCTGGTATGAATGGTAGTATTCAAGGTTGTTGTAATATTCGCCGCCCAACGGCTGCGGTATGGCCCGGGTCATCACATTGCAGGCCGCATAACGCTTTTGCAGGGTAAACAGATTTTCGCCTTCCCTGAACACTGGCCAGTGAGTGGTCTGCCCGGGTACCGGAGACAGGTATTCGGTGCGAACGATGTTGCCAACATTGTCGATATGGCAACTTGCACAGGAGAAGTTGAGCTGTCCCCGACGGCCGTAGAATCCGCCTTTCCCCGCTTCGTACGCAGCCCGTGCACGAGGCGTATCGACGTGAATATTCATCTTCATGCCATCGGAAAGTGTGCGCGCATAGGCCGTCAGAACACCCATGGTGCTCATGTCGTCATAGGCGAACTCAGGCTCTCCGTTGTCCTTGCGGCACTTGTTCAAGGCCATCTCGAAGGTGACCACCTTGCCCGATTGCTCATCGAAATAAGGGTAATTGCCGGCCACCATCTTGCCTCCGTTAGGGAAACAGCCCGCTAAACTCTTCCTGTTCCTGAAAGGAGCTTCCCAAATGACGCGTCCTTTCTCGATCTGGTTTTCGAACGGCGGGAATTCCATCAGGCTGTCGTACTGCGCCTTGGAATCACGCGTGAAAATCAGTGCACCGTAGATATAATCCTCCACCTTGATTGCAGGAAACTTATGTCTCATGGTTTCGATGAGCTGCTTGCGATCCTCTTCCGGGGAAGCCGCAACGTTAAACGTAGCGGCGAAAACGCTGGCGCAAAATAGGGTCAATAATATTTTGTTCATTCCTGCCTCCAATATCTAAAGCTGATAGGGCCACTCATCAACCGACCGTTGCCTCGCCCTTGTTCTTCTCGCCCTTGTTATCGACCGTGCTGATTACAACTTTGTCGCCGGGCTTGGCGCCTTTTACTTTGAAGCCGAGAAATGGGTTCTTTGAAATCGCCACGCCCCATTGTGCCTCCAGTACGGTTTTGCCATTCACCTCTGCGGTCACTGTCTGAATGAAGTGGGCAGGAATGAACTGCCCGGTCTTGGCATCTTTGCGCAGACCAGTTTCCATAATGTGCAGCATCAGCACTTTGATATCCACTACATCGCCCGTCGCCTGGGCGCGAATTTTCATCGGTTCAGCCATGTCGTTCTCCTTATTCAGCTATTCCATCAACCGCCACAACCGCCAATAGTGACTTTGACCTCTTTGCTGGCGGTATAAAATTTGCCTCCAGAATTGACCACTACGCGGACAATGGACGTCTGGCTCATCTTGATGCGGGTCGAGACGAAGCCTTCGGCTCCATGAGCCAGCGTAAAATCTGCTATTAGCGGGTTCACATTTTTCTCGACGAAAATCGCAATCGACTGGGTATCGGGCAGCTTACTGATCACCTCCACCGGAACAACGGCGCCGTTTTCGGCAATATCGGGAGCCTTGATGAAGATTTCCTTGGTCTCGATGGGAGATGCGGCACCCAGCCCTTTCAAGGCATCCGGAACGGCTTTGGCTTCGAACGCGGATTTATTCCATTCCAGCGCCAAAACTCGAGTCGGCTGCAATAATCCGGCGGCGACACATACTGCCAGCGCGGTGGCGGCACCGCCTGTCTTCAAAAATTCCCTGCGTAACTCATTCATGGTTTCTTCTTCCTTTAACGTCAAAGACCGAATACGTAATCCACCACCTTGTCGATTTCCTGTTCGGTCAGGATGCTGTGCCTGCCGAAAGGCGGCATTACTGTTTTGGGATTGGCCACGGTGGCATCCCAAATCTGGGTGCGCAGCTTCGCCTTGTCAGGATATCGTTGGCTTATCACGATCAAGGGCGGCCCGATATTGGCTTGCGTGACCGCTGCGGGGTCTGTCGGAGCGGTATGGCAGCCCAGACAGTTTCCCTTTTTATTGTCGAATGCCAGTTGCTGACCCGTCATTTCCTTTTTGACTGAGTCGGCCATTGCCGGGAGAACGCCCGGACCGAATGAAAGCACGCACATTGCAGCGGTCATGTATGAAACAGGTTTCATTTAATGCTCCTTCCTAAACAAAAGGATTTAATAACTACTTTCAACAAAATCAGGGTATAACCCGTCTCGTTATTCAATTTAGAACCCTCCCGCGGCAGCACTTTCCAGGATGGCGTGAATATCCTTGTCGAACTCTTCCAGGGTGTTTTTCGCCTCCGCCGAGAGTCCGCCTTCGGTAGCCAGAACCGTCCCGATATAGCTGGGCCTGAGTACCATCACCCTGGTCTTGCCCTCTTCCTCGAACAACGCCAGGCGCAGCGGAGCGAACATCTCGAAACCGTGGTTCGAGCGGGTTACCCGGTATGCCTTGGCCAGGTTGATGAATTCGACGAGCAGGATCGGGCCGGCCTTGATGCCTCGTCCGGCAAGCCCTTCCTGTACGTCAAGCTGGTTGATGATGGTGTAATTCCTGCCTTCCAGGGCCGAAACCAGCATATCCCGGGCAGCCTCGATTTTCTCGCCGACGCTCGCCCGGTAGAGAACTTGCGTCTTCTCCACGCCTGCCGCCGTGGCCGGCGATGCTGCCAGCAGCACGGCAGCCAGTCCGAGCGCGGCAAACGCCGCCCGCAGCAAATACATTCCGCCCATCAGGTTACCTCCGTAATATCTGGGAACCGCTACCATTTGCATGGCCCCGGTTCCCGGTTAGGACAAGTTGTGGCCGCATCGGACTCGACCCTTTCGAGATTCGCGTCGCTCAGGTTGGCGGAATTTAGATCCGCACCCTTCAGGCTTGCCCCGACAAGTTCCGCAAACATGAATCGCGCTTCGTAGAGATCGGCCCGATCCAGGATCGTCCCAGCCAGGTTTGCACCCTCCAGATTGGAGTAATCCATCTTTGCGCCGGCCAGATTGCTGTTGCTCAAGTCGGCCAGATTGAAATTGGTCCTGCTCGCCAGAGCATCCCGCATGTCGCAACCGGTGAGTCTGGCTTGCACCAGGCTTGCGCCGCTGATATTGGCGCTTTTCAAATGCGCCCGGTTCAGGTTGGCTTTGGCAAGATCCGCACCAGTCAGGGTGACCCTTTCCAGGTTCGCCGCGGCAAGATTGGCACCCGCCAGCTTTGCTCCCATCAGGTTGAGGCCGGCCAAGTCCGCACCCGCCAGATTGCATCCGACGCACGCGTTGGTTGCAAGCAGCGTCTGCCGCGCATCGCCTGCCGCCATGGTCTGAGTCGCCGCCAGCATTTGAAATACTCCCCAAACAACCCGCGCGCCATCTGTCAATCCGATCTTCCTCATACCCTGTGTGCTTGCCTGAAAAAAGATGCGTGACTCGATCCCGGTTGCCCTCAGGGAAACCGCCGCTTCCGCTAATGATGATGTTGCATTGCTTCAGCCTCCGCTTTCGCGCCGGGCGCATACCGGGCTTGCAGGGGAGGGTGGCCTTTCATGGTGACAGTCAGTACCACCCGGGTATTGGGGGTCGATTTGATGCGCGGGTCCAGCCCGACCAGCTGGTTCTTGCCACTCGGGGCAAGGGCAACGATGACCCGCTCGCCATTATTGATGACCATTGCCTCGGCTTTGGCCCCGACCGTGTCCTGTGGCTGGTCGCCGTGATCGGTTACCCACACCGTGGCCACACCGTCCCGGATCAACAACTCGAAATGGTACATGTCGGCCATTTGTAGAGAGCCGCCATGCGGTCCCTGGATAGTCGCCAGATAATCATTGCTGTGCGACAGCGCAACGCCAGAATGGATAAAAAAAGCGGCGGTCAAAAAAAACCATGCGGCCAGCCTGCTGTACGGACGGTGCGCCACCGTCAAACAGGTTGAAGAATATTTCGAATCGAGCATTTTAATTCCCTCCAGCGGGAGCCGGTTACCCGGCCCCCGATCGGTTTTATTAAAAGGAAATAGCCATTGCCGTTATACCGAGGTGCTGCGCGAGGCTTTCATCCCCTCCCAGTCTTTTGGTACGACGACGTGATCATGGTGGCCGGCGGGACTTGGAAGACGGGCTTCGATCTTGTCGGTATCACAATTAATCACCACCAATCCAGTTTGTCCGGCCTGATTTCCGCTGTATACGGTTGTCATGTACTTGCCGTCGACCGTGCAGTCGCAAGTGTGCGGATCGGGACCAGTATCCCATTTGGCGACCACCTGCCAAGTCTTGGGATCGACCTTGCAGATATAGCCATTGTTGGGTTTGCGCGCCCAGATCGTGAAGAAGGCCCAGCGCGAATCCGGCACATTGCCCATATGCAACGGCAGATACTTGTTGCCGAAGCCTTCGACGAAGGCTTCCTTCTTCCACTTGAGGGGATTGGGATCGGTGCTGCGGTAGACCGCGATATTGTTCTGCAGCACGTTGTTGCAGGCGAGGAAGTATTCGCCGCTGGGAAGGAAGCCCGCCTCGTGCAACGGAGTGAGCACGGAGGGCACGGAGAAAGTCCAGGTATATCCCTGCTGCTTGGTCAACGGGAAATTGTCCGGGGCGCCCTTGGCAGTGGAAAGCAGCGCCAGAACCTCCCAGGTACGGGTGTCGACAATCGCGCAACAGCCGAGGCGGCGAATCAGGATGGCGCCCAGCGGCAGCGTCGGGTGCCAGGTAAATGCGTCGACGAAGACAGCAGTCGGATCGGCCGGCATCAACTCTTCGCCCAGCATCGCCTCGTGCGAGGTCTTCATCCCCTTGCGGCCCTGGAAATCGAACTTGCCGGTGGAAGCTTCCGGGAATACGTGAGAGATATTCACCTGGCGTGCCACCGGATCGTAATCCACGCGCATCGCCTTGACGATCTTGGGGTTGTCGTCAACGGTGGTAATGAGCACCATATCCTTCTGGCCGTCGGCAAAAGCCACGTACTTGTTGGCATTCTCGCCGACCCCGATGGAAACGTGTACGCCCAGCGCCATCCCGGTAGTGGCCGAAATATCGTTGACCACGCTGAAATGATTCTGCTTGCCCTCGCCGTGATAACGCATTTTCAACATTCTGAAATCACCTCTGTTTCTCCACTCCGGCGAGTTCTCGTTGACGTACGGCGAAGCCGGCGGCTGGAACGTCTGATAGAAGTCGAATGTCTTGTACGGATCGGCCGACGGCATCGCGGCAATATGATGCGGGATGGCCATTTCCATGCCCGTCAGACTGTAGGGAAAAAAGGCCAGCGATTCGGGCACTGCAAGGTCGAACGCACTCACGTTACCGCTATATTTACCGGGCAATAAAATAACGTTTCCCTCAAATTTCTTGAAGACTTCCGCCTGACCCTCCCCTGTGTTGTCGTGCCTGGCCGCCATTGCATAATTGGACAGCATCAAACCTCCCACGCCGCCAGCCATGCCTACCGTCATTGCGCCTTTCACGGCGCTCTTCATAAAATCTCGTCTAGTAATTGACACGTTCGTACTCCTTAGAAATAAGCAAAATGATCTAGCTGGCTATAACTAGATGTCCCCATGTTTCCAGTTTTGCGGACCCACAAAAACCTTCTCCACGACCCCACTCGCGGTTAGGACAAAAATGGTCGGCAAACCTCTGAAACCCAGGCGATTGGACAGGCCAGTCGGGCTCAACGCGTCGTTGGGCGCCACATACATGGGAGTGGTAATGCCTTTTTCTTTCTTGATAACATTCAGTGTTCTCACAGTCCCTTCGATCGGCGAAATCCCCATCAGGGCGGTCCCTACCGTATCGGTATTGAGGGACAGCATCTGGGTTGTCGCAGCGTTCTTGGCCATGAAATCCTGAACTTTTTTCAGTTCGTTTACCGAAACCGGCACGGCAGAAATGAAGAACACCAGCACCGTTCTTTTTCCGGCGATCAGCTTGCCGAAATCTGCGGGCTTACCAGATAGATCGAAGATTTCGATATCCGTAGGAAATTTGGCACCCACCTTGATCGGGTCCGGGTAGACTTGCCCCCCGACCTGTTCCGCAGTGGGAAAAATGCCGTCCTTGCTGTCAGCCATGGCGGCACCGCTGAACATCTGCAAAAAAGCAAAGCCCAAGGCAACCGATAAGCCAGCTCTACGGCTAAGTGCTCCGGTCCCCTTCCGAATTAACGCTGTCTTCCGTTTCATGGATTGCCTACTTTCTTTAATTTGATAAAAAAAAAGATACTGCAACCCTCTCTTAGCAACAGCCATGCCAGATTGTTTATATGATATTAATCAGTATGTTGAGTTTTATAAGACAAGCCGATGCGAGCGCAAACCACTATCCGGTTTCAACTTGGAACGCGCGTGAAACACGGAAAGCAGCTGGGTCGAAAAGCAGGGGAAAAATAAACAACCAGGGAGGGCAGTGATTAATGACACCAATCAAACCGTAACCCGGATGGGATGAAATGGAATTCAGGTATACACGCTGAAATTCCGTTCGCCTTGGGTAGGCGGGAAGCCGTATCGAAGCGCGCTTCGACAAACTCTGCACGAACGTCGAACATTCTGATGGCCGTCCTTAGTCCGGCCAATAGTGTTTTTGCAACATTCGTTCCAATATGGAACAGTTTGGGAATCGTCAGGAAAACAAGTCGACCAGGTAATCGATTGGAAGAGCTAATTCCGGTTGAGGTTGTACTGACGAATCTTGCGCCACAGGGTTGTCCGTCCGATGCCCAGTTCTCGCGCCGCATCTGCAAGATGCGGAAATCGCGCGAGGGTGGCTTCGATCAGTTTTTTTTCGGCGACCTCGATGCCGCCTCCTTCGTATTCCAGCACGTTGATCGCCGGGTCCCGATGTCGTGCCGGGTTGTTGAGGATATCCTCGGGAAGGGCATCGATATCGATAATGCCGTTTTCATCGGCAAACACCACCATCTGCTCAACAAAATTTTCCATTTGCCGAATATTGCCGGGAAAAGGACAGCCCAGCACGCAAGCCAGCGCCCGCGGGGTCAGACGGAGACCGGTACGTCGGTACTTTTTCGAATACAGTACGATGAAGCGGTCGAGCAGGATTTTAATATCTTCATTCCGCTCGCGTAGCGGCGGCAAGTGTAGCCTCATGCCGTTCAAACGAAAATAAAGATCGGCGCGAAAAACCCCTTTCTCCATTAACTCGTTAATTTCCTGGTTGGTGGCGGACACGATCCGGATGTCCACCAGTTTGGTCTTGTTCGAGCCTACTCGCCGGATCAGCCGCTCCTGCAGAACGCTCAACAGTTTGGCCTGCATGGAAGGAGATAAAGTGTCGATCTCATCCAGAAAAATGGTGCCTTTATCCGCCTCCTCGAAGAGCCCTGCCCTGGACTCGGTCGCTCCCGTGAAGCTTCCTCGCACATGGCCGAACAACTCGCTTTCCAGAAGCTGTTCGGGCAGGCTGGCGCAGTTGATGCTGACGAACGGATAGGGGCTGCGTACGCTGCTTTCATGGATCAGCCGCGCGATCCGGGTCTTGCCGGTTCCGGTTTCGCCCGTGATGAGCACACTGATATCGGTCCTGGCGACCCGCCCCGCGCGGATCAGCGTCGCTTGCATTTGCGGCGTCGCTGCGACGATATCGCTGCCAACCTGTTCCGGCGCCGGCATGCTCTGGACCTGAGCCCGGATGGCATTGCGGATGGACTGGCTGGCGCGGATTTTTTCTACCAGCTCCATTTCTTGAAACGGCTTGGTAAGATAGTCGAAAGCGCCGAAACGCATCGCATCCACAGCCGACTGGATGCATCCATATGCCGTAATCAGAATGACCGGCAAATCGGGATTGGCTGTTTTCACCTCGCGCAGCAGATCGATGCCGGACATTTCATCCATGCGCAAATCGGTGATAACCAGATCGAAGGCACTTTTCGGCAACATGCGCAAGGCTTCTTCTCCGCTCCCCGCCTCGCTCGTCTCGAAGCCCGCGTTTTGAAGCATCAAAGCAAGCGAGCGGCGCAGGCTGCGCTGATCGTCTACCAGCAATATCCGCGTCATTGTCCGATCTCCATGCCATTACCCAATCCAGTGAGAGGAAGCCGGATAAGAAAGGTAGTTCCCTTGCCCATGGCGCTCATGACCCGGATGCGCCCGTGCCACGCTTCAACAAAACGTTGCACAATGGCAAGGCCAAGGCCCACGCCGTGTGAACGCTGAGAATAAAAAGGTTCGAAAATACGGCACCGCTCGGAGGCCGGAATGCCCTTCCCCGTGTCCGAGACTGCCAGCAGCAGCCGATTTTCCGAAAATCTGGATGTCAGGCTGATTCTGCCTGTACCGCCGATCGACTGTGTGGCGTTCAAAAGCAGATTCCACAGTACCATCTCCAGGCCATCTTCGTCGAACAGGAGGGTTTGCTCGAACAATTCCGGACAATATTGGATACTCACCGGCAACTCCATCTCAGCCACATGCCGCTCCAGAGTGGCAACCATGCGCAGCAGCAGCCTGTCGAGCCGAACCGGCTTGAGGGTTTTGAGTTCGGGCCGGCCAAAAGTCAGGAAATCGCTGGTCAGTTTGCTTAGCCTTTGCACTTCGTCCTGAATAATCTCCAGTGCGGTCTGCGAGCGGCTTTCGAGCCCGGATTCCGTCTTCAAAACCGCCAGGCAGTTGCTGATTGCGCTCAAAGGATTTCTCACCTCGTGCGCCACCGAAGCGGCCATTTGGCCTAATACTGCCAAGCGCTCGTCCCGGAGCTTCTGCTCTTCGGCGAGTTTAAGCTGGATATTTTTCTCGTTGAGCTGGCTGTAACTGCGGGCATTGTGGATGGCTATCCGTACATTTCCCGCCAAAAGCTCGCCCTTTGCAAGGGTGGTCGAGCTGTACTTGATTCTGTTCTGGCGAGCCAAGGCCATCACCCCGATCAGGTCGCCATCTTCGACTAGCGGGAAGATGGCAAGCGCCCCCCAGCGGCATCCCGACGACGGCAAACCGGGCTCGCTCTCGACCCACATCATCGCCTCTGGCCGGTAGCCGTCTGCGCCGTTTAAAAAATCCCGGTTTGTCAGTCCGCGCTCCAGCCAGGCCGCAAATTCCTCCTTTTGTGACGCGCTTTGCTGAATCGGGCAGAAGCTGGCGAAAGTAGAGGCTTCGCCGCTTCTGCCCGGGAGCCAGACCATCGCACCATCGCTCTCCAACAAACGAGCGCTTTCCCGGCACACGGATTCCAGCACCGTGCCGAAGTCGAGGGTAGAGGAAAGCATCGCCGAAACCCGTAACAATGCCGACCTGAAATCGTTGGCATCGAGCCAACGATGGTAAAGCAGCGCATTGTTGACGATCGGGCCGGCCTCGGCGGTGAGTGCCCGTAGCGCCTGCAATTGGGCTGAGTTCATTTCCACACCCTGGTGGAGCCAAAATACCAGGTAGCCGATTTCTTCACTATTAGCGAGCAGCGGAAGGCAGCTAGAGCATGTTCGGTCGCCGTGTCCCAGCGCCGGTGCGGCATGGCTCCCCATAATGGTGCAACCGCCTGGGTGGACCAAGTTTCCAGACGTGTCCGCCGGGGTCGTGGGCAGATCGATAGCCTGAATCATTCGTTGAAACTCATCCTCTTCATCGCTGGCCACCTTGACGACCAGCTGGCAGCTAGCTCCGCCGGCGAGCCGCGCTACGGCCTTGGAAATGACGCGAAAGGCATTCGCAAGATCGAGAGAGGCCATCGCTTCCTGGGCCATATCATGACGTATTTCCAGTTCCTGGTTGACACGTTTGACCTCAAATTGCGCACGGATCAGCTTGCGGTTCGAGTCGATGAGCACCCGCCGGGATTTTTCGACTGCCTGCAATGCCACAAGAAAACCCATGAAGACAGTGACCAGCAGACTGAGATAGAGAATGACCTTGACCCCGTGCCACATCCACCAGGTAAAGTCCCACATGGTGGAAAAGCTGAACAGGTAGGCGCTTTCCGCAAATATCAACAACATGCCGATAACGATGGCACGAGGGATGCCCTTGTAAGCAAGGCGATACCGGTAAAAAATCATGGCCGCCGCAGCGAAGAAAAAGCCGGTCAGTTTATGGATTTTGCGGATCCCCGGATCGAAACTGACATGTCCGGCTTCGTTCCACGATGGGAGATAAAACTCGTAAAGAACAGCGAATACCGAGATGGCGCCAATACCAATCGCGATCACCGTCATATCCAGCCACCCCATACGTCCATGACCACGAGATTGAGCATCCACCAAAGCGCCGATCAAGATCAGAGTGCCACCGAAGAACGAGGAAAAAGTATGGAGCAAAACAAACCATTGCTCATGCTCAAGCGGATTGGTCAGGGCATGCAAACCGTCAAACAGCCCCATGCAGAAAAAGGCAACCGCAAAGATGAATATCGGGGGGTTTTTCTGCCGGATACCGATCACTAGCAACATGCTTCCGATCAATATGGCGAAGAAGCCGCAAAACGCCTCGATCAGAAAGTGCCCTTTCGGCTCGAAGAACAAAGCATGCAGAAACGTTTCTCCCAAGCTGCTCGCAATGCCGAGCGGTACCAGGATCAGGATGATGGCCCACAGCAGGGGCACGGCTTCTTGCCAGGAAAAGGGAATAGCCACGATTGCCGGCAAGGCATCGGCGGGGAGATTTGTAAGGGATGCTTTAGAATCATTCATTTACGTATCCCTCAATACTTTAGAGACGATCCATCGGAGTGTTACCCGTTCGTGTCGAGACACCCTTCAATACGGCCTCCGGCTTACTCTGGCGAATGGAATCACAGTATTTAACTCTGTTCGATTGCGAGCATGGCCTTCAGCGGCGCCGCATAAATACCGCTTATACCATCGTATAACAAAATCGCGTGTGAGGTATGAAAGCCCTGTCTCGATTGGCTAAGCGTCTTGTTGAGTGAACGATTCGGTTGAGCGCGATGCCATCCAGTTGAACAGAGTGGGAATGACGAAGAGATTGAGCAGCGTCGAAGTCATCATTCCGCCTAACAACACGATCGCGAGCGGGCGCTCGAGTTCCTTGCCGGCGGGATCGCCAATTATCAGGGGAATCACGGCAAGCGCGGCGGCGCAGGCAGTCATGAGGATCGGCAGAAGCCGGTCGAGCGCTCCTTGCAGGGCGATCTGTGCGATGGGTGTCCCGGGCTTCTCCAGCAGCAGCACCTGGAAACGCGACATTAAAAGGATGCTGTTTCGGGTGGCGACTCCAAAAAGCGCCACCATGCCGATCAGGGACGATACGTTAAGCGTCTCGCCGCTCAGCTTGAGCGCGAAAACACCTCCTATCAGGGCAAGAGGCAAATTCAGCATGATCAGCAGCGTGGCCGACCATCTTCTGAACGCCTGATACATCGTCACTGCCATCAGGACAATCGCCGCCCCTCCAGAAATCAGGAGATTGCGGGTAGCGCGCTGCTGCCCCTCGTAATCCCCGCCGATCTCGACCGAATAACCGGACGGCAGGCTGATCTTTGCGATGCGGGCCCTGGCATCTTCCACCACCGCATTTAAATCCCTGCCATCGGTATTCCACTGAACAATCGCCCGCCGGGCGCCTCCATCCCGGTTAATCATGTAGGGCTCCTGCATGACTTCGAGCCTGGCGACATCCCTGAGCGCCACCAAGGCGCCCGTGGGCGAGGAAAGCGGCAACGCTCCGAGCGCCTCGATATTCGAACGCGACTGATCGTCGATGCGCACGTAGAGATCGAAGGCTCGGTCGTTCTCCAGCACTTTCGATACGGCAATACCGTTGAGCGCCTGCCCTGCCTGGCTGACGATCTGGCCAGGCGTGAACCCGTAAATCGCCGCTTTCTCGCGATCCACCCGAATATCCACGACGGGAACCAGGATCATCGGTTCGGCCTGCAAATCGACGACGCCGGGCACGTCCTTCACCGCTCGCAGAATTTCCTGCTGTTTGGCTTGCAGTACGGATAAATCTTGCCCATAAATCTTGATGACTACTTGCGCGCGGATTCCGGAAAATATTTCCGACATGCGGTGAGTAATGAACTGCGAAACGTTGACCGCCATGCCGGGAATGGAGGCAAGCTTTTCGCGTATGGCATGAATCACGTCCGTGGTATTTTGCACGCCGGGTTTGAGCGCAATATCGTATTCGCTGAAATTCACCGGCTGCGCATCCTCGTCCAGAGGAGAGCGGCCCGCGCGCTGGACTATGCTTGCCACCTGCGGCATTGTGCCGATCAGCTTGTCGACCTCTTTGCCGACCCGCAGGCTCTCGTCCAGCGAAGCCCCGGGGAGCAAAGTTGCCGCCACCACTATATTGCCCTCATGAAACGAAGGCATGAACGAACGGCCGAGGCCCGGCACCAGCAACAGCGCGACAGCGAGAGGCACCAGCAACAGCGCCGCCATCCACCAAGCCGGGCGGCGGAGACAGGGGGTGAGAAGCCGCCGGTATTGGGCCAGCAGGAACGCCGTCGCGTGAGAAACCCCAAGCGACAAGCGGGCTGAATTGCGCCCCATCAGGTAGTAGCACAACACCGGAACCAGGGTGATAGCCACCACCAGGGAGCTTGCGATCGCTGCCAGGTAAGCAATGGCCAGCGGCCTGAAGATGCGTCCTTCGATCCCCTCCAGAAAAAAGATCGGCATGAACGCTATCGCCACGATCAGGGTGGCGAACACCACCGAATTGCGGATCTCCCGGGAACCCTCGTAGACGATTTCGAGTGCAGAAGCGGGATGGGCAGCCTGCTTGTTTTCATGCAGACGCCGCATGATATTTTCAACATCGATGATGGCGTCGTCGACCACTTCCCCGATAGCAAATACCAGTCCGCCCAGGGTAAGCGCGTTTATTCCCACATCCAGCAGCCACAGGATGAACACCCCCGCGAGCAGCGAGGTCGGAATCGCAACCAGGCTGATGAGCGTCGGTTGCCAGCGCATCAGAAACAGGATCAGGACGAAGGCCACGATCAGGCAGGAGGTATACAGCGATTCTTTCAGGTTGTGTACCGACGACTCGATGAAAGTCGCCTGCCGAAACACATTGGGTATCAGTTCCACATCCTTGGGCAGGGAAGCCCCAAGTTCCTTCAGCACCGCCTCCACGCGTCGGGTGCTCTCCAGCGTATCTGCCCCCCACAGCTTGGAGACCGTAGCCACTACCGCCGGCCCCCCGTAGATTTGCCCATCGCCGCGCTTAATCTCGCTACCGAAGCGCGCCTCGGCCACATCCTCAAGACGAATCGGCTGCCGTTCGCGGATTGCAACCACGGTACTGTTGAGATCGCCGTAATTTTTTACCACTCCGTTGACCCGTACCAGATACTCTTCCTCACGGCTCGGGTAGACGAAACCACCGGGAGCCACCGCATTGGCGCTACGCGCGGCCTGGATCACCTCCTCCGAAGTGACACCGAATTTCTGCATTTTGAGCGGATCCATCATCACCTGGTACTGCTTGACCCCGCCTCCCACCGCAGTGACCGAGGCTACGCCGGGCTGGGACAGCAAGCGGTTGCGGAAATCCCAGTCCACCAGGCCGCGCAGTTCGTGCTCGCGAAACTTGGCGGACCAGTCCACCAACGCAAACTTCAGCAGCCAGCTGACGGCCGAAGTGACCGGCATCAGTTGAGGAGCATTCACCGAAGCCGGCAGGCTGGATTGGACTAGTTGCAGGCGCTCCTGGATAATTTGGCGAGCCCGGAATATCTCGACGCCCCACTTGAACACGATCGTAATGCGGGAAAGCCCGACAGACGAATTGGATCGAATCTGTTCTACATTCGGCGCGCCCTGCAGGGCGACCTCGATCGGACGGGTGACCAGCACTTCGACGTCATGGCTGGAAAAGCCCGGCGCTTCGGTCTGAATCTGCACCTGGGGAGGGGCAAACTCGGGAAACACATCGACTTTCATGTGGCCGACCACAAACGCAGCGGTGACCACCAATAAAATATACAGCAGAAGGACTGCCACCCGGTTCCTGATCGACCAGCCGATCACCCAGTTAAACATGTCCGCTTTCCTTAATCATCATGGTGATGGCTATTCCCGCCCCGACCGGACATGCGGTAAATGCCCTCCAGGATCATTTTCCCTTCGGTGACGACCCGCGCTCCCGCGACAATCCCTTTGACGCTGACGGCATCGCCGGCTTCATCGAGAACGGAAATCGGCGTGCGATCATAGTGTCCTGGAGATTTTTCCACGTAAACGACGGGAGCGATGCCCTGGCTCATCACCGCCTCTCGCGGTACCCAAATTCCCTTGCGATCGAAGCGAACGTCCAGGTTGACGGCTGCGCCGAGTGCCAGCTCGTTGCCACTCCGCCCAAGGTCGATTCGAAATTTGCGGCGCTGGGTTTTGTCGTCCATGCCGGGGAGAACCTGGCTGATATTCCGTTCCAGAGTCTTCCCGTCGGGCAACTGAATTTTTACCGGATTCCCGGTTGAAAGCAGGGCTTGCCGGTCGGGAAAAATATAGGCATCGATCCACCGGGGAGCGTTGTCGGCAACCATCCGCGCGACCGGTTTCCCCATCACGACGAACGCTTTCATGGCTTGATCGCCGGTATTGATAAAAGTGCCAGGCTGGACGAACACGTCCGTGACGATGCCATCCATCTTGGCTGTCACCAGCATCTCCTGCACCATCTTCCCTTCATTCACGAGCGCGTCGATCTGCTTGCCGGTCATGCCCCACCAAGCCAGGTTCTCTTTCGCATCTTTCAAATAGTTGGGAAGCCGGCCTTCTTCGCGCAAAATATCGAGCTGCTCCCGATTATGTAAAAGCGCCATGTGAGCCGTCTGGGTAGCGATGAATTCCGGGCTGTAGATGGCAACCACCGGGCTACCGGCCTTGACCGCATCGCCCTGGCGCACGTATACCTGCCGGATTTCACCGCTGATGTAGGAATTAATTTCCGTCACCGCACGGTAATCCGGCACCACCTGACCGTAGGTGTGCAGCCAGGCAGTGCGCCTTTCATTACGGGCAAGGGAGGTGGCAATCACCCCGGCTCGCGTACCCGGCGGCAGCACCACTTCCCCCGTAACGCGCGCAACCGGAGCGCTCTGAAAAACCAATGGATCGCCGTGAGGCCAGACCGGCCCGCTGCCCACCAAGATAAGGCCTGCGCACAGGAATCTCCTGTCAATCCTCATGTTTTTCCTCGAGACCGTTCGCCGGAATGCGCACGGCGACCAGCAGCCCATTGATGAGCGGCGAATCGGTAGCCTGACGCTCCAACTGTAACCGCACCAGCCGGCGCTGGGTTACCGGGTTGACGAAGCCGTATATCTGTATGACCCGTGCCCGCAGCTCCTCGTTTTTTTCATCTTTCCCCGGGATTCGCACCATTGCAGGCTGGCCGATTTTCAGCCGCGCGGCTTTAGTGGCTGGAACGCTGGCCTCCAGCAGGATGCCGCGAGGATCGGAAATACTGGCGAAAAGTGTGCCAGCAGCGGCGGTCTGTCCTGTTTGAATACCGCCGTTTACGATCTGATCGTTAACCACCGCTATCCTTGAGATGAATCCCGCGACCGGCGCGCGGATTTTCACCTGCTTCAACGGCTCTTTGGTCAGGTCGATTTGGCTCACATCCGCTTCCGACATGCCGCGCCAGACGAGATTGAGCTTCCCGTCCGCGACTTTCGCGCCGGAAGTGACGGAAAAAGCATCGACCGCGGCCAGATTCGACACGGTGGCGATGTAGGCTCTTTGCAAAGTCTCCAGTTCGGCGCTTTCAATTTCGGCCAGCACCTCACCCCTGGACACATATTTACCTATGTAGAGGTCGTGTTGTCCGACGAGCCTGGCATTGATCTTGATTACGATATCGGTCACCCGGCGCGGATCGATCACCACGGTAGCCGGATAAAAAGTCGAATGTATCTCCCCTTGCGCCGGGTGATCGCCATGAGCATCGAGAGCTCCGAACATCGACACGTCGGAGTGGGCCCACGTCGCAGTAGCAAAAGACAGAAGCGCGCAAAGGACGAATTGGGCCGGCATCGTTCGGCCCAATCCGGCCTCGGCGAGCATGAACGTCCATGGCGGATTCACTTGCCGCGCATCGTTCGCCGTCAACGCACATTGATGTCCTATACGCCGACACATACATTTCCAGTCGCCTGAACGTCCCAATATTTCACAAATAAGGTTTCGCCCCTGATGGAAGTATTCAGCATTATTCTCATGTCATTGCCTTGCCTGATCCGGCTATCCCGGGCAACCAGATTATGGCCACCTCCGGAAGACAGATTCAAAACGTAGGGCGAAGCTACGGGCGGCCCGCTGATAACGATCGCTTTAGCGGACACATCTTCGGAAGAGATGTGTTGACCGTTACGGTCGGTCACCCATACCTGAAGTTCGCCATTTCTTATCAGCAACTCAAAAATATAAGACTGCATGACACGTACCTGACCGCCATGCAAACCATCCTTAACCGCTTTCGTGGGCTCGTCGAAATAGAACAAAGCACCTTCCAGAGAAGCCAATAGCAAAATCGATATAACCAATCCTTGCCAACTTTTCATCTCAACCTTCCCCATCGCTTTTTCCTGCTTATGTGCACTCATCGCATCACAAAGCAAGCGGCATGCCATAACTATTTTTACTGCTGCAACAAAATGTTATAAATGAATTTCAGCCTCATCCCGCATCGATTAAAACTCTCGTTTCAGAATGAAACTACAGTTGGAACAAGCATGAAACCTGTTGCAGATATCCATAGAGCCGGTCATCGACAGCATGAGCCAGGAATTCCGATTACATTCGCATCATGTCGGGTTCTATTTCGCCGCACGCCACCCGTGCCCCTGAGTTTCCAGCAGGGTCGGAAAAATCGTCAGGATTGGCGTGAATGATCAAGCTTCTTTCGGCTATCGAATTCATTCCGATCAGTGCCACTGTCACCCCAGGAATTTCAATGTTGACTTTGGCCTGCCCACGATCATTCGCTTCGATATTGCCCAGGTCGCCCAAATGATGTTCCCCGTCCCGGGAGGATCCGTGATGGTTTCCCGTCGGGTTAAAGTGCCCGCCCGCACTCATCGCATCAGGTGAATCGCAATTGTTATTCACATGAATGTGAAAGCCATGCTTGCCCGGAGAAAGCCCTTCGACCATGCCGGTCACAAGCACTTTATCCGCCGACAACTGAATCAGTTTTAGCGTTCCGGAAACCTTACTGCCCGACTTGGGAGCAAGCTCCGCTGTCGCCGATAAATCACTGTGGGCAAGCGCATTTTGGGCTGACACCCCCAAAATTAAGGAACCGGCCAGGAACGCCATTTTGAATTTACGACTTTCCATGGTTACTGCGTTTTTCTTTGTGTTTGAAAAAATCATGATTATTCCCTGTTCAGATTGGCGAGAATGAGAAATCGCGGCAGTAAGCCAGGCGGCCAAAACATGCCGACATAACCTAATGAGCATATTGCATACCAGCATTTGGATTTCTAAGGGATGACGTTGTCCAGCCTACCTGGCAGCCTAGAATCCTGAGCCAGGCCTGCCGTGGATTATCCGAGCGGCGTTCCAGAATGAAACATTCTGAAACAATCGCAACACCATTTCCGTTGACTCATCAGGCCCGTAGGCCGAGGCCAGGACACCCTTAAGGAACTGCACGTGCTCTTTGCGGCGCACTACATCGGCCTCATAAAGCTGGATATGAAAAATCCATCCGAGAGTCAGGTCCTGATTCCGGCGAGGGTGTCAATCAGCGCGCATTTTGCGAAAGGAGGGGGCTTGGGAGACACTTTCTTTTTCGGATTTAAACAGAGCGGCATCCTGGACGAAGTGAATCGTTACAGGTGGCGGGTTTCAATTGGAAAACGTTGCGGTCTGGATATGACTTCAGTCACAGTGGTGCCGTTTTCGTTTGGTGGCGGCGGGATAATGAGTCCATGACGTTTTCAGACGCCACCTGGCAGCAGTTGGCATCTCCTCACGTCACACGCACATTGCTGAACTGCCACGGGTCGTCCCTGTCCAGCTCCTCACTGATGGGCCGGCCTCTGTCGCGCAGCGGCGTCCAGTCGCCATAGACCCCCACCACCTCACCCAGATACGGCTTGGCGATCTCCAGCACGGTCTCATGGTCGAGATCGTCAGGCTCCACCACGCCAGCGCGAGGGTTGCGCAGTGCCCACACCATGCCAGCCAGAACTCCGGCGGCCACCTGCATGCTGGTGGCGTTGTTATAGGGGGCGAGTTGCCGCGCCTGCTCGATGGAGAGGCGCGATCCGTACCAGTAGACCCCCTTGGCGTTGCCCATCAGCAGCACCCCCAGCTCATCCATGCCGGCGGTGATCTCGTCGCGGATGATCCGCTGGTTGCGCTGCGGTTGCCAGTTCCTGCCAGCCATTTCGTGCATCGAGAGGAGCGCATCGTCGCAGGGTTGGTAGGCGTAATGGACCGTTGGCCGGTAGACCACTGCACCGTTTTCCCTGAGCGTAAGATGATCGGCGATGGAGATGGTCTCGCCGTGGGTGATCAGCAAACCGTGGTAAGGCCCTTCCAGGGGCGTCCAGCTGCGCACTTGGGTGGCGGCGCCGGGGCGGTTGAGGTAGATGACGGCATCACAGCCCGATTCGTGCCGCGCGCCGTCGGCCGGCCAATGACGCTCATGAGTGCCCCATCCCAGTTCTGCAGGCTGGAGCCCCTCGGAGATGAAGCCTTCCACCGACCAGGTGTTGACGAACTCGCCGCGCCGCTTGCGCCGGGCTGTAGTCTGGGTATCGCGTTCGGCGATATGGATCGCCTTGATACCGAGAAGGCAGGCCAGCCTGGCCCAGTCCTCATGGCGTGCCGGTTTTTTTACGGCGACGCCGCTATCCGCCGCGACATCAAGCAGCGCCTGTTTGACAAACATTGAAACCAGGCCGGGATTGGCGCCTTGAGTGACAACCGCCGTCGGTCCTGGTCCGTTGGCGCGCCCGTAGCCCAAGACGTCTTCACGCAGCGCGTTATTGGTGCGCTGCGCTACCGGTTTCGAACTGTCGGTGTAACCACCGGCCCATGGTTCGATGCTGGCGTCCAGGTAGAGTGCGTCGCGCCGGCGGCACAACTCGATCAGCGCCAGGCTGGAGATATCCACCGAGAGATTGAGCAGGAAATCGCCCCTGCCCAGCAACGGCTCAAGCACGGAGCGATAGTTTTCCCTTGTCAGCGTCTGCCGCGTGAAGGCAACGCCAGACTCGCTGGCGATGGCGGCGCCTTCCTCATTCGCTGCAACTATCCTGATCTGTTGCGGCTGGATATCAAGGTGGCGAAACAGCAGCGGCAGCGTGGCCTGGCCAATACAGCCAAAACCCACCATCAGCAGGTTGCCGGGGAAATGCGCATGTTTGATCTCGGTTTTCAATGTCGCCCCTCACAGCAGCTCCCGCAGCCGGTAATAGAACATCCCCAGCACCAGCGCCGGGGTGCGCAGCAGCGCGCCGCCCGGAAATGCATGATGCTTGATGCGCGACAGCACATCGAAGCGCTCCGCCTGTCCGGCAATGGTCTCGGCCACCAGCTTGCCCGCCATCACCGCCATCGCCAGGCCATGACCGGAAAAGCCTTGCAGGTAATAGATGTTGCTGCCCAGCCGCCCGAAATCGGGCGCCTGATTCATGGTGATATCGACGAAGCCGCCCCACACATAGGGCACCGGCAGATCCGCCAACTGCGGGAAGACCGCCAGCATCCGCTGCCGCATCCGCCCCGCCAGATTGCGCGGCGTCGCTGTGCTGTAGCTTTCGCCGCCGCCGAAGAGCAGCCGATGGTCGGCAGTCACGCGGAAATAGTCGAGCACCAGATTGGTGTCAAACGCCGCCGCCCGCTGCTGGATCAGCGCGTCGGCGCGCTCCTTGGCCATCGGTTCCGTGGTGATGATGTAGGTGCCGACCGGCATGATGCGCGGCATCAGTTCCGGCGCAACGCCTTTGCCGAATTCCCCCAGATAGACATTGCCGGCCAGCACCACGAAGCGGCAGGCGACCTCGCCCGCTGCCGTCTTGACGATGGGCTTGTCGCCGCGTTCGATCTGGATGGCCGCCGAATTTTCGAAAAGCTGCACAGCTGCAGCACGCGCCGCCGCGGCCAACCCGAGACAATATTTCAGGGGATGGAGGTGGCCCGATTGCGGATCGAAGGCCCCTGCACGGAAGCGTTCGCTGGCGATCCAGTTGCCCACCTCGGCGGTGCCGATGGATTGCAGCGGATAGCCGTAGGCACGCGCCACGTGGTTGACCCACGCCTCCAGCGCCCGCGCCTTTCTGGCGTTGACGGCCAGGCTCAGGTGGCCGGGCACGTAATCGCACTCGATGGCATGTTTGTCGATACGCGCGTGCAGCAGTTGCAGGGCCTCAACCGAGATATCCCAGGCGCGGCGCGCATCCGCGGCGGACAATTGCACCTCGATCGCCTCCTGACCGGCGAAACCGAAACCGGCCAGCGCCTGGCCGCCATTTCTGCCGGAAGCCCCCCAGCCGACCCGCTGCGCCTCCAGCAGCGCCACCGAATAACCGCGCTCCGCCAGCTCAAGCGCGGCCGACAGACCGGCGTAGCCGCCGCCGACCACGCAGACATCGGCCGTGATGCGCCCAGCCAGTGGCACAGAGGCCTGCGGCCGCGTCACGCTCACCTCGTAGTAGGAGTTACGGGTCAGTTCAATTTCCTGCGGCCCCACCATGATCGCTCCACGTAAAGTTCTCGCCGTTCTTTTTAACTATAGAACGTGGGGTTACGACCATTCAGGAATAACACGGGAGGAACATCCGGGCGACGGCGGAAGGTGTTGGAACAGACATCAGCCAACTGCTTCAGGATTGACTGAAAACTGTGGTCTGCCAGCTGTCTTGCGACACATGCCGGGTCGAGACTTGCAATGCACAGGGGCAACCGCGGGAATTTATTCGTCCCAATTCAAAGGGAAGACTAATGGGCGCCCATGTGTGCTATTTAATGATTGAGCCCGACCCCATTTTTACCGGTCACGTCGGTCATGATCTGGACCTCTGCCCCGGTCATCAGGGCCGCCTCTGCGCCTGATCTCTTTAGGGTAGTGACTCCTGGGCAGATCAGTCCAAGGACCAGATCTTGAACGTGAGTAGCTCCAGCGGTCATTGTTGTAGTAATAATGATATCCGCTTTGATAATAATATGGCTCTGGGCCTAATTCCACGACCAGCGGCAGTGCTGGTGCCACAACGACTCCTCCATATCCATACCCCCGGTCCGCAGGTGCCACTATGCACGCGGTGAGCAGAAGCGCCATAAGTGGCGCGACAATTAGCATCCTATACATATCTGTTCTCCTGGTTAGGCGCCCTGAATACGATGCTCATCCTCGCTCATGCTTGTGGTTTGATCACCAACCTGCTAAGAACAAACATCGGAACGCTGGTCGCAAAGCTATGCCAATCGGCTGGATAGTCACATAAGCGCTGAGACACAAGATAACTAATTGTCAGTGAATGACCTTTTAATGTTAGCTCATCAAGCTTGAATTTCAAGCTTGGTGTTCTGATTCCTGTGTTAAAGATTGAATCACCCCGGTTCTAGTAGACACCTCCAGGCCTTAAGCTGAGGCATCAACAGGAGGCGTCATGAGCAGCAAGCGTTGCCCCGAAGAATTCCCCCAGGTAGACATTGCCAGCCAGCACCACGAAGCGGCAGGCGACCTCGCCCGCTGCCGTCTTAACGACGGGGTTGTCGCCGCGTTCGATCTGGTAACTGCGTCAGGATTGACGGAAAACTGTGGTCTGTCCCCTATTTTGTTGCTATTTTGCTATTTTGCCCTGAAAACTGTGGTCTGTCCCCTATTTTGCCCTATTTTGCCCTATTTTGCCCTATTTTGCCCTATTTTGCCCTATTTTGCCCTATTTTGCCCTATTTTGCCCTATTTTGCCCTATTTTGCCCTATTTTGCCCTATTTTGCCCTATTTTGCCCTATTTTGCCTATTTTGCCCTATGTCCCCTATTTTGCCCTATTTTGCCCAACACCAGGCTGCTCACCTTCGGCCGCAGCTTGGGAAGCTACGTTCAACAGCTTGTTAACTTTCAATCCTTCAATACCGAGGAAAAGCCTTTTCCTTTCAACGATTGGCCGACGTAACGCCAACCTGCGCAGCGCACCAATAAGGCTATCGGCTCAACATGGCGATCATGCCGATTCTTACCGCCATTTTCGAGACCCACGAAAATCCGGCGTTTCTTGAACACATCCCCAGCGACGTGATAAGAAAATGCGATTATTTATACACGTTATCGCTGACGTGATAAGATATTTGCAATTTCTTATCACGTAATGACGCAGGTATAGGATATGACTGAACTGGATATTCCCAGCCACGCCAGCCTGGAGATCAAGGCGGTCTGGCAAAGCTTGGCCGAGGCGCACCGACAATTGGCGGAGCTGAAGGGCTTGTGCGAATCGCTGCCCAACAGCGCCATTCTGCTGGATACGCTTTCCATCCAGGAAGCGAAAGACAGCTCGGAAATCGAAAACATCATCACCACCCATGATGAGCTGTACGCTTACGACCAAAGCAGCTCGGCCTCGCCTGCGGCAAAAGAGGTGCAAAATTACATTGCCGCCTTGCGGGTGGGGTTTCAGGACGTGGTGGATTCCGGCTTGATCCGCATGAGCACGATTTTGCGGGTACAGGAAGAAGTCGAACAGAATAATGCCGGTTTCAGGAAAGTGCCGGGGACGGTGCTGAGAAACCAGGCCACCGGCGCAACTGTGTATGAGCCGCCGCAGGATGCCGTGCTGATAGAAAAGCTGATGAGGGATCTGGTGGAGTTTATTCATGCGGATGACGACCTGGACCCTTTGTTGCGCATGGCCATTGCGCATCATCAGTTCGAAAGCATCCACCCGTTTTACGACGGCAATGGTCGCACCGGGCGCATCTTGAATTTGTTGATGCTGCAACGAGAGGGCTTGCTGGATTTGCCCGTACTGTATTTAAGCCGGTATATCACTTCGACCAAGAGCCAGTATTATCAATTGCTGCAATCGACGCGGGAAACCCGTGATTGGGTGGATTGGTGCGTTTACATCGTGAAGGGCGTGGCCATCACCGCCAGAAGCGAAATCAGGCTGGTCAAGAAGTTGCGTGCGCTGATGCAGGCCACCAAGCACCGGTTGCGCGATGAATTGCCCAAGATTTACAGTCAGGAGTTGCTGAATAACTTGTTCCGCTACCCTTACACAAAAATCGAGTTCGTCGAGAATGACTTGGGGGTTTCGCGGATTACGGCCGCAAAGCATCTGGATACGCTGGCGAAGAGTGGCTTTGTGGAAAAGAAAAAGATCGGGCGCACGAATTTTTACATCAACCGCCCATTGTTTGAGCTTTTGACGCGGATCACCTTAGACAATAAATGAAACCGAAACGCGCGCCGTTTCGCTGATCGTGAGCCTGGTGGTGTGGCTATTCCGGCACTGACATGAACACCCTGCTGTTGGCGCCTTGCTCAAGCTTGGCCAATCAGAATGCAGACCACGAATCAAAGGGGTCAGCTTCGGATTATATTTCTTAGACTCTTTCATTTCGTTGCCCCTTTGAAAAAAACCATTCCCCCCCAACCTTTAGCTCGCGATACTTCGCGCAGCACTTCTAACCCTAGCCCGTTTCATCCCTATAATGAATTTAGAGCTGCGCTCGGAGGGATGGGCCATGTTCTGGAAAGACCTGATCGAGCTCCTGTTTCATCACCCCATGGGGCTCTACGATATCGCCAAGCCTTTGGGCATCGACCCCAAGGATATGGAGGACGATATTCGCCATCTCGCCCGCACCCTGAAACGCTCCTCCTAATACCGGTTAGTGGTGCACCCGGCGACCTGCCACAAGTGCGGCTTTGTTTTTTCCGCCGAGCACCTGCACAAGCCCGGCAAGTGCCCCCACTGCCGGGAAACGTGGATTGTCGAGCCCCGTGTGGAGGTGGAGGAAAGAAGATGAACCCGAGGGAGACCTCATGGCCAGGTGGCTGATCACCCTGGGCGTGATCCTCGTCGCGCTGGGCCTGCTTTGGCCTGTGCTGGCCAAGATTGGCTTGGGTAACCTGCCGGGGGACATCCGTATCGAGCGCAAGGGGGTGTTTTTCTATTTCCCCCTCACCAGCGGCCTGATCGTTTCCGTGCTCGTCAGCCTGGTGTTGTGGCTGCTCCGGCGCTGACATGAAAATCCCGCTTTGACCGGCGCCCTGGCGTGGCACGGCTTTTTAGTTCGGTGATTCAGTGTTTGGCACGCCGAATCCGGTTGGTGCGATAGCCCACCGTGATCACTTCGTTTTGCGGGTCAAGGACGGCGTACATATCCGCCCAGCGGTCGATCTGGTTTGGCGGCAGCGATTTTGACAGCGCAGCCTTTCCCAAGCTGCTGAAATACACTACCCGGCTGCCGTGAGGCGCATGTGCGACCCGGCCGTAGGCGAACAGCGTTTCCAGGGCCTGGGGCGGGATGCCGCGGCGCTTCATGCTCATTCTGGCGTGGCTGCTGACGATTCCAAGTTTCATGTTTTTCTCCTTGCTCAAAGCAATTCGTCCGGTTCCGGTTGTGGTCAAAATAGGCTTGCGGTGGCAGCCTTTTCGGATGGCCCGGCCTTGAGGATTTTGCGCATCTGGCTGATCTGCCTGTCCATCCGGCGCAGTGTGGCCGGCTGCACGGTGGTTTTTCCCTCCTTAGCCGCCCGGTTGCAGATCCGGCGTATCGCCATCATCAGTTTCAGTCCGTTGTGGTTTTCCATCTCTTTACCCTTTCCAGTCAAGTCATGCGGTTTTTTCAAATAGCTGCTCTCGTTCTGTCATGCATTGTGGGGTATAGTGTGGCTCACAGGATGAGCCACATAAATTCCCTCAGGAAATTTTCATGGACCGCACGGAACGCTTCTATCGCATCGACCAGCTGCTGCATGAACGCAGGATTGTTCCCATCGAGGTTTTCCTTGGCGAACTGGAAATCTCCCGCGCCACCTTCAAGCGGGATATCGAATACCTGCGGGACAGGCTGAACGCGCCCATCGTCTGGGACCGGGAAGCCGGGGGGTACCGCTTCGACAAGCCGATGGCCGGGAACAAGTACGAGCTGCCCGGCCTGTGGTTCAACGCCTCGGAAATCCACGCCCTGCTCACCATGCAGCAACTGCTGCAGAACCTGGGGCCGGGCCTGCTTTCCCCCCATGTCGACCCGCTGCTCACCCGGCTGAAACTGCTGCTGGAGTCAGCCGAGATCCCGATGGATTCGGTCGAAAAGCGCATCCGCATCCTGCGCGTCAACGCCCGCGCCTACGAACCCGAGCATTTCTCCCCGATCGCGACCGCCGTCCTCCAGCGCAAGAAACTGGAAATCAGCTACTACACCCGCAGCCGGGACGAAACGCAGGACCGGGTCCTGTCTCCCCAACGCCTGACGCACTACCGGGACAACTGGTATCTGGACGCCTGGTGCCATATGCGCAACGGCATCCGCAGCTTTTCGCTGGACGCCATCCGCCGGGTGAAACTGATCAGCGAGCAGGCGCTGGATGTCAGCGAACAGGAGCTCGACGCAATATTGGGCACCGGCTACGGGATTTTCTCGGGCAAGGAGGTGAAGTGGGCGGAACTGCGCTTTACGCCGCAGCGTGCGCGCTGGGTGAGCCGCGAAGCCTGGCACCCGGAACAGAAGTCGCGCTTCGACGACGAAGGGCGCTACATCCTGAACGTGCCCTACAGCGACGACCGGGAACTGGTGATGGATATCCTGAAATTCGGCCCGGAGGTGGAAGTGCTGGGGCCCGATCCGCTGCGCCGCCGGATCATCGATCTGGTCGGCCAGACCTCGGGGATTTATGGCGGCTAGCATATTAACCGGCGCGGCGAATGCTCATGCCGTGCTAGGATGGGGAATCACAGATTACAGGGAAAACCGCCATGAAAAAACTGACCATCCATATCCATGCAGAGCTGGAAATTCCGGACGACTGGGAGGTTGTCGAACACAAGTCGGGCATCCAGGCACTGAAAATCGGCGACAGGTTCATCGATTTCGACATCGTGCCGCTGGCTACCGAGGAGAATGACGTGGACGCGACCTGGACCGACGAGGATGAGGAATTGACCAACGATATCCTCATGACTGTGACCGGGCTGGATGCCACGCTGGAAATAGACTGATCTGCCGGCCGAAGCAGCGCTTACCGGCGCCCCGCCACCTTAATGATAAATCACGTTAAACCGATTTCTAAGCTGCTCAAGCTCAGGCATATCGTGGATGCCAATATACGGTTGCCGGGGATGGCGGGCCAGGTAGCTCTGACTGGCAATCCTCCGCCAGGTAAAACTGCTTCAGCGGCGCAAACAATAACCTCAGCACCTTAGCCTGCCTTGCACAGGCATTTCTTTCTCTACTGTGCCGCAGCAGCGATGCGCCGCGAGAGCTCGGAGTCGCGGCTTTTAATGAAATTCATGAGTTTCTGCGGGTAGTCAGCCGCAACCGCATTCCTGACGGAGGGACGCATCGCCAAGGCCTGCCGCCATGCGCGCACCTTGGGCGTGTTGGCAAATACGCCAAAGTCGGCGAAGCCGTCATACACGTCGAAGTAGCGGAAGATCGGGCCGAAAGCCGCATCAACCAGGGAGAAGTTCTTCCCGGCGAAATAAGGCCCGTCCTGCAAAGCATTTTCAAGCATTTCGAACCTGGATTGCAGTTCCATGCGCTTGGCCTCGAAGACTTCCGCGGCCTTTGTGGTATTGAACTCCCAAATCGTGCCCAGAATCGCCGAACCGAACTCGATCCATGCACGGTGCTGCGCGCGCTTTAGCGGATCGTCAGGGTGGAGGCGCGGTGCTATCGTTTCGTCCAGGTATTCGCAAATGACGGCCGATTCGAAAATAACCTCGTTGTCGACCTGGAGCAGCGGCACCTTGCCGAGAGGGGAAGTTTTGCTGAACCAGTCCGGCTTGTTGTCTAAGTCGATGTTGGTGCGCTCGAACGGTGCATTCTTTTCGATGAGTGCAATGACTGCACGTTGCACATACGGGCAGATTTCATGGCTTACCAGATGCAATTTCGGCATGATCTTGATCTCCTGTCAGGTTGACGACAGCTCGCCTAAACAAAAGCGCGGTTGCTCGGTAATCTTAAAATATTTCCTCTCAAGCGGATTGCTCAGGGGTCGCCTTCTCGGTCGCGCCATCCCCTTTAAGGTCTTGAATGCCGGGCACCTGGAAGATGCCTTGCAGCTTCAGCAGTTCATCGCGGTGCAGGCGCGCGAGATTTTCCACCGTTTTCTCGCCCTTAGGGGTGAGATGCACTTCTACCTCGCGCCGGTCCGCCTTGCCTTGCTCGCGGTATACCAGGCCCAGTTTCTCGCAGCGCGACACCAGGGAAACAACGCCGTGGTGATGGGCCTGCAGCCGTTCCGCCAGTTCCCCGATGGTCGCCCATTCCCGGCCCTGATAGCCCTTGATGTGAAGCAGCAGGAGGTATTGGAGATGGGTGACGTCGTAGTTGTGCGTCACTTCCTCGCTGAAGCGCAGGAAACGGCGCAGCTGGTATCTGAAATGGGAGAGGGTTTCGAACTCTCTCTTGCTGAGAACGTCTTTGTCCATGGGGTAATACTACTCGTTTTGTTAACGCCCACAAAATAGCATATTGTGATAATATCAAACTGTGATATATTATTTTCGTGGGCATTTGATTCATTTTTTGCATGGAGGTGAATGATGGATGCGTTTGTGCAATTGCCGGCCGTCGATGGCGAGGGCTATTTGATTGACCCGCAGGACTGGAGCGAGGAACTGGCGGAAGAATTTGCCAGCCAGGAAAACATCCGGTTGACGGAAGACCACTGGGACGTGATCCGCTTTATGCGCGGGTTTTACGAGGAGCACCAGATCGCGCCCGACGCCCGCTATGTAATCAAGCATCTGGCGGAGCGGCTGGGAACGGATTCGCGCAACAAGCTGTTCGAGCTATTTCCCTACGGTTACGTAAAGCAGGCCTGCAAGATCGCCGGCATGAAGCGGCCGCGGGGCTGGAGTACGGGCTGACAGGTTGATGGGTTCCGTCGGGATGCGGCTACAGATATTTTGTTCCCGACGGGTTTTCCGGCTGGTCGATTCCGGCGTCAATCGCGCCGCGCAAGTACAGTTGGTCGAAGGCGTCCTGATCGGTTGCAAAGAAATTGTCGAGGCCGATGCTCTGGCTTAGATTGGTTCGATTCATCTAACCAAAGGGGTTAGCTTCAATTTTTTAGTTCTCTCTCCATCTCCATCCCTCAAAACCCAAAATCCGTTTGTGTTCCGTTTCGTTCTGATGTCACTATCCCAGCCAGAAGGCTCAAGGTATGATTCCGTCTGAAATCATTACCGACCAATAGGATATACATGGAGACCGTAGCGGTCATCGACTTTGAAACAACGGGGCTATCGCCAGCCATGGGGGACCGGGCGACCGAGGTTGCGGTGGTTATCGTGGCTGATGGCAAGATCGTCGATCGCTACCAAAGCCTGATGAATGCGGGTGTGCACATTCCTCCATTTATCGAATCCCTGACCGGGATATCCAACGCCATGATCCGCAACGCGCCGCCGGCAAAGGAGGTGATGCGTGCGCTGGCGGAGTTTGTCGGCGACGTGCCCCTGGTGGCGCACAATGCCTCATTCGACAGCCGGTTTCTGGATGCCGAGTGGCTGATGATCAACCAGCAGCGGCGGCAGGAATTTGCCTGTTCGATGTTGCTGGCACGCCGGATTTATCCTGCTGCGCCTGATCACAAGCTGGGCACGCTGGTCAGGCATCTGGGGCTTCCCTCGGCAGTCCGCCATCACCGCGCCCTGGCTGACGCGGAAATGACCGCCCATCTATGGGTAAAAATGGGGGCGGATCTCAGGCGGCAATATGGCCTGAGCGCCGTTCCGCACGAGTTTTTGCGCGCCCTGCAGAAAGCGCCGAAGGCGCAGATGAATCGCTGCGTTGAGAGAGCCAAGTGCAGATTCGGCTTGTGATCGGCGACTGAATTTGACCAAGGGCCATCAGCCCTTCTTCCCTTCCAGCTTCGCTTTCAGGTCGGCAAATGGATTATGGGTTGCCACGGATGCCTGATCGCCAGAGCTTCTCCCCCTTACCGCCTCATCCATAACGCGGGAATGCTCGTTATCGTGGCAATACAGGCAGAGCAATTCCCAATTGCTGCCATCCAGCGGATTGTTGTCGTGATTGTGATCTTTGTGGTGCACCGTCAATTCTTTCAGGCGCACCCCGGCAAACTCGCGGCCACACCGCCCGCAAATCCACGGAAATAATTTGAGCGCCCGCTCGCGATAAGTGGCCTCACGCTCGCTGCTGTGCCGGCGTGCTTCGGCGATAACGCGATCAAGTCGCGCGTGATCAGGAATAGTATGCTTGGTCATGGCTGTTGGCTGGCTGATTGTTGGCTGAAACTATATCAATAATATCAGTTGCCTTTCAATCGGGTAAGGTCGTCCACGATCTCCCTGGAATGGCGGGAAGTGTCGACCTTGAGGTACGTCTTGGCAACCTTGCCCTGCGGGTCGATCAAAAAAGTGTAGCGCCTGGCAAGCTTGATCAAAACCAGATTCCTCAGGGCGCCGTAACTGTCGGCGATTCTGCCATCTTTGTCGGCAAGAAGCGGAAACGGCAAATGGTATTTCTTGGCGAATTCCGCGTGCGAGACGGTGTCATCCACGCTCACTCCGATGACCTGCGCCCCCAGAGCGGTGAGTTTGTGAAGATCGTCACGAAACTCGCAAGCTTCTTGTGTACATCCCGGCGTATCGTCCTTGGGATAAAAATAGAGCACCACCCAGCGCCCTTTGTAGTCGTCCAGAGAATGCACTTTGCCGTTCTGGTCGGGGAGGCTGAACAAGGGGGCGGGTTGTCCAACCTGAGGCAGTTCGCCCGCGTAAGCAAGGCGCATCCACAACACGATAACCGCAAGCAATGCCAGGGAAACAGCTAATATTTTCATAGGAATTCTCCGTAATCAGGTTCAATTACTTAAGATTGTAGGTCAGCGCGCCCGCCGCCAGACCGCTTGGCCCCGATGTGCATCCGCTCAAACTCCCGCAGGAATTCTCGCTTGGCCACATCCGGCGGCATGGACAGTATCGTCTCCCCCATCGGTTCCACGTCGATCAGAGTGATCCATTCTTCAACGGAGTACGGCATCAGGTCGCGCTTTTCCGTGGCCAGCGCGATCAGGTCGGCTTGCTTGACGATCGGGTTGTGGTTCAGGTCGACCCCGAAGCGCTCGCCGATGATGCGGCTGACGTTATCCTCGATTTCCGAGAAGCTCGGCAACAGCACCTTGAGCGGTTTTACCATGTCCCCGAGGTAGGCTTCGGCGGCATCGTGGAGCAAGGCGGCGAAGCGCAGTGCTTCCGGCACCAGCGAGGCGACGATCAGGCTGTGCTGGGCGACCGAATAGAAGGCATTGGTCTGGCCGTTGAAGCGGCACTGGTAGGCCAGGCCGTGCGCGATGTCCTCGATATCTACATCGTCGATGCGCGGCTCCAGCGGATAGAACCGGTTGCCCAGGTAGGTCGAGACGTAAAGTTTGCTCATTGGCGTTCCAGGTGACGGCTATTCGGTTTAATTAAAGTATGACATCCTTCAGACTCACCATGTGAGCCACAATGGGCTGATCGATGGATAACCAGAAAAGGCCAGGTTCGATTAATCTATATGCTAAACGACAATGTACGCGGTACGGCATGGCTGCAAATGCAATCCAGATACGATGAGCACCCACATTAAAAAAACTCCGGCAGCAACCCCATGGGCGCCACTGCATCACCGAGTGTACCGGATACTGTGGATAGCCTCGGTTTTCTCCAACATTGGCTCGTGGATGCACGAGGTCGGTGCCGGCTGGCTGATGACATCGCTCGCACCCACTCCCCTGATGGTGGCCCTGGTCCAGGCAGCCACGGCTGCGCCGGTATTCATGCTGGCGTTGCCCGCAGGAGCTCTTGCCGATATCGTCGACCGGCGACGCTACCTGATCGCAACGCAGGTATGGATGATGATCGTTGCAGCAATTCTTGGCGCACTCACCCTGACCGGGCTGACGACTGCACCCCTGCTGCTGATTTTTACTTTCGCGCTTGGAATAGGCACTGCAATGATGATGCCCGCATGGGGTGCGATCACGCCGGAACTGGTTCCGCGTGCCGAGCTCCATGCCGCCATCAGCCTCAACACCATCGGAATGAACCTGTCCCGATCCGTTGGCCCGGCGCTTGCCGGGTTGATCGTTGCCGTAGCCGGGCCTGGATTCGTCTTTATCCTGAATGCCGTTTCATTTCTCGCCACCATAGCCGCACTGAAAAGCTGGCAGCGCCCGACCAGGGAAAGTGAATTACCCGCAGAACGACTCATCGGCGCGATCCGCGCCGGATTGCGCTATGCGCGGCATTCCCCGGAATTGCGGGCTGTGCTCGCTCGGGGCATTGCCTTTTTTGTGTTCGCCAGCGCTTCCTGGGCATTATTGCCCCTGATCGTTCGACAAGAGCTGAACAGCGGTCCCGGCACTTACGGGCTGTTCCTGGCTTGCGTGGGTGTAGGCGCCATCGGCGGCGCGTTGCTGCTGCCGCGTGTTCACCGTCATGCCTCACGGGACGGGATCGTGGCAGGCGCCACCGTGCTTTACACGGTTGCCATGCTGGCTCTTGCCCACAGTGGAAACGTGATTGCGGCCGGGGCTGCCATGCTGATTACGGGCGTGGCCTGGATCAGTGTCGTTTCATCCCTGATGACGGCAACCCAGACCGCCCTGCCAGGGTGGGTGCGGGCTCGTGGCCTGGCTTTCTTCTGGGTCGTGTTCACGGGAGGCATGGCGGTGGGTAGCGCACTCTGGGGGCAGATTGCCTCGTGGATCGGCATTCCCGAAACACTGACGGTGGCAGCCATCGGAGCGCTGGTCGGGATCGGTGCAACCTGGCAATACCGAATCGGACTGCACGATGTCGCTGACCTTACGCCGTCGATGCACTGGGCCACACCGATGATGGCCGATGACCTGGAACTGGATCGAGGGCCGGTGATGGTGACGGTGGGATACCAGATCGATCCGGCAAGAACCCATGAGTTCAAGCCTGTCATGCAGCAAATGCGCAGAATCCGGCGGCGCGACGGTGCATTCATGTGGGAACTGTTCAACGACATCGAAGACCCCGGACGCTTCGTGGAATGCTTCATGGTCGAATCATGGCTTGAACATTTACGCCAGCACGAGCGGGTGACCGTTGCGGACCGGGATATCAGCGAGAAGGCGCGGGTATTTCATATCGGCGCCGAACCTCCCAAGGTGACTCACCTGGTTGCAGGGAATGCGTGACCACGACAAAATAACCTGACTGGTGCTTCCAGCCAATTAGACACGGCGACTGCACGGCGAAAAATATCACTCCAGCATTTATTCAATGCCGATTGGCTTGACGCGAAATTTCCCCTACAATGTGTTTGCTTTAATCAACCACAACGGGAGCTAACACCATGAACAAAGCAGAACTGATCGATGCCGTAGCCAAATCCACCAAGCAAACCAAGGGCCAGACCGAAGAAACCCTGAACGCGCTGATGGCCACTGTCCAGAGTGCCATGGCCAAGGGCGACAATGTCCAGCTGATCGGCTTCGGCACCTTTGCCGTTGAAGAGCGCGCCGCACGCATTGGCCGCAACCCTGCCACCGGCAAGGAACTGAAGATTCCTGCCAAGAAGGTCGCCAAATTCAAGGTTGGCAGCAAGCTGAAAGACGCTGTTGCCGGCGTCAAAGCCAAGAAGAAGTAATAAAGCAATTCATGAGGGCGGCCTCCTCGGCCGCCCTTCTTTTCTCAGCGATACCCCTATTGCGCAGGATCTCCGCAACCCGCGCTCCCCGATCATGCCGCTTCAAAATGCAGCAATAAGCACAGAATCCAGCCGTTTCGACTTCTCGGCGCCAGCATCCTCTCTATCGCTTAAACCATTTTCCCTTCCATGCGCTTCGATATCATCGTAATCGGCGCCGGCGCCGCCGGCATGATGTGTGCCGCACAGGCCGGACGCCGTGGCCGGCGCGTATTGATCATCGACCACTCCGCCAAACTCGGCGAGCGCATCCGCATTTCCGGCGGCGGGCGCTGCAATTTCACCAACCGCAACGTAGGCGCAGAGAACTATCTCTCGCAGAACCCGCATTTCTGCCGCTCGGCGCTCGCCCGCTTCTCGCAGCGCGATTTCATCGCGATGATTGAACGGCGCCGCATTTCGTACCACGAACGGGAGCACGGCCAGCTTTTCTGCGACGATACGGCACAAGATATCATCGATATGCTCAAGGACGGCTGCGACGACGCCGGGGTACAGTGGGCAATGCCGTGCGCAGTGCACCACATCGAACGCATCGAAAACCATGAGGAAGGCTTGCGCTTTGCGGTCGCCACCGGGCTCGGCAGCTTTCGTTGCCAGTCGCTGGTGATCGCCACCGGCGGCCTCGCCGCTCCGAAAATCGGTGCCAGCCCCTTCGGCTACAAGATCGCGGAACAATTCGGCCTGCGCGTGATACCCCCCAAGCCCGCGCTGGTGCCGCTGGCGCTGGCGCCGGAAACATTGGTCCCACTGAAGTCGCTCGCCGGCGCATCGCTCGATGCCGGTACCCACTGTGACGGCGGCTCGTTCCGCGAAAATGTGTTGATCACCCACCGCGGCCTTTCCGGTCCGGCCATCCTGCAGATTTCGAGCTACTGGCAGATGCAGGAGTATGGCGGCGGAAAGAAACAGCCGGTTGAAATCGACCTGCTGCCCGATCTCGACGCGGCCGCCTGGCTGGCGGAGCATCGCCGCAGCAAGGCGTTGCTGTCGAATCTGCTGGCTGAACGGCTGCCGCGCCGCTTTGCGCATGAATGGTGCGCGCTGTTCGGCTGGGCAAAGCCGGTGAACGAGCTTTCCCAGCGCGAACTCGATGCCGCCGCGCAGGCCCTCAAGGGATGGGCACTGCTGCCATCCGGCACGCTGGGCTATGCCAAGGCCGAAGTCACGCTGGGTGGCGTCGACACCGACGGACTTTCGTCGAAAACCATGGAGGCCAAGCCGGCGCCGGGGCTCTATTTCATCGGCGAAGTGGTTGACGTCACCGGCTGGCTCGGCGGCTACAACTTCCAGTGGGCGTGGTCATCGGGCTGGGTTGCGGGACAGGTTGCGTAGTAAATTATTAAAAACCGTTGTTATCCACGGATTAACACGGATGTACACAAATTATCAATGGGTTACATGAAGCAACCAGCCCACCCTCGGGTAGCCAACGGCTCATGCGCAACCATTTGTTTTATCAGTGTTAATCTGTGTTAATCCGTGGATAAACTGCCGTTTTTGGCAACATGCGATAAGATAATGGATAATGTCGTTCAGACAATGACCCGAATCAGCAAGGAGGCGCAAGTTTTGAAGCAATCCCCGGAAAACCTGGTCGAGATCAGCAATCTCCACTTCGCGTATGGCAAACGGAAGATACTTAAAGGCATCAACCTCACCATTCCTCGCGGAAAAATCGTCGCCATTCTGGGGGTAAGCGGGTGCGGCAAGTCCACCCTGCTTCGCCATGTCGGCGGGCAGCTCAGGCCTTCGCGCGGCAGCGTCAAGGTTGAAGGCAAGGTCATCCACGAACTCGACAATGACGGCCTGTACGCCATGCGCCGGGAAATGGGCATGATGTTCCAGGTGAGCGGGCTGTTCAGCGATCTGTCGGTTTTCGACAATATTGCGTTCCCGATGCGCGAACACACCGACCTCCCGGAGGAAGTGATCCGCGATCTGGTATTGATGAAACTCCACGCAGTCGGCCTGCGCGGCGCCCATGCCCTGATGCCGAGCGAGCTGTCGGGCGGCATGGAGCGGCGGGTGGCTCTGGCGCGCGCAATCGCTCTGGACCCCACGTTGATTATCTACGACGAGCCCTTCGCCGGTCTCGATCCGATCTCGCTCAACACCATCGCAAACCTGATCCGGCGCCTGAACGATGCGCTGGGCGTGACTTCGGTGGTGGTGACCTACGACGTATCGGAATCCCTGAAGGTCGTCGACTACGTCTACTTCATCAATGACGGCGTGGTGGTGGCCGAGGGTGCGGCGGCAGAAATGCTCGCCTCCACCGACCCATTCGTCCACCAGTTCGTCCATGCGGAGCCGGACGGACCCGTCGGCTTCCAGTACCCGAGCAAGCCCTACGCACAGGAACTGGGTTTGAGGAACAAAGGCGCTTGAAGCAATACAGCCGGCTCATCAGTCGGCGGTGGGCGCCTTGATTTCTTCCTGGTTGTGCCGGCTTTGCTCTTCCATCACCAGCAGCGACAGTTCTTTCTTGAGCTCGTTGAACTCGGCTGAACTGGGGTCGCGCGAGCGCGGCATGGCGACGCTGACATCCTTCTTGATCTTGCCGGGGCGATAGGTCATGACGACGATCCGGTCGGCAAGGTAGATGGATTCCTCGATGCTGTGGGTGACGAAGATGATGGTCTTCTTGAATTCCGTCCAGATCCGCAGCAGCTCGTCCTGGAGATTGCGCCGGGTGAGCGAGTCTAGCGCCCCGAACGGCTCGTCCATCAGCATGATCGGGGAGTCCAGCGCCAGCACGCGGGCGATCGCCACGCGCTGGCGCATGCCGCCGGACAGGTCTTTCGGATAGCGGTCGCGGAAATCCTGCAAATTCAGCATTTCCAGCAGTGCTCCCACTTTCTCCCTGATTTGCGCCTTGGGCTGCTTCTTGATCTCGAGGCCGAAGGCGATGTTCTTCTCCACCGTCATCCACGGGAACAGGGCATATTCCTGAAACACCATGCCGCGATCCGGCCCAGGCGACTGCACCGGATGTCCGTCGACGAGGATGGCGCCGGTGGTGGGCGGCGAGAAGCCGGCGACGGCATTGAGCAGGGTGGACTTGCCGCAGCCGGAAGGCCCGAGCAGGCAGATGAACGTCCCGCGCTGGACGTCCAGGTTGATGTCGTCCAGCGCCACCACTTCGCGGTCGCCGGTGCTGAATACCTTGCTTACTTTGCCGATCTGGATATGGGGCTGCATGGTCAGTTGCTTTCGATACCTCGATGCCACTTGAGCAGATAATTGTTGAGACCGTTCATGCCGGTGTCGATGGCCAGCCCGAGCAGGCCGATGCTGAACATGCCGGCGATGATCTTGTCCGACCAGAAGAACTCGCGCGCTTCCAGAATCCGGTAGCCGAGGCCATTGTTGACGGCGATCATTTCCGCCACGATCACCACGATGAAGGCGGTGCCGACGCCGATCCGGGCGCCGGTCAGGATGTAGGGCGTGGCCGCCGGCAGCATCACGCGCAGGAACATGGTGGTCTGGCCCGCACCCAGGCTGCGCGCGGCGCGGATGTAGATGCCGTCGACATGGCGCACGCCGGCGATGGTATTCATCAGGATCGGGAAAAATGCGCCGATGACGATGAGAAAAATCGCCGGCGGGTTGCCCAAGCCAAACCACAGAATCGACAGCGGGATGAAGGCGATCGGCGGAATCGGCCGCAGCACCTGGATCAGCGGATTGAACAGCTTGTAGATGCGATCGTTCGCACCCATCAGCAGGCCCAGCGGCAGCGCCAGAACAGCGCCCACAAGAAAACCAGTCACCACGCGATAGAGGCTGGCGTAGGCATCACGGATCAGCTCGCCGGAAAAAAACCATGCCAGATAGCTCGCTTTGGCCGGATCGAAAAGCTCCTGTGGCTTGAGGTATTCCCACCACCTGGCCAGCACCGCAGTGGGTGCTGGCAGAATTTGTGGATTGACGATCGCTTGCACCGACAGCCACTGCCACACCGCCAGCAGCGCGATCGGCACCAGGAAGCCTTGCAGGGTCTCGAATATTTTTGCCCGGTAGGAATTTTTCATCTTTGCCCGCACCGCCTTATTTTACCTTTAATTCTTTCTTCGCCTTGTCGAGCAGCGCAAGCCGCACCCAGTCCTTTGCCAGCGGCGGATTGGCCATCTTGCCGACGCCGTATTTCTTCATCAGGTCGGTGGTAATCTGGACGTGGTCGAGGCTGACGTCATAAGTGAAGGAGGCATTGCTCATGGCGTCCTGGTAGTCGTCGATGCTGATCTGATTCTTGAACATCTGCTCGCGCACGTATTTTTCCGCCAGCTTGGGGTTGTCCTGGAAAGTCTGGGTCGCTTCCACGAACAGCTTGAGCACCCGCTCGGCGACGTCACGCTTCTCGTTATACATCTTCTCGGTCATCACCAGCGCCCGCACCGGCTCGCCCAATGGCGTGTCGTAAGGCTTCAGCACCTCCACCCCGAAGCCCTTGTTGATCGACTGGGAGGATTGCGGCTCGGACTGGCACATGGCGTCGATATGTTTCTGCATCAGAGCCTGGTTCAGGTCGGCGAACGGCATGAAGAATATCTGCACGTCCTTGCCCGGTTGATCGGACCAGGTCAGGTTGTGCTTGGCCAGCTCGGCTGCCAGCAGCAGTTCCTGCGCCCCGCCGCGCGCCACGCCCACCTTCTTGCCCTTGAGGTCGGCCACCGACTTGATGTTCAGGTCGGGGCGGGCGACGATGCGCGCGCCGCCCTTGGCAAAGCCCGCCACCACGTAGATCGGCACGCCGCTGGCGCGGCCGGCAACGGCCGCATCCAGCGCGCTCGCCGCGATGTCGATCTCGCCGGCGATGGTTGCCGGCAGGATGTCGAGGCCTTTGGCAAACACACGTTCTTCGATCTGCAGATTGTACTTAGGCGCGATCTCCTTCATGTAGGAAACCGCCCCATAATGGGCGAACTTGAGATTGCCGAGCCTGACCACATCCGGCGCGGCCTGCGCGCCAAGCGCGAAAAACAAGGTGCATGCCAGCAGAAATAATTTTGAAAATTTCATGTGATCCCCCTTGAAGAACTTGAAACAAAAGCGCATCGCGCCGCAAAAAAATCGATTATACCCTCAGCCATCCCTCCTGCCCTAGCAGGGGCTAGTCACTCCGGCCTGGCCCGTTCATACTGCAATGGCCACGGAACTTCCACCCCCAATTTGCGCGCCGCGTGCAGCGGCCAGTAGGGGTCGCGCAGCAGTTCGCGGGCGAGGAAGACCGCGTCGGCCAGGCCGGTTGCCACGATCTGCTCGGCCTGTTCGGGCGCGGTAATGAGGCCGACGGCCCCGACAGCGATCCCCGCCTCCTGCCGGATGGCGGCCGCGAAAGGCGTCTGAAAGCCGGGGCCGGCCGGTATTCGGGCATCAGGGGTCAAGCCGCCGCTGGAACAATCGATCAGGTCGACACCCGCCTCTTTCAGCCAGCGGCAAAGCTGCAGCGACTGGGCCAAGTCCCAGCCGCCCTCCACCCAGTCGGTCGCGGAAATGCGCACGAACAGCGGCAGATCCTGCGGCCACACCTCGCGCACCGCCCGCGCTACCCGCAACGGCAGGCGGGCGCGGTTTTCCAGGCTGCCGCCGTAAACGTCGTTGCGGCGGTTGCTGAGCGGCGACAGGAATTGGTGCAGCAAATAGCCGTGGGCCATGTGGATTTCCGCCACCTCGAAACCGGCGGCCAGACAGCGCCTGGCGGCAGCGGCGAAAGCAGCCACGATCCCGTCCAGTTCCGCCACATCCAATTCGCGCGGCAGTGGCGAGCCCGGCGCAAAAGGAATGGCGCTGGGAGCAACCACTTGCCAGCCGCCCTGTTCCGGCCCGAGCGAACTGCGGCTGAGCCAGGGCGCATCGGTGGAAGCCTTGCGCCCGGCATGGGCAAGCTGGATGGCGGGTGCCGCGCCCTGCTCGCGGATGAAGCGTGCGATCGGCGCCAGCGCCTCGGTATGGTGCTCCGACCAGAGGCCAAGATCGTAGGGAGAGATGCGCCCCTCGGGCGCAACCGCGGCGGCCTCCACCATTACCAAGCCGGCCCCGCCGACGGCGCGGCTGCCCAAGTGAACCAGGTGCCAGGTATCCGCCATGCCGTCCTGCGCCGAGTACTGGCACATGGGGGAAACGAAAATCCGGTTTTTAAACTCCAAGCCGCGCAACTTGAAGCGCGAGAACAGCTTGCTCATTTTTGCACTCCTGAAAGCGACAAAGCCAGGCAGTTGCCTGGCTTTGTCCATGACCCTGACCCCAAGCATCTTAGGCGATAGACACATCCCCGGACAAGTATACGTCCTGTATCGCGTTGAGCAACATCACGCCATCCTGCATCGGCTTCTGGAACGCCTTGCGGCCGGATATCAGGCCCATGCCGCCGGCGCGCTTGTTGATCACGGCAGTGCGCACCGCCTGACCCAGGTCGTTCTCGCCCGAGGCGCCGCCGGAGTTGATCATGCCCGCCCGCCCCAGATAGCAGTTCGCCACCTGGTAGCGCACCAGGTCGATCGGATGGTCGCTGGTCAGCTCGGAGTACACCTTGGGGTGGGTCTTGCCGAACTTGATCGCGGTATAGCCCCCGTTGTTCTCGGCCTGCTTCTGCTTGATGATGTCGGCCTCGATGGTGGCGGCGAGATGGTTGGCTTGGCCGGTCAGGTCGGCGCTGGTGTGGTAGTCGACGCCGTCCTTCTTGAAGCCGGGATTGCGCAGGTAGGCCCACAGCACCGTCGCCATGCCCAGTTCGTGGGCGTGGGCGAAGGCTTCGGAAATTTCGAGGATCTGGCGGCGCGATTCGGGCGATCCATAATATACCGTCGCGCCCACCGCCACCGCGCCCATGTCGAATGCCTGATCGACGCTGGCGAACAGGGTCTGGTCGTAGATTTCCGGGTAGGTCAGCATTTCGTTGTGGTTGATTTTGACGATGAACGGAATCTTGTGCGCATACCTGCGCGCTACCGATCCCAGTACGCCCAAGGTCGAGGCCACCGCGTTGCAGCCGCCCTCGATCGCCAGCTTGACGATGTTTTCCGGGTCGAAGTAGATCGGGTTGGGCGCAAAGGAGGCGCCGGCCGAATGCTCGATGCCCTGGTCCACCGGCAGGATGGAAAGATAGCCGGTGCCGCCCAGCCGCCCGTGGTCGAACAGGGTTTGCAGCGCGCGCAGCACGCCGGGCCTGACGTCTTTCTGCGCCACCACGCGGTCGACAAAGTCCGGCCCGGGCAGGTGCAGCATGTCCTTGGGAATCCCCTTGCACTGGTAGGCCAGCAAACTCTCCGCTTCGTTGCCCAGCAACTTGATGATATCGGTCATTTTCGTTTCCCTTGCTGATCAAAGTGAATAAGGCGCATCACTTCTAAATATAGCAGCCACCTCGAACATCCCCAAAATACCTGCTTAACTTGGGGAACCGGCAAGAATTTCGGCAAAATGCATGAATACCAATTTAAAACAAAGGGGAGCTGCCATGGGATTTCTCGCCCTACTTGCCATTCTGGCTGTCGCCGCGGTTTATTCCATCATGCTCTACAACGGCTTGGTCAGCCTCAGGCACAATGTTTCCAAGGCCCTGGGCCAACATCGGTGTGCTCCTCAAGCAGCGCCATGACGAGCTGCCCAAGCTGAAAGTGCAAAAGCCGACATTCCAGCTAAAATTAAACGACCTACCTCATTTCCCGTCTAAAGCCTCATGTGCATCCGAAGCGAAATTTCGGTCGTTCTGCGCATCTTTGTATTGCCGCTCTGTTTCGCCTTCGACGCGTCGGCGGAGAGCTATGATCGGCCACCTCATGAGACAACAATTTCCAGGAGCGAGAACACATCCGATGATCAGGGTATCCGCTTTGCCTGCAAGCCAAACCAGCTTGAAGTAGTCGAGTCTGACATGTCGGATTATTTGGCGTCCTTGGAGGTTGCTCCAGGCTTGGTCGTAAAAAAAATGGATCGAACGAATGGAACACTGGTTTTTACCTTGAATACCCCTAAAGACGATGTAGATACCCTAAGCCTTAAAGACAAACCAGAGCTGATGCTCCAAGACGAGGTCGTCAGCCTTCCCGCGAAACGGGGGAAAGAGAGAAAGGTTCACACCGTTTCAAAAAAAGAAATTTTACTTGCCACCCTCCAGCACGGGCGACTTACGGAGTTCAAAGACGGAAATTGCAATATAGAAGCTCTAAAAGATCATGTAGGGATTCGTCAAAACACGGTGGCATGGTCTGAGAGGATGAACTTGGTCTGGCCTGACGGAGGCTCTGCCAGGTGGAATATGAAATATTGGGAACGCGGCACACCCAAGGCAGGCTTCCCCCTGCACGAAGCCATCAACGACGTTTTCAACAACCAACACAAGTATTCCATCGGATGCTACGCGGCCGCAAAAATCGTGATGATTCAAGGCTTGCTGGATTACTATCGCCGCATCAAGAAAGATCCGGCACTTCTGAAAATAGTGGAAAACAGGCTTTGGGCCGATAAGGAGCCACTAGTAAATGTCGAACCGGGAATAATGTGGGACTTTGAGACGGATTTTGATCCAAATGAACTAGAACGGCCAGGAAAGATATTGAAAATACAATATGGTATTGCACCAAAGAATTTCATTCCCGGAGATTGGGCCTATTTGCTGAACACAGACCAAATATCTTACCGGAAGACTGGATATGAAGGTTCCAATGCGATCTACATGGGACGCAATAAATTCATTGATTTATACAATGACCGCGGACACTTCTATACCTTTCAACAGAAAATAGATGAGGTGTATCAGTGGAGAAATGGTGTTTTTAACCGGTCCCGTGATTCAGCAAAGATAAAACCCCTTGCCGAACAAGAGATGGAGCGGCTGAGTACCCCCCCTTCCGAAGGCGGCATCTTGATGGATTTCAGGGTCTCCCCCTATCTTTTCCGGTCCAATGAATTGCCGAAAATTCAATAACCCTATTGGCGTGAACCCCTATGACAATCTGAATTTGTTACAAGTGCGACTGATCGCCGTGTGTCAGTTGCAGCTGTTGAGGGCTTACCCAATCGCCTGATCACGGATCACGCAGCCAACGCAGCTAACGCCGCCCCACCGGCTTGTTAAACAGCGGAGCCGAATCGCGCAGGATCATGTCCGGCGGGGAAAAAGGCGCCAGCCGTTCGAGAAAATCCAGCAGCTCCAGCACTGGCGAATTGCGGAAAAACCGCGCTTGGGGAATTTCCATCCAGATCCGGTCGGCAAAGATATACATCTCGTGGGGAGTGTCGCCGATTCCGTCATGATTGCGGTCGAAGCCCTCGTAATCGTCCCAGTAGTTGCCGCGCCAGTCGTTTTTGCCCGCATCGCCGCTGCCGAACATCATCGCAACATGGATGAGATTGCTCTCGAAGCTGTTGCCGTGCAGGACATGGCCGCCCCGCTCGCCGGAAAACTGGATGCCGGTGGCGTTATGGGCGATCCGGTTGCCGCTCAGCACGGTCCTGTCCGCCTGTTCGGTGGGCGAATCGGCGAGGACGCCGACAGCGCAGTGGACGATTTCGTTGCCTTCCGCCAGACCTTCCGCACTCTTCTTGAAGGCCAGCCCCGCCCCGCTTACGCCGAGCGAATGGAAAATCCGGTTGCGCCGGACCTTCACCCGGTCCGAATTCAGAACGATGATGCCGGTGGCGTTGTGAGCGAGGGCGTTGCGCTCGATCGCGCTGTCTGGCGAAAAAATCAGGTGGATGCCGTAACGGCTGTTGCGGATGATGTTGCCGACAACGCGGTTGCGCGGCGAATTCATCAGGGTAACGTCGCGCGCCTGGTCGATGTCGTTGCCCTCGACCAGGTTGTCCATGCTGTACCAGAGGCGGATCGCCTCGCCCCGCATCGCCAGCTCAGCTGGTTTGGAGCGGATGCGATTGTGGCGCAGGATGTTCTGGTTGGCCTGTTTCAGGCTGATGCCGAACAGCGCGTCGTCGATCACGTTGTCCTCGATGCGGTTGCCGTTGCCGGTCAGCGCGATGCCGGTATCCACCCGGTCGTGCGAGCCGCCCGAGTTCGTCAGCCGCAGCCCTCTCACCACCGCCCCGTTGGCATTGATGATCAGCACCGAGCCGGTGCCACCGCCATCGATCGTGACCTTGCCGCCGCCATCAACGATGATCTGGCGCGAAATCAGCGCCGGCCCGGCATAGACCCCGGGCTGGGGATGCAACGTTCCCCCGGTGGGCGTGGCGTCGACCAGGGCCTGGAAGGAAGGATAGGCTGCCGACGCAGCCAGGGGACACGCCAGCAGAAACAGGAAAAGAAAAATTGGGGTCACAAGTGAACACGCATAAAACGATCTTCGCTATGTAACAGCATTTACCCGCTGCCGACAATGCGCGATATCAATTCAACTCATTCCTGCTTTGCCAGTTATGCAGGTTGGGTTAACCCGTAGCCCGGATGGAATGAAATCCGGGCTACAACTTATCACGCCTTTTGCTTGGCCTCCAGCTCTTCCCAGCGCGCCAGGGCGGTCAGCAGCGCTTCCTCGATCTCGGCGGTGCGCGCCTGCAGGCGCTTTACCTCCTCGGGATTGGCGCGATAGAGTTCGCCGTCCGCCAGCTTTGCGCCGAGCATGGACTGCTCCCGCTCCAGCGCCTCGATTTGCCCCGGCAATGTTTCCAGCTCGCGGTTTTCCTTGAAGGACAGCTTGATTTTGGCCGCCGGCTTTTCCTGTGCCGGCTTCGGTTTGGCCGCAGCAGCGGCTTTCTTCTCCGCTTCCGTTTCCACGCGGAGGCGGTAACGCAGCCAGTCCTCGTAGCCGCCGGCATATTCGGCCAGTCGGCCATCCCCTTCGAAGGCGATGGTCGAAGTCACCACGTTGTCGAGGAAGGTCCGGTCATGACTCACCAGAAACAGGGTGCCGGAATATTCCAGCAGCAGCTCTTCGAGCAGTTCCAGGGTTTCGATGTCGAGGTCGTTGGTCGGTTCGTCCAGCACCAGCACGTTGGCGGGGCGGGTGAACAGGCGCGCCAGCAACAAGCGATTGCGCTCGCCGCCGCTGAGTGAAGAAACCTTGGCGCGTGCTCGTTGCGGCGGAAAGAGGAAATCGCCGAGATAGCTGATGACGTGCTTCTTCACCTCGCCGATTTCGACGAAGTCGTTGCCCTGGCTGATGGTGTCGATCAGGGTCGCCTCCTCGTTGAGCTGCTCGCGCATCTGGTCGAAATAGGCGACGGCGAGCTTGGTGCCGCTTTTCACCGTGCCGGAATCGGGCTGCAGCTCGCCCAGGATAAGCTTGAGCAGGGTGGTTTTCCCGGCACCGTTCGGCCCGATAAGGCCGATGCGGTCGCCGCGCATGATGCGCGTGGAGAAATCGCGGATCACGGTCTTGTCGCCGAAGGATTTGGTGACGTGCTCCAGTTCCGCCACCAGCTTGCCGGAGCGATCTCCTGCATCGAGCGCCAGCCGGGCCTTGCCGGTCTGGTTGATGCGCGCCGTATGCTCGCGGCGCAGCTGCTCCAGCTGACGCACCCGGCCTTCATTGCGGGTACGCCGGGCTTTGATGCCCTGGCGTATCCACACCTCTTCCTGGGCTAGGACCTTGTCGAATTTTGCGTTCAGGACCTCTTCGGCTTCGAGCATCTCCTGCTTTCTGCGCTGGAAAGTGGAGAAATTGCCGGGAAAACTCGCCAGCTGCCCGCGGTCCAGCTCGATGATGCGAGTCGCGACGTTGTCGAGAAAGCGCCGGTCGTGGGTGACGAACAGCACGCCGCCGGCAAAGGATTTGAGCAGCTCTTCCAGCCACTCGATGGCGGCCAGGTCGAGGTGGTTGGTGGGCTCGTCCAGCACCAGCACATCCGGCTCGGCAACCAGCGCCCGGGCCAGCGCAACGCGCTTCTTCCAGCCGCCGGAAAGCGATGAAACCAGCGCATCTTCAGGCAGTGCCAGGCGGCTCATCACCGCGTCGATACGGCTTTGCTGGCGCCAGCCGTCGCGCGCCTCCAGTTCGGTCTGCAACACCTGCATGCGCTCCAGCAGCGCATCGGTATCCGCGCCTTCCTCCCCCAGCGCATGAGAAACGGCATGGTAGTCGATCAGCAGCTGGCTCAAGCCGACCAGCCCCTCCGCCACCGCCTCGAATACGGTGTGGTCGGGATCGAGCTGCGGCTCCTGGGGGACATAGGCCAGATTCAGCCCGGGCGCGCGCCATACCTTGCCGTCGTCGGCGGAAGCCACGCCGGCGATGATCTTCAGCAGGCTGGATTTGCCGCCGCCGTTACGGCCGATCAGGCCCACCCGCTCGCCGAGGTCGAGCTGTAAATCCGCCTGATCCAGCAAGGGATGGTGGCCATAGGCGAGAGATAGTTTTTCCAGGGTGATGACGGGCATAATTGAATGGCTTGGAGATTTTAACGAAAGGCGGATTTTACACCGCTCAGGTCGAACCGGGAGATTTAACCAAAAAACTTACTCACCGCAGAGGATGCCGGATAATTCAACCTAAAAACGGCAATTGCTTAACCGCAGAGGCGCAGAGACGCAGAGACGCAGAGGAATAAATGGGTTACAGCAATTTTCCATCCCTCCAAATGAATGAGATCATGCAATACCATAATCGTTGTTTTTTCTCAGCGCCTCTGCGCCTCTGCGGTTCAACTGAGTTTTTTAGGTTCAAAGACTCAAAGGGGTTTTTCAGGCTTGAACAGGCAAACGATTTCTTCGGGCGGAACCGGGCGGCTGAAGTGGTATCCCTGGTATTCATCGCATTTCTGCACACCCAGGAATTCAAGCTGATCTTCGGTTTCCACGCCTTCGGCGATCACGCTCAGGCCCATGCTGCGCCCCAGGCTGATGACGGCTACGGCGATTGCCGCATCGTTCGAATCGGTAATGATGTCCCGCACGAAAGATCGGTCGATCTTGAGGCGGTCGATCGGGAAGCGCTTAAGGTAGCTGAGCGAGGAATAGCCGGTGCCGAAGTCGTCGATGGCCACCAGCACGCCGCGACTCTTGAGCTGTCCCAGAATCATGCTGGTCTTGCTGGTGTTTTCCATCAGCAAGCCCTCCGTCAGCTCAAGCTCCAGCAGCTTGGGGCTGATCCCCGTTTCCCGCAATATGCTATCGATCATTTCCACCAGGTTATCCTGGCGGAACTGACGAGCGGATAAATTCACCGCCATGCGCAGAGGGGGCAGTCCGGCATCCTGCCAGGCCCGGCACTGGGCGCAGGCGGTGCGCAGTACCCACTCGCCGACGAGAATGATCAGATTGTTCTCTTCCAGCAACGGAATAAATTCATTCGGCGGAACCAGGCCCCGCTCGGGATGGTTCCAGCGCAGCAGCGCTTCCACGCCGATCACCCGCCCGCTTTTAATGTCCACCTGGGGCTGGTAGTGGAGGGTAAACTCTTCTCTCTCTATGGCTCGCCGCAACGCGCCTTCCATGGCAAAGCGCTCAATCGCGAGCGCATTCATATCCGTGGTGTAAAAACGAAAATGATTGCGGCCATATTCCTTGGCACTGTACATCGCGGCATCGGCATTCTTGAACAGGCTATCGCTGTCGTGACCGTCCATGGGGTAGATGGTGATTCCCATGCTGGGCGTGACATAAATCTCCTGGCTGGAGGGCGTAAAGGGCAAAGAAAAAATCTCCACGACTTTCTGTGCGATCAACGCAATTTCTTCAATCTCCGACACCCCTTCCAGAACAATGGCAAATTCGTCACCGCCAATCCGCGCCAGGGTGTCATCCTCCAGCACGCAGCGGCGAAGGCGATCCGCGATATCCTGTAGCAGCAGGTCGCCATGGGTGTGCCCAAGGGTATCGTTAATGGTCTTGAAATTGTCGATGTCGAGCAGCATCACCGCCACCATCCGGTGACTGCGGGCAGACCGGCTAATCGCATGCCCAAGACGGTCGAGAAACAGGAAGCGGTTCGGCAGTCCCGTCAGCGCATCGTAGTTGGTCACCTGGACCAGGTTCTGTTCCGCCTCTTTATGATGGCTGAGAATACTGGTTATCTTGAGGGATCTTTCCGACAGCGCTTTTTCGGTTTCCCGCAAAACGCTGACCAGATAATAGAGGAAGGGAACCATGGCCGTTGTGGCGACAACAGCCGTGATCAGGCTGACCCAAAAATAATCGGCCGATCCGTTGCCGGTGAGCACAATGATGGATTCCGTCAAAAGCACGGAGACCAGAACCGGCAGCACGACGAAAACCCATAACCTCCCGGATTTAGCCTTTTCGGCCAGGCGCGCCGCGGTCAACTTGATCAGTTCCAACCCGTCACCTGACCTTACATAGTAGGACGTCCTTCATGAGCGTAGGTGAGCTCATGAAGGGATTGGCAGGAAATGCAGCGCGCGGCAGTCGGGTAAGCCCGTAGCCGCTCAAGCGGAATATCCGCGCCGCAGTCAACGCAGGAGCCATAATCCCCTGATGCGAGACGCTTGAGCGTCACCTCGATAGCACGCACCTCGATGACTTGCCGGTCGACCATCGCAGCGCCCAGGTCAGCCAGCATGTCTGCCACCGACTCATCCCCCAGATCGGGAACGCGTCCGGCCAGATCAATATAATGCTGCTCACCCGAACGGGCCAGCTCGTCACGGATTTCTTCAAGCAGTAGCTGGCGGCGCTTCTCCAGGCTCTGCTTGAGCTGCGCAGCTTCGTCAGCAGTAAAAGCGGCCATTATTCAGACTCCTCGTAAAAATCCGGTGAAACAAAATGACAATTTTATCACAGGACACAAAACTCCTGTTTATACGATTGTTCATCAAGCGGCTCTTCAATCGCCACTCAGATTTCTCTGTGCCCGCCTCACAATATAGCAGCAAGCGCTGTTGTCCGGGTAATTCCGGAACCAATCCCGGCACACTTCTCTGACCCATTCCGGCCGGCTCTTGGCGGCATCGTTCAGCCAGTTAGCAACAGAATCCTGTACATAACGACTTTCGTCGCGGCAGCACGCCTCAAGCAATGGCAGGCCATACCAGGGCTCTGCCTGCAGCGGAGCAATGTGCTTCGCCCACACCCCGCGTGGCCGCGTAATCTCAACGGCAAATCGGCGCAAATTGGCGTCCGGCTCGATTACCCACCTATGCAACCGGGCAATCGCCTCAAACGGCGCGGTCACGACAACCGGACGCAACGCCAGCCAGGCCCATTCGCGCACGCCGAAATGACGATCCGCGGCAAGCGGCCTCATCTCCATGAATTTATCGGCGAAACCCAACTCCGGATGCAAAGCAATCGCAAAACAAGCAAACCCCCGCACCGTATCGGATGGATGAGCGATGAGCTGCTGCAATGCCCCCATATCGTCAAAAGCACCGTGCCTGCCCACCATCCACCCGGCCAGTTCCATGCGCTTTACCAGGCCATGCCCGGAAAAATCCTGACGCGTAGCTTCCTGCGCCAGTCCTGCCGCGTTTCCCGACCAGCCATTCAACGTGCCGAGCAACACGGCAAAATTCATCGCCGTCTGCTCGGTCAGGGTCGCGGTTTCCATTTCACCGCGATTGAGAAGAGCGGTCAGGTCGGGCGGGATATCGCGCCGCCGGACATAGCCTTTACGTTTCGGCATGAATCGGCTGCCACAATCGATTTTATCCATCCATGAATTTTAGCGTAAAATGGCGACCTCGCCCCAGTAGCTCAGTGGATAGAGCAACCCCCTCCTAAGGGGTAGGTCGGACGTTCGATTCGTCTCTGGGGCACCAGTATACATAAGGCTCTCAGCGATTCAGGCTTTTTTCATGTCTAGCAGCATTTCAAATATGTAACCAGTCTGTAACCGCATTTACTCAATGGCGCAGCGGTTCACTTGGTTATTTTCTCCATGCGTAAATTAAAACCGCTTGGCTACTTGAGACTACTGGACACAGTCGAATACATAGTTTCTATCCCAATAGTCGGCCTTGCTGGCCATCCTGGCGAACCGCTTATGTTTCGCGCACTCGGCATTTGCCAGTGTCTGCGCATCGCCTGCGTTCATGGATTGAGATTCAACAATCACACTACGCTCATTCGAGCTAACAACATTCGATGCGCAGCCAGCAAGCGCGATGGTGACAAAAAGAAATGCGGCGATTGGTTTCTTCATTGAGCGCTCCGAGTTGTTTGGAAAATTCAACTACGCAAACAGCATACGCCACTTAATTAGACACGTCCTTGCACTGGCGCAAAAACTCATTCACCTCTCGCACCTGCTCCAGCCACTCACTCGAGCGCATCCCGTGTTTTGTTGAGTTGGCAGCACTAGCGGCCTTTCCTTCCTCAGTCTTTGGCCCGGTGGATTGCTCCCACGGTTTCCACTTCCTGATTAACTCCGCACGCAACCGCTTGTGTTCTGGTGTCCGGTAATAACTCATGGTTCCCCCTTGAAAGTTCGTTTGACTGATTTGGATTATTCCCGTGCGTGCGAGACTCGCCAGCCTGCATGCCGTTATTCACCTGTTGCGGCCCGTGCGAAATATTCGCCTGTTTCACGAATGCCACCGGGCGCGGGTTCTTTATCTCTGCCAGAGCTTCCAAGGTAGAGCGGCACTGTGCTTGCGCTTTGAATGCGTGCCTCAGATAGATTTCAGTTGCGGGCAAATGCTCCCCCATGTTCAATGCTGCCCGCCTCGCCAACTCGTTAAATATGGTGTCGAGCGTTGTGGCCTGCGCCGTCAAAGTGGCCTCCACGTCTGACAGGTCGCCAGATTGCACCTTCACGGCTTTCTCGCGCATCACCGCCATGGTTTCAGTTAAACCAAGCTCTCCAAATGTGCCCTGTGAAAATATCCGTGACGTGCTGGCGTTGGCGGCCACAGCAGATAATCCAAGTTCAGCCATAACGCGCTCGTCGCTCTTCCCTTCTTCGTGGCGGAGCATAAGCGTATTGGCTTTTGATGCTGCGGGTGTTTTCTTTGTCGCCGCTGTTTTCCGTATAGTTGTCATCGTTGCCCACCCCCTGCTTTATCAAGTTCACAAAAAACGTCCCGGCAATCTCTCGCCATGAATGCCACGCCACCAGCAAACCGGATGCGCTCCAGAAAGACAGACTGCTCAGGTCTTAACTTTCCTTTCTGTGCCTTCACTTCCACACCCAGCAGGCGACCATCCTTCAACTGTCCCAACACATCAGGACAACCCGGCCAGCCAAACCGCACAAACCGCTTTCCAATCCTGAATGCTCCCGAGTTCATCCTATGGCACCAAGCAACAGCCGTATGCGATTCCAGTGCCTTTAAAACCTCAGTCAGTGCGGCGGCTTCCGGTCGGTCGTTCTTTCGCCCCAATGGAAAGTCATCACCAAGTAAATCAGTCGTGCTTTCTGCTTTACAGGAAATAGGGACGGGCTTTCCCACTTTTCCCACTTTTCCCGTTTCGGGACTTTCCGGGAATGTTCCCGTTTTCCCACTTTTCCCACACTGACTATAGGAAGTGGGGGAAGTGGGAAGGGAACCGGGAACGGGCGGGGTTATTAGTGGCACCATAACCATTCTCCCTTCATTCCCATGTAACCTTTAGCCACCAATCCACCTATTGCACTTATGGCGCGGCTTTTTCGGTGTTTCGCATCGGTCGGCATCCGCTCGGCTACAATTTCCACGGCTTCGCTGTAGTCAAGGCATGGCCTACCTACTGGCGCGCCTTCCTTGCCTATGTGCGACGATTTGCGCAGTGGTTCACCTAACACATCGAAAGCTATCTTCTGATTAGCGCCTAGTGTGGTTCGCCTCGCTTTCATTCCTTCGTCTGATTCGTCTGGAACGGCCACGCATGATGTTATTTCCTCGCCCTCATCATCATTGCCCACTGGCACAATCTCCAGCTTGAACGGGTGCGCATCGCCGGTCACATCGTCTTTAGACTTGGCCACGCTCCACGCTCTACGGGTGTCGGAATTAATGACTTCAATCGCGCCATCAAGCGCAGCATATAAACTCGAATGCCCGCGTAATCCCTTGGTTGTGTCCTTGCCTGTGTGGTGAACCAACAGCACCATTCCACCCGTCAGGCGTTGCAGTTGCTTGGCGGCGGCGATAAGGTTGCCCATATCCACGGATGAATTTTCATCAGCTCCAGGTGCGGCACGGTTCAGGGTGTCGAGTATCACCAAGCCACCAGCACCACCACCGGCAATTACCGCCTTGGCCAGTTCTGGCACGTCATCACTCAGCAAGTCGAAAGGTTGCGTAATAAATTGCAGCGCATCCGGCACGGGCTTTTTATAATGCAGGCTCCACGCTTTAACGCGCTTCCCCATTCCCGCTTCACCCTCAAGGCAAACGTAAGTCACCGGGCATTGATTAACACGGCGGCCAAACCATTCATAATCACCACCAGCAACAGCGCACCCTATATCCAACATTAAAAAACTCTTGCCGCTTCCACTGGCACCAAAGAGCGCGGCCAACCCTTCCACCGGCAGCACACCACGCACCATCCAGCGCATCGGCGCGGAGTTGCATAGGTCAGCACCAGAAAGCAGCTTAAAACGCATAGACGGGGCTTGTGGTCGCTCTAGCAAGGCGGCAAGGGCTTCGCTCCCTTTCTCGGCGGCGTAGTCGTTTGCATCGTAGTTGCTGGGCTTGTTATCGGGCATCGCCATCCACTGGCCAGCAATAGCGGCGGCGATTGTTGCGGCCTGCTCTTCCTTGCCACGGTCAGGCACTACCACCAGACGGGCGGCGGGATATTTAGCACGCAATACCTTGCCCACTGCCATCATGCGGCCAGCACCGAAACACACCACGGCGGCGGCTCCGGTTGCCTTATTCGCCGCCCACGCTTGGCCGATTCCCTCGCAGATAAAAACCCGGTCGGTTATATCGCCCACGGTGAAAAACCCATCATTGAACGATGCACCCGGCAGGTTTAACTTGTCGCCACCATCAGGCGGGATAAATTGCAGGGTTTGCAGGTCGGCACCGCTCCAGCATGGGGCCACCAGATAACCCGCCACATTCTGGCCACGAATTACTAGCGGTTCAGCACTGGCCGGATAGACTTTCATCCCGTCCGGTTTCCCCTGTTTCCGATAAATGTAACCATCGGCAGGCGTTGCGGATATGCACCTGTTCCAGACTTCCACCGGATTCATCCCTTGGGGCGTTTTAACGGGCCTTGCTGGGCTTGGGGTAGGTTTGGCCGTGGGAATGCTTGGGCGCGTTCCTTTGGCGCGTGATTTGGCGGGGTCTTGCCATCCTTGCGCGAAGGCCATGCCGTAAAGTGTCGCGGGTGTCACACCACCAGATTCATTAAACGATTTCCAGACGGCGCGGCACTCGTTTTCACTCGCATAGTTACCAGCGGATGCGCTCCAGTGGTGGAAGTCATCAAACCCTAATCCGGCAGCCTTTGCACCCATGCCAGCCTTCACCCAATCCTCACGCGGGCAACCTGCATCGAGATGGCGAAGCGCAGCGCGGGCGCGGTCAATTTCGTTAACCATTTGCGCCACCTCCGAAAACCGCCTGTATTGTTTTAGGGGTCAGAAAATAGCGGCTAATTGCACGGGTCGGACACCCCTTTGTTGGCGCGGGTATCTCGAACGATTCCACCGGCCAACCCAGCCCCTTCAAGGTGAAAACAACAGCGGATAATCTCCAACTTCCGGTTATCTGCTCAAACTCAGGATGAATGAAACTTTGCCCGTTTAACATCATGCTTAAACAGCGGGCGGGCAATGTGTTCGGGGTGGGGTAAATTGGGTTAAAATCAGGCTCAGGCAAGAACGATGTTTGCTTAAACCCGGATGATGCTTGGCGGCTGTCCGGGTTTTTCATTTGGAACCGCCTTCCAACAGCGCACGGATTTCAGCAACAGGCCATGCAAGGCGGGAATTGATGCGAATAGGACGGATAGGGCCTTTTTCTGTAGAAGCCCAAGACCTCATTGTTTGCGGCTTGCGGTTCAGGTAATAAGCGGCTGCTTCCGTGTTGCATGTGGGGCGGGTAACTTGCTCCAACGGTGGAAATGCTTGGTCTGGCCAGTGGGCGGCGGCGGCTTCTAGCGGTGGGAGTGTTTGAGCGGTTTGCATTTGGAGCCCTTCTTTTACTGTTTAAGAAGTCTCCTATTCTTGTAGTGGGAATTTTCCCCACGCCACACAAACAAAAAAACCAGCAACCCCATATGGGTACTGGCTTTAATCAGTATCAATCAACAGTGGGGAAAGCCTTGTTTATATGTTTCCCAGATTTCCCACGCCCCCCACAGTCATTTTGATTTGTTCGCCCACCATTTTCCCGCCTGCAATGCTTCACGCTTTACAGTGTTCGCGTTGTCGATAATCCCACGCGGCCCCACAATTCCATGCTTCTGCATTTCCTCCATAACGCGATTGGAATAACCGTCCAGGGAGTCCCGGCAAATATTGGCCGTGTCTCTATTAAAACATTCACCGGCAATCACTCGGGCCTGTGCCGTCCAATGGTCACCATTCCGGCTTGGGTCTGTCTCGGCTTCCACCTTCTCGGCGGCTTGTGGCGCAGCCTTGGCTAATGCCGATAACTCGGGCGGAATTGCAAAGCCAACATGAGCGCACCATGCCGCAAACTCATCTAGTCGCACCTCGCACTGATACCAATTAGCCATATTTAGAATGCAGGGCGTTGGAAAGTGTGTCCGGTTTGAAGCGTGTTTATTGAATATAGTTAGGCGGTCGTTAAACTCTTCGCCTTCATTGAAAGGGTGCGCTTCGTCGTCTTCGCTGTCGGTTTTAATTTTCCCCGGCTCGATATTCAGCGAAAGGGAAACAGCTTCCCATTCTTTAACTTCGGGCATCAAACGCCATTTGTTCCAGCGCGGTAATCTTTTGTTTTCCATGGTGCGCATCCTTTCCAATGCTCTTTCAATTCAGGAACCCCCGTCAGGCCGGTGAAAGTGTCCGGCTCTTCGCCCGCTAAAGCTAGGCGGGGGTTTATCTCATATTCTTCAGGCTGCCCTATTTGGTTTGCCCTTAGAAATTTAGCTTACCTGATATGTGCCAGTAGATAAGGATTACGCCCATAGCAGCTACAAAACAAAAGTTCTTTATCCATATCAGGTGCTTTTCAATTCTCAGCAAAGTTGCATCAGTAAGCTCACTCATTTTTTCCTCCTTTTTCACCCTCGCATGATTTAACGCTGGGTTTCCCCTGCTTTCACCTGATACCGTCAAGCGCGGTTAATCATCAACAGCTAGGCCCTTCGTATAGCCCTCAATCTTTAGCGCGGCGGCCACTGCCATGTGTTGATATATCTCGGCAGGCCAGTAGTACATATCCCCTGTAGCCGAATCCTTGAGCCACTTAGCGGCCTTGTGCTCTGACTGGTCAATCAGGGTTTTTATTTCTTCCTTCGTGGGGTTCCTTACGGGAATCACAGGTATTTCTCCTATTCAATGGCCTGATACCGTCAGGCGGCGGTCAAACTCTGCTCCACTGGTGCGCGTTGAACATGCAACGGCGCGGCCTTGAGCCGCTGCTCAGCCTGCCACACGTCATAGGCGCTTTGTTCTGCGAGCCATAGACGGGCTTCGCCACCACGCTCCACGCCTAGCCATGCCTCGATGCGTAAGGCCATTTCAGGTGAGATAGCGGCACGGCCATTCAGCACACGGGAAAGCGTCACGCGGGCAACGTCCAATTGTTGCGCGGCCTCGGTCACGGACAGCCCCAGCGCGGGCAACACGTCGTCGCGCAGGGTCAAGCCGGGATGCGGCGGATTGTGCATTTTTCTCATGTTCGATTTCCTTTCAGTGATAGTCGAGATAGTCCACCAGCACGGCATCCGTGCCCTCAAACGTGAATGTCATTCGCCAGTTGCCGCTAACCCATACCGAAAAATGTCCCTTCAGTTCTCGCCCCTTCAACGGATGCAAGCCCCAACCCGGCAGGTTCATACCTTGGGCGTTGGTCGTTTCGTTCAGGCGTCGCAGCATGGCAGCCAGTCGCGGGGCATGGGTGGGCTGAATACCGGCCACGCGCCCCTTCTCGAAAAAGGCTTTCAGGCCCTTATGCCGGAATGTCTTAATCATGTTTTATTGTATCCCGTAACGCCTCACGACTCAATATAGATTAACTCTTCACCAATTGCAAACCCGCTTGCACTGGCACAAATTTAATCCCGGCCTGCTCCAGAATCCACGCTTCAATTTTGACGTGCCACAAGTGCAACAGGTCGAGTTCCCGCTGTATGTAGTGCTTTTCTGCAATTGCGCTGGGCTTGTGTCCCATGATTTGCGCAACGATTCCGGCAGGGACTTCCACCCACTCGGACAATGTGCCAAAGGAACGGCGTAGACCATGCAGGGACAGGGCGGGAAGTGCGGCGGCAGCCAGTGCCTTGTTGTGGGGATTGCGTGGCTCCTCCAGCCTTCCAGATTTGGCGGTGGGACTACTGAAAACAAACCCATTACGGCGCGGCAATGTGGCTATTAGATGTTCCACAAAGGGCGTCATCGGTATGGTGCGCTCGCCTTCCACCTTGTCGCGGATGGTCAAACTCTTCCACTGAAAATCCACATCTTGCCAGCGTAGCGCGGCCAGTTCGTTACGGCGTGCCCCGGTCAATAACAGGCATTGCAGATAGGCGGCGATTACCGGATTTCCAACCTTTTGCACCGCCTCAAACCATGGCTGAATTTGCGCTTTTCTCAGGCTGTCGTTCTTTTTGACTTTAGGGGTGGGCACCATCTTCTTCACATCATCGGCCTGGCACGCATCGGGATGCACGGCAACGCGGTATTTGTCTTGCTTGGCGCACCAAGTAAGGAAGGCACGCAAGAAGCGAAAGGCTTTGGCGGCAGATGTAGGGGCTTGCTTTACCTCTTTTTCCATCCATGCGCCCACGGCTTTTGCGTCGAGGTCGGCAAGGCGCAGGGACATAAGCGGCACCAACATGCCGGGGCGTGTCGTTTTCCGTTCGTTCGGGCGGCGGCCTCGGGTGCGCTTCACTCCACCGGCTTGCACAAAGTATTCATGATGCGCTTTATGCCTTTCGCCCCATTCCGGCTTGCCGTCAACGATAGATGCGGTGCGGTCGGCAATATAGACCTTCCATGCTTCGGCAACAGTTACGGACTCACTTACCTGTTTCTGTACCAGCGCAGCGGCTTCGGCATCCTGGGCGGCTTCAATATCGGCTTTTACTTGGCGCGGGTCATTGCCGTTGTCTATCAGCCTTTGCAGGCGGCGGGCTTCGACTTGTGCTTCGTCAATACTCCATGCGCTAACCTTCCCAATCGTTACGCGCATTGATTGGCCCTTAACCTTGGCTTGGAAAATGTAACGCTTGGCAGTTGAAGCGGCAGTTGCACGCACACCCAAACCGGGCACTTCGGCGCACCATAGGAAGGCTTGCGATTTGCCTTCATCACACTGAAAGCCTGCAATCCGTCCGGCTGTTAATTTCACCTTTGCCATGATGCGCCCCTTCTTTGTAACCGATTTGTAACCACATTTTCAGTATAGCGCGGAATACTTATCAACACAACGAACAGGGGTAAAACCGCTAAATCATTGTTTTATGAGAAATCATGCTGGCTTTTGGAATGGCAATCAACAGGGGGAAATGGCTTTATTCTCCCCCTCCTAAGGGGTAGGTCGGACGTTCGATTCGTCTCTGGGGCACCATATAAAAGGATGTTTGCGATAGCGCTCGCTAACATTTATGCTGAAAAAACGGCACAAAACGGGTGGCGGCGGCACAAAAAAGTCACACCGGGTAAAAACTACTCGCTAGCCGCCTCCTGCGCCCTCACCCACTCCTGCAGTCCTCTCAATTGCTCGGTGCTTTCGCCGCATCGCTGCCGTCGAATGCCTGGTTCGCTTCGAGCAATTGGTCATAGGTGGTTTCCGCCGCCGATTCATACTCCTTGATCGTTGCCCCGACCTCAGTCAGCCGGGCAGCCGTGGCCGCCATGTCATGCCCCTCGACTTCGGCCAGCACATCCGCAATCGGCCGGGCAGCGCTGCGAACCAATTGTTCGTCAATCTCGGCTATTCTGGCGGAAAGCAGTGGCTTGCGCGCCGAGTCCGTTTCCACTCTGTAGGCAATTCGTCGGGCGACTGCACGCCGGCACGACGAACCAACTCCACCAAGCGTTCGCGTTGCGATGATAACGAAACCGACTTAGAAGCTGCCCTTAATAAATATCGTGGGATGCGTTGCTGCCAGAAAGCCCGGCAGCTAGGCGCGCGACGCGAGTCGTAGCCGGGCCTACGATGCCAAGGAGCGCCAACCCCCATCCCAACCTTCCCCCGCGGGCGGGGGAAGGGGCGATCGCCTCCCCTCCCGCTTGCGGGAGGGGATTGAGGGGAGGGCTGACGCTGCCGGGCTTTCTGGCAGCAACCCTTCGGGACGTCGGCATTTGGCCCTCCGGCTATGTCGCGGCTCTCTTGTTTGGAACAACCAAACGGCGCTTCACCGCTTCGCGCCGGAGGGCCAAATGCCATAGTCGCACCCATGATATTTATTGAGACAGCTTCTTATAATCCAGCCCAGTTTGGCGTGGGGGATCAGCCGTTGATGATCTCCCCGGGAATCGCCGACAACGGGACGATTTTCTCCGCCGCGCCGCGTTTGATGGCCTCTTTGGGCATACCGAATACCACGCACGAGGCTTCATCCTGGGCAATGGTGCAGGCGTTGGCCTGGCGCATTTCCAGCAGCCCTGCCGCGCCATCGTCACCCATGCCGGTCATGATGATGCCCAAGGCGTTTTTACCGGCCACCTTGGCAACCGAACGAAATAACACATCCACGGATGGCCTGTGACGGTTCACCAGCGGCCCGTCAACCACTTCGACAAAATACTGCGCCCCGCTACGCCTGAGCACCATGTGCCTGCCGCCCGGCGCAATAAGCGCGCGCCCAGGAAGTACGCGATCGTTATTTTGCGCCTCCTTGACCTCGATCTGGCTGATACCGTTGAGTCGAGCGGCAAATGCTTCCGTAAATTTTTCCGGCATATGCTGGACGATGACGATACCGGGACAAACACGTGGCAACGCGGTCAGCACGACCTCCAATGCCTGCGTTCCTCCGGTGGATGTCCCGATAGCAACGATGCGTTCCGTGGTTTGCGCCATGGCCTGGCCGCCGCCGGCAGGCAGAATGGCGTCGGCGTTGAGTTTTGGCGCCACCTTGAGTAGCGGCGCAGCCACCATGCGTCGAACATTGGCGTGTGATGCCGCCTTGACCGCACCCACAATATCCGAGGAAGAGTCTTCCAGAAAGCGTTTGAGCCCGATCTTGGGTTTGGTGACAATGCTGACGGCTCCGGCGGCCAGCGCCTGCATGGTCGTCTCCGCCCCCTTTTCCGTCAGGGTGGAACAGATCACCACCGGCGTTGGACGTTCGGCCATGATCTTTTTCATGAAACTGATGCCATCCATGCGCGGCATTTCAACGTCCAGCACGATCACGTCGGGCCATTGACGGCGCATGTGCTCCATCGCAAAAATCGGGTCGGAAGCGGCGCCTATCACGTGGATCGCGGGGTCGTCCTCCAGCAGGCCGGACAGCACCTGCCTCACCACCGCCGAGTCGTCCACGATCAGCACGTTGATTTTTTTCATTAGATGCCTTTTATTTGGCGCACAGCCTACTGACGTTCGCACTCAGGCAAATGCAGCGCAGCAACGAATTAGCATCGCCCGTTCAGTAAGGTGGTGGCATCTTCCACTGTCAGTGGGCGCGAGAAGAGGTATCCTTGCACCTCATCGCAACCGTGCAGATTCAAAAACGAGGACTGCGCCTCCGTTTCGACCCCCTCCGCAATGACCTTGAGGCCGAGGCCGCGCCCCAGAGCAATGATCGCTTGCACAATCGCACCGTCGGCATGCTGCCCAGAATCGATATTGCTGACAAATGACCGGTCGATTTTAAGCTTGTGAATCGGAAACCGCCTCAAATAGCTGAGAGAAGAGTAGCCCGTGCCGAAATCGTCGATGGCCAAACCGATTCCCAGCGCTTTCAGATCGGTCAAAGTGGCGATGGTTACCTCCTCGTTATGCATGGCGATATTTTCCGTGATTTCCAACTCCAGCCAGCTCGGATCTGTTCCACTCTCTTTCAATATATTGCGGATCGTCCCGACCACATCAGGCTGCTGGAACTGGATAGCCGAAAGGTTCACCGCGACTCTTATTGGGCCGATTCCCGCATCCTGCCACGCCCGCGCCGTTGCGCAGGCAGTGCGTAGCACCCACTCCCCCACCGGAACGATCAAGCCGGTTTCTTCCAGCAAGGGAATGAACTGTGCGGGGGAAACCAGTCCATGTTCCGCATTCTGCCAGCGAAGCAAAGCCTCCATGCCAATGATGGCGCCACTGTAGAGATCGAATTGGGGCTGGTAATGCAGCAGGAATTCGTTCTGGCTCAACGCCCGGTGGAGGGCATTCCCCATGCTGAACAAGCTTTCATGCCCCGCGCTCATTTCGCGGCGGTAAAGCCGATACTCGCCCATCCCCGCGGCCTTTGCACTATAGAGGGCGATCTCGGCATTTTTGTAAAGCTGGTCGGGTTGATGTCCATCTATTGGATAGCGGCTGCCCCCTATGCTACAACCCAGAAACAGCTCGTGACCACCGATCTCGAAGGCCTTGAGGAAGGCGTTTTGAATAGCCGCAACCGCGCTTGCGATGCGGCTTTCATTCCCTGCATCAGACACCACGACGGCAAAGCCGTCCGCGCCAAGCCTGGCGACAAAAGCATCCTCACCCAGCGCGCCGCGTAGCCGTTCGCCGACTTCCTGCAGCACCTTGTTGCCGATAAGAATACCGAGCGTTCTGGTGATTTGGCGAAAGCGGTTCAGATCCACAAGAAGAACCGCAATGCTTTTCTTCCCTTGCTCCTGGCCAACCAATGCGCCGAGATACTTGAACAGGTGATCGCGGTTCGGCAGGCCGGTAAGCGTGTCATAAAAAACCAGGTGCTCGATGCTGGCATGCGCCGCCCGAAGATCGGCGCGCGCGGCCGCCTCCCTGAGTTCCCGCTCGATAACGGGTGCCAGCCGCACCAGGTTGTCTTTTTTGATAAAATCGGCCGCCCCTGCGCGCATCGCCGCCACGGCGGTCTCATCCGGAATCTCTCCAGAAACAATGACAACAGGGATATCCAGCCGGCTTTCCTTCACAATCTCCAGCGCCGAAATCGAGTCCAGTTGCGGCATATTGTGATCGCAAATAATCAGATCCCACGGCCCTTCTTCCAGCGCCTTCCTTAGGGTGGCTTCCGTTTCCACCCTCCGGGAGGCCACGTTGATCCCATTTTCGTCCAGTTCATGAAGGGTAAGCGCCGCATCGACTTCCGAATCCTCCACGAACAAAACGCGCAACGTACCCCGCAAGATATCCATCATCACCCCTTCGCTCCGCGAATCGAACCCGCTCCATCCATCAACGCCCTCGCCGGCAATATCTCGTAAACCGGGCTATCCTCACTCATATCGAATTGGGAAGGGAGCGCGGCCGAATTCTGCCTGACCCAGACGTCGCCACTCCAGATGTCGAAAATGATTCGGCGATGGCCAACGCCGCCCAAATCCTCGGCCTTGATCTTGAAACCATAGCGCTCGACCAGTTCCCGTCCCACCAGGACATTTTTGCACGGAACGTCCTTGCAGCCCCCGCCCTGCCTGTTTTTTGGGAACATATTACCCCCGCCGAACAATTTCACTTCATATTCGGCTGGAGAAGTTCCACTTTGCCGGATCTCCTGCATGAACAGCGCCATCGCGTCCTCCGCATAACGCCCGTCCAGGGTGTCGCTGCGCTTTCCAGCCCGGCTCGGCAAGAGATAATGGCACATGCCGCCGATTTGCAAACCTGGATGCCAAATGGCAATTGAAACGCAGGAACCCAGCAGGGTACGAATGCGCGTACTTTTGTCGCCGAAATAAAAGTCGCCCGGGTGCAGGAAAATTTCGATGATATGGGCGGGTTTTTTCATGTTTACGGCTTCCGGTATACGGAAGGCTTCACCACCTGCATCCGGTCGAAAACCCCGTTCAGGCTTTCGGAATGACCGATAATCAAGTAGCCCTGCGGCTTGAGCGTATGCCACAGGCGTTCGACCACCCGGCGCTTCGTTTCCGTATCGAAATAGATCATTACGTTGCGCAGGAAAATCACATCGAATTCCCCGACACCGGGAAGATCGGCGTTCAGATTGACCTGCTGGAATCGCATACGGCTTTTCAGCCTTTGGTCTATCAGGAAAGTCCCTGCCTGGCTCTTCACGCCCTTCAGGCAGTAATTAACCAAGTGCTGCCGCGGAAGGTCCTTTGCTCTTTCCATGAGGTAATGCCCGGAACGTGCTTTCTCCAGCACCCGGCTGCTGATGTCGGAGCCGAACACCTCCCAGCTTTCCTCGCCCAGGCAATCCGCCAGGGTCATGGCAATACTGTAAGGCTCCTCCCCGCTGGAACTGGCCGCGCTCCACACCCTGAAAGGGCGGTTCCGCGCAAACTGGGGAAGAATTTGCTCGCGCAAGAATTCAAAGTGTTTCGCCTCGCGAAAAAAATAGGTTTCGTTGGTGGTCAGCAGGTCAATGGCGGTCTGGAGTTCCGCAGGATCTTGACCACTGGAAAGAAAGCGGAAATATTCGCCATAGCTTTCAAGCTGGCGTTCCCTCAGGCGTTTTGCCAGCCGTCCGCTGACAAGCGCCTTCTTTCCCGCGGATAAATTGATGCCGGTGATCCCGTAAAGCAGATTCCTGAAATCACCGAATTCCCTGTCGGAAATAATCTGTTTTTGCACGTCCATCTATTATGCCCACCGCAATCTCTGCATGAACCTTGTCAGTCGTTCGCGGCGGAAACTTTTTCGCCGCTTTTCGCCATATTTTCCAGCTCCTGGAGAACGACCAGACTGGCTTTTTCCATCTTGTTTATCGCCTCGCTCCCTTCCTTGAGTTCGCCCGCCAGGAAATGAGCGACGGCGGCGACCCCCGCTTGGTGGACAATCTTGTGGGGCGTTTCGAGATTACGGAAACTGGGCAGCGAGGAAAGATTGGCTGAGCCGCTGCCGTAATACCATTTGCCGAGGCGGCAGCCGGTATGGCTGGCGAAATCCGCCGCGGTTTTTTTGGACAGGCCCATGAACACCTTGTAGATTTCGAATTTGAAAATCATGTGGTCCACCTTGACCACCTCCACAAAACTGCGCAGAGCGCTGGCGGAAATGGCGGTCTGCATATCGCGGGAAAGCGTCAGCACCTCGTGGACATCCTGCGTCGTCTTATGGCCGTCAGCGCTGAATTGGCGGATATGCACCGCATCCTTCTCCATGTTCTCCTTGACATGGCCGGTACCCTCCTGAATGTCGGAAACCAGGGCAACAATCTCCCGCGTCGCCGTAGCGGTGCGCACCGCAAGCTTGCGCACCTCGTCCGCCACCACCGCGAATCCGCGCCCATGCACCCCGGCCCGCGCAGCTTCGATGGCCGCATTCAATGCCAGCAGATTGGTTTGATCGGCGATATCTTCGATCATGTTAACGAAGCCGCTGATTTTTTCAGTGCGCTCGTGCAGATGATCCACACGCGTCACGGATGCCTGGGTGTTTTGCGACAGCTGTTCCAGGTTGGTCGAAATTTTCTCGATCGAATCGCGAACCGCGCCGAACGAGCTTTCTGCCTGGAGGGCATGTTTTTTCTCGCCTTCCATGGTCGCCGCCAGGCTGGCAAGCGAACTCTGCACTTGCAGGAAGGAATCGCCGAAGGTCTGCATGTTGACAAAAATCTGGCCGGAGAACCAATTTTTTGCCCGCTCCTCGTCTAGCTCGGTTTGCAACAGATTAGCGGTTTCAGCCTGCGAAGCCGATTGCGCCCGGCCATTTTTCTTTAAAAGAGACAACATAACGATAGGTTCCTTTACCAAATCCAGTTAAGCCAAGCGCCGCGAATCGGAAGCGCCTTCCGGGTTGAGCACGGGTTGTCCATCAGCCTTCGCATCGTCAATTCCCGCAAGAGCAGCCATTTCGTCAAAGCTGAGAACGCGATCGACATCGAGAATGATCACGAACTTTCCATCCACCTTACCCATCCCGCCGATGAAATCCGCCCTGATCTTTGCCCCGAACGTTGGTGCCGGTTCGATCTCGGAGTCCGGAATATCCATCACCGCGTTGACCGCGTCCACGATCACGCCGATATCCTGCTTCTCGCCCCCGGCTTCGGTCTCGATAATCACGACACAGGTACGGCGGGTGATTTCCGTTGGGTTGCGGCCGAATCTCACCGCCATGTCCACCACCGGCACCACCGCCCCGCGCAGGTTCACCACCCCGCGAACGAATCCCGGCATCATCGGCACCGTGGTCAATTGGCCGTATTCGATAATCTCCTTGATGCCCAGGATGCCGATGGCAAAGGCTTCTCCTCCCAGCAGAAATGTCAGGTATTGTTGCCGCTTATCAGCCATATCGGCCTTTTGTTCCGCTCGCATTAGCGCTCCCATGCTCCGCCCCTTCAGAATTTAACGAATTCGGCTTCATTGAGTACCGGGATGGCGGCAGAACCGGTTCTGACCGGGCGCCTCTCATGATGCTGGTGCGTGGCGACAGTCTTCTTCGCCTGGGCAGTGGAGGCCGCCCCACCGCCAAGCTTGAAGAACCCCATCAACTGCTGTAGCTGCTCGGCCTGGCCCAGCATCTCTTCCGACGTCGCCGCCAGCTCTTCCGAGGAGGAGGCGTTCTGCTGCGTGATCTGGTTGAGCTGGTTCACCGCCGAGTTCACTTGACCCACCCCGGACGACTGCTCTTCCGAGGCCGCAGAGATCTCCTGCACCAGGTCGGAGGTCTTGTTGATCGCCGGGACGATTTCGTCCAGCAGCTTGCCGGCTTTCTCCGCCAGTTCTACGCTGCTGCTCGCCACTTGCCCGATCTCCTGCGCTGCGACCTGGCTGCGCTCGGCCAGCTTGCGCACTTCCGCAGCGACCACCGCGAAACCCTTGCCGTGCTCGCCGGCGCGCGCCGCTTCGATGGCCGCATTGAGCGCTAGCAGGTTGGTCTGGTAGGCGATGTCGTCGATGATGCCGATCTTGTCGGCGATCTGTTTCATCGCCGATACCGTCGCCTTCACCGACTCGCCGCCATCGGTCGCCTGCCTGGCTGCCTGGGCAGCCATGCTTTCGGTTATCTTGGCGTTCTCGGTGTTCTGGCTGATCGAGGCCGACATCTGTTCGAACGAGGCGCTGGTCTCTTCCACGCTCGCGGCCTGTTCGCTTGTCGCCTGGCTCAGCGATTGCGCCGTCGAACTCACCTGCTCCGAGGCCTCGGACAGGGAGATTCCTGCTTGGCGTACATCCCCGATAATATGGGAAAGTTTCTCAACCATGCCCTTGACCGCAAACAACAGGCTAGCCGAGTCGTTTTCCGCAGTAACGACCTTCACGGTCAGATCGCCATCGGATACCTTGCGCACCACTTCGACGACATAGCTGGGCTCTCCGCCGAGCTGACGGATCAGGCCGCGCGTAATCCCAATGCCGAGGAGGGCAGCAACGACCAAGGCCAGGGCGGCTATCGCCACATTCAACAGCAATTCGTTGTGTGCCTTGTCGGCAAGCTGGGTGGCGTGCGCACTGATACTCGTGGCCACCTTGTCCTCGGCCACTTTCATGGCGTTGATCTTCTTCGTGATGGCGTCAAACCAGTTTGCCGGATCGACCCCGAAATCGCCTTCCTGCGCCTTGTCCAGGGCGACCTTGCGCATGCCATCCACCTCCCTGGAAGCGGAGCTATCCGCGACCGCATTGAGGGAAAGCTTCATTTCTTCCGAGGCCGAATCCAGAAACGTCTTGAAGTAGACGTCCTGAGAGGCCAGAACCGTCAGAAAACGGCTGTGACTCTCCGCGTCGAAACGGTTATTCGCAAACACGACATTCATCGTCGCCCTTTCCCGGCCAGCCTGCTCCTTACCCTGCAGGAACGCCAGATATGCGCTCGCCTCCTTCACGATGGCCGGATGATCGCTTGCTGCCACCACGTGGCGGATCACGTCCGTGAGCAAGCCGATCGTGTCGGTGTAATAGGTGAAGCTTTCTTTCGGTTTGACGCTGAAGGCGTTGATGCCGTTCCTGACGGCGCCGATTTTGCCCAGCTCCCCATTCGCCGCATCCAGGGACGATTTCAGTTTCCCCTGGGTCAGGCTGGCCCCGGCCTGCGCCACAAAGGACTTCAGTTCGGCCATTTTCTTGTCGGTGACCTGGCGCTGGACTGGCAGTTCGGTGGCGAGCTTCGCGCCTTTTAGGGAAATGAAGACGGCGGACATTCCCCGCTCGACCTGCAACTCATGGATCACGGCACTCGATTTCTCGGCCAGATCCACCAGCATCTGCAATTCCTTCATGCTTTCCGTGGTGCGGTACTTGGTCAGCACCCCGTCTGCGGAAAAGTACAGCAATCCCACCAGCGCAGGCAGCAGCATCAACACCAGTTTGGCTTTGAAAGAAATTCCGGATATTCCCGACTTCATTTTGGGTTCCTTAAAATAGTGCCCGGCATTTTTGCCCGGACAGTTACATAACAACTTGTTTTACAGAATTAAATCTGTGCGTTTAGGGGTGCCGCCGATTTGAACTCACGGAATATTTGCCACGACAGCCGTTTCGCCGCTACCGACATCGCCGGAGCCGGCGGCCATGAGCATCGCCATTTCGTCGACGGATAGCACCTTGTTCACGTTGAGGATGATCACGAACTTGCCGTTGACCTTGCCCATGCCGCTGATGAAATCGGCACGGATTTTCGCGCCGAAGGACGGTGCCGGTTCGATCTCGGAGGCCGGAATCTCCAGCACTTCCGACACCGCATCGACCACAATGCCGATATCGACCGCTTCGCCGTCCGCTTCGGTTTCAATGATCACGTTGCAGGTGCGCTTGGTGATCTCCGTGCTCTTCCGCCCGAACCGGGCCGAAAGATCGACCACCGGCACCACGCGCCCCCTCAGGTTGATCACGCCACGGATAAACTCGGGCATCATCGGCACCGTCGTCAACTGGCCGTATTCGTTGATTTCCTTGATGTTCAAAATCTCTATGGCGAACATCTCGCCGCCCAGCAGAAAGGTGAGATATTGGTTTTCATCTCCCGCTGCTGCAGCTACCGCCGCCGTTTTATTTCCCACTGGAACCAGTGCAGTCATGGCGGTCTCCCTTAGAAGCGCACGAATTCATGTTCGTCATCGTGATCGTGTTGTGCGTGGCCGGCGGGTTTGCTGCGTGCCATCGCAACGGCCGGTTTGTGCGCAGCCTTGGCTTTTTTGCCGCTGGCCATCGCCGCGCCCTCAACCTTGAAGAATTCCATGAGCTGTTGCAGTTGTTCGGCCTGGCCGCTCATTTCTTCCGAGGTGGCGGCCAGCTCTTCCGACGAGCTGGCGTTCTGCTGGGTGATCTGGTTGAGCTGGTTGACGGCGGAATTGACTTGTGCGGCACCACTCGATTGCTCTTCCGAGGCGGCGGTGATTTCCTGCACCAGGTCGGAGGTCTTGTTGATCGCCGGGACGATTTCGTCCAGCAGCTTGCCGGCGCGCTCGGCCAGTTCCACGCTGCTGCCCGCCACTTCGCCGATTTCGCGTGCCGCTACCTGGCTGCGTTCGGCCAGCTTGCGCACTTCCGCCGCCACCACCGCGAAGCCCTTGCCGTGCTCCCCGGCGCGCGCCGCTTCAATGGCTGCGTTCAGGGCCAGCAGGTTGGTCTGGTAGGCGATGTCGTCGATGATGCCGATCTTGCTGGCGATCTGCTTCATGGCGGCGACGGTGGATTTCACCGCTTCGCCCCCTTCGGTGGCCTGTTTCGCCGCCTGCGAGGCCATGCCGTCGGTGACCTTGGCATTCTCGGCGTTCTGGTTGATCGAGGCGGACATCTGTTCGATCGAGGCGGAGGTTTCTTCTACCGAAGCCGCCTGCTCGCTGGTCGCCTGGCTCATGCTCTGCGCCGTGGCGCTGACTTCTTCCGAAGCGCTGGAGAGGTTATCCGCCGCACTGCGCACTTCGCCGATGATCTGCGAGAGCTTGCCGACCATGTTCTGCATGGCGTTCAGCAATTGACCTGTTTCATCCTTCGAGGTCACCTCGATCTTCGCCGTCAGGTCGCCTTCGGCCAACTGGTTGGCCACGCCGACCGCTTCGTTGAGCGGGCGGGTGATCGAGCGGGTGACCCAGAAGGCAAAACCGGAACTGATCAGGATAGCGCTGATCGCCAGAATCAGGATCAACTGTTTTGCATGGCTGGATAGATCATCCGCGACCTTGCCGGCCTCCGTCATCAGGTTGGACTGGAAAACGATCAGTTCGGTTACCGCCTTGAGATAATCGCCTTGGGATTTGCGGATTTTGCTGACTAACAACTCGACGGCTTCCTGCTTTTTGCCGGCCTTTTGCAGTTCGAGGAACTGGTCGAGATCCACATTGAAAATCTTGCGCATTTCCAGCGCATTGGCCAGCACTTTTTTGCCTTCTTCAGATTTGATGGTTTTTTCCAGTTTCTCGAAGCGGTCGGCGGTGATCTTGCGTTGCTCGGGGATGCGCGCCAGTTCCTTTTGCACTTCCTCGGGCTTGTCCAGCAGCAGAACATTGCGCATGGCGCGGGCATTCACGTTAATGGCGCCGACGATATCGTTGGCCGAGACCGTCTTGGGAAATTTGTCGTTGACGATATCGCCGAGGCTGGTGCTAATTTCGCCTACGCGCATGTAAGACATGACGGAAATGACGAGCATGAGGGTGAGGGCAAACCCGAAGCCGATGGCCAGGCGGGTGCCGATTTTCAAGTTTTTCATTGCAAGTTTCCTAAAAAGTTACTGCTGTTATTATTCCAAAATTCATGCCTGAGCCAGCGCCATCTGCGCCTCGGCGTTGACGGCCTGTTGGATCAGCAACGGCACATCGAGGATCAGCGCCACTTCGCCTGTTCCCAGGATGGTGGAGCCGCCTATCCCTTTCAGGTTGCCGAACAGCTTGCCCAGCGGCTTGATCACCGCCTGGAATTCGCCCATCAGCTCGTCCACCACCAGCCCGGCTTTCTGACCGCCGTATTGCACCACCACGATGTATTCGCGGCGGCCCGGCTTGCCCGACACTTCGAACAGGTTACGCAGCCGCACGAAAGGCAGCACCTCGCCGCGTAAGTCGATGTACTGGCGATCCCTAAGCGTCTGCCGCTCCTGCTCGGTCAACTGCACGCACTCCCGCACCACGTCCAGCGGCACGACGTAGGAAGACTTGCCCACACCCATCAGGAAGCCGTCGATAATCGCCAGGGTGAGCGGCAGGCGGATTTTCACCGAGGTGCCGACGTGCTCCTGGCTGTCCAGCTCGATGTTGCCGCGCAGCGCGGCGATATTGCGTCTGACCACGTCCATGCCGACGCCGCGGCCGGACAGGTTGGTTACCTGGTCGGCGGTGGAAAAACCCGGCTCGAAGATCAGGTTGTAAATTTCGTGATCGGCCAGATTCTGGTTCGGCGCGATGATTCCGCGTGCCAGCGCCTTGTCGAGAATCTTCTGGCGGTTCAGGCCGCCGCCGTCGTCACTGACCTCGATGACGATGCTGCCGGATTCGTGATAGGCGTTGAGGCGCATCGTGCCTTTCGCCGGTTTGCCGCGCGCCAGCCGCACCTCGGCTGGTTCGATGCCATGATCCATGGCGTTACGCACCAGATGCATCAACGGGTCGCCGATCTTGTCCACCACGGTCTTGTCCAGTTCGGTCTCGGCGCCGCTGATCGACAGCTCGATTTCCTTGCCCAGCTCGCGGCTGACGTCGCGCACCACCCGGTTGAAACGCTTGAAGGTCTCGCCGATCTGAACCATCCGCAGCATCAGCGCGCTGTCGCGCACTTCCTCCACCAGGCGGGAAATGGTCGCCGTGGATTCGAGCAGATCGGGCATGCCGGCGCGTTGCGCGAGCAGGCTGGTGCTGGCTCCCGCTATGACCAGCTCGCCGACCAGGTTGATGAGCAGGTCCAGCCTGTCCGCATCCACCCGAACGGATTGGCTTTCCCGTACCTTCGCTTCCTTGACCTGATTCTGTTTCTCCAGCGCGGCCTCTACCACCGGCGCCTGGACGATATGTTCCGCGACGAGGATTTCGCCGATTTGCCGGTGATGCTCTCCGATGGCAACGGAAACGCCGGAATTTGCATCTTCGCTGCGCTGGATACGAAGCGCTTCGTCTAGTTCCAATTGGGTCAGCGTGCCGCAGCCGACGAGGATTTCGCCCAGCCGCATGGTTTCCTCGGGCAGGCTGGAGATCATGCCGAGATAAGCCCCGATCCGGCTTTTCGGTGGCAGGATGTGAATCTGGCAATCGTCGCGCACGAACTCGAACACGCCCTCGATCGCAGCCTTGTCGGCGTTGCTCTGAAAGTTGATTTCGTATCCCAGGTAGCAGGTCTCGGGGTTCATTTCTTCGGCTGCCGGCATGGCATCGCAAAGCGTGGTGATGCCAACGATCTTTCCTATCGTTCCCAGATAGCGGATAAAGGAAAGCGGGTCCATGCCGTTGCGCAGCACGTCCTGGCCAAAGCGCAGGGAAATGTGCCAGTTGTCGGTTTCCACCTCCCCGCCGCCGCTCGCGTGAACCGTTTCTTCGCGTTGCGCGGCAACGCTGGAAGGTCCGTCGGTTTTCTCGGTGTCATCCGTCAGATAAGCGTTCAAACGGGTCAGCAGGGGCTCCCCCTTCGCCAGCTTTTCCGCGCTCACGTCACCACTGCCCTCGGCGATGTCCGCCACCAATTCGCCAATGTGGTCACAGCAAGACAGAAGCAACGCCACCAGATCGCCATCGATTTGAATGTTTCCGTCGCGCACCTTGTCAAGCACGCTTTCGGCTACGTGCGTAAATGCGACGATACCGTCCAGGCCGAACAATCCCGCCGATCCCTTGATGGTATGGGCGGCGCGAAAAATGGCGTTGATCGTATCCTCGTCCTGCGGCGCGCTTTCGACGCGTAGCAGGGCTGCTTCCATGTCCTGCAGCAGTTCGCGGCTTTCGATGATGAATGTCTGGAGGGCTTGATCCATGTTCATGCGGGTATTCCTCGTTTATTTTTTAATACAGGCTAGGCGGCATGGGACTGGATGACGATCGGATCGCCAAACGCTCCGCTCATGTTGCACAGATCAAGAGTTTCCACCACGGCCGGGCTATGGGAAATCAGCCGCAGCGTCTTGTTCTTCGCCGCCGCTTCTCGCTTGGCGAGAACCAGCAATTGCAGCCCGGCGGTATCCATCTCGCTTACCTGTGACAGGTCGATCTCCAGCTCTTTGCACTGCCCCAGCGCAGCCACCAGTCGGCCCTTGAGTTCATCCGCGGTATAAATGGTCATCTCGCCTTCGGGGCGCAGGTGACAGAGATCGCTTCCGTTCTCGGTAGTGTTTTCCATCGTGTTCTCCTTGATTTAGTGCTGAGTGCTGCGTGTCCGGAAGTTACTCAGGACTGATTCAGGGCAAAATCAGCTTGGAAACCGCGGTCAGCATCTGCTCGGGCTTGAACGGCTTGATCACCCAGGCCTTGGCGCCAGCCGCCTGACCGGCGGCTTTTTTAGCCTCGCCGGCCTCGGTGGTGAGCATGATGACGGGCGTGAATTTGTAGGCTGGCAACTTCTTCACCTCAGTGACGAAGGTGAGGCCGTCCATATTGGGCATGTTGACGTCGCTGATGATCAGATGAACTTTCTGCCCGGTGAGCTTGGTCAGCGCATCCTTGCCGTCCACCCCCTCAAGCACATCGTAGCCTGCCCCCTTTAGGGCAATGGAGACCACCTGGCGCAAAGTGGCCGAGTCGTCAACGATCATGATGGTTTTAGCCATAGCGTGTTACCCCCTAGAAAAAAGTGATTTCGTCATCTGCCGCGACCGACTGCTTGCCGCCGCCATGATTGCTGCGTTCTTCCGTGGTCGCGTAGGAACGCTCCAGCTCATGCAGCAGGCCTGACCAGTCGATGGCCGTCAAACGGCCACACTCGCGGTATTTCTGCTCGCCTTGCTGCAAATAACCCGGGAAGGCATTGATGTTGTCGCGCACGTGGCACAAAATCTGGCTGACCCGATCCTGGAACTGGAGCTGCACCAGCGATTCGCCCACTTCGCTCTTGATGCCTACGCTGCTTTGACGCAGCGTTGAGGCGGCTTCCAGCAGGCCGTCCGTGACGCCACGGAAATCTTCCAAGACGACATTGATGGCGGCTTCCGCTCCGTTAACGGCGGCGTCATCCTGTTCACCTGCTTCTTCCGCGATTTTGACCACGGTTGAAATGGCGCTGCTGATTACTTCTACATTTTTGGTGATGCTGCGACCGGTTTCTCCGGATAGATTGGCGAGTTTCCGTACTTCATCCGCTACGACGGCGAATCCACGCCCGGATTCGCCGGCGCGGGCGGCTTCGATCGCTGCGTTGAGCGCCAACAGGTTGGTCTGGTCGGCGATTTTGGAGACTGAGGCGGCCATGCCCTTCAACTGGTCGATGTATTGCGCCAGGGGGCCGATGTTGCCAGTCAGAATGGCGTCTTTGTCACGCATTGCGGTACGCAAGTATCCGATCGCCTCTTGCAGTCCGGCCTTGCCTTTGGCAAATACCGTCACCAGCCCTTCGGCGCTATCCACCGTGTCGGCGGACAGGGTCGATGCCTTGACCGCTTCATCCAGTTTGTCGACGATGCCGGAGAAGCGTCCAGTCAGCTCGATCATGGCTTGCTCGCTCTGGGTGCGTCCGGTCTCGATCTGTTTCACCCACAGCGAGGTAACCTCGTTCTCCAGACCACTCATCCCGTTCAGGAAGGATTCCACGTCGGCACTGTACGTCTCCTGATAGGACTGTTCCTTCTCCGCTATCGCAGCTTGCAGTGCGGCAGCATGGCGTTTGGTCAGAAGCGCGCCTGAAACCACCCCGACTGCAACCAGGCATGCCGCTGTGAGCAGATTAACCATCGCCCCCCCACCCATGAGCGGCAATGCCGCCGCACCCAGCACGGCAGGAACCAGCGGGTAAATCCATCCATTCGAGAAATGCTTGCCTTTGTTCATTTACACCTCTTCAGCCTATGCATTTTTTGTACAAGCACACACCGTTGGCCAGATCGGCCAGCAGATCGCCCAGCAATCCGATATCCCTGGACTTGTCGAGGAAATAATCGGCACCCAGCTCAATGCATCTTTTGCGGTATTGCGGATAGGCATGGTTGGTCAACATGACAACCTGGATCGCCGGCTGTTTCGTCTTGACCTGGCGCAGCACTTCCATGCCGGTGCCGCTGGCCAGATGCAGATCCATAATCACCACATCCGGTTGGGTTTCGAAAATACCGCGCACGGCGTCTTCCTGGTTGTCTGCCTCCGCCACCACATCGGCGCCCGCGACTTCCGAAATCAGGATGCGCAGACGATCTCTAATATCAGGTGAATCTTCCACGAGAAAAATCATCATTTAGGCGCCAACCCAGGGTTTATTCAGTTGGCGCCATGATGCCGTAGGGCGGCAAAAAAATGCATCAGCGAAAGTTGAAATTTAATGTAAGAAAAGCAGGGGGGCGCCACCAGAAAATTCTTAGCGCAGCCTTGGCTATTTATTGAATATCAATATGTTATGCGATGGCAAAACACCAACCATTGCTGCATCACAGATGGGAACAGAATATAAGATGGGGGCATGGAAGCGCCGTTATTGAAAAAGCGGCACTCTTACATGCGGGGATAAGGACGAAGCGATGAGAATATGGGGGGCGTATCCAGCCGGATGCGCTAGCAGCCTGTCGGACTTGAAGAATCGAAGCGAAAATTTGGCTGGGCGAGGACAGATTTTGCCGGTTTTGCAGGTCAATAGTCGTTCTATTGACCAAAAAAGCGGCGAAATATGGACCGCTCAGGCGGATTTGCAGCCGATTTCCTTTAAGTCCGACAGGCTGCTAGGTCTTACAGGATGGCAGGAAACATCTTCACGCCTCGCCGGTGATCCCGTGGCGGACTGCGTAGCGGATCAATTCGGCATTGCCGTTCAGGTTGAGTTTTTGCATGATACGGGTTTTGTGGGAGCCCACGGTTTTCACGCTCAATGACAATTCCTCCGCGATGGCAGTGAGCGACTTGTCGGAAACGATCATACGGAATATTTGGTATTCCCTGTCGGAGAGCAGGGTGTGCGGATGATCATCCTTCGCCGAGCTGAATTCGAGCGCCAATCTTTCGGCCACACCGCTACTGATGAACACGCCGCCGGATGCCACCTTTCGGATCGCTTCGACCAATTGGGAGGAGGCGCTTTCCTTGGTCATGTAGCCCGATGCTCCGGCCTTGATCGCGCGCACGGCGTACTGCTCCTCGCCGTACATGCTGAGCACCAGAATCGGCACCTTGATTTTTTCGCTCCGGATCTGCTTGATCAGCTCAATGCCGCTCTTGCCCGGCATGGACATGTCCAGCACCAGAACGCCCCAATCCCGCTCGCGCACTTTGGCCATCACTTCGTGACCGTCAACCGCCTCGCCCTCGACCGCTAGGTCGTCGGCATCGGCAAGCACTTTCTTAAGGCCTTCCCTGAAGATCGCGTGATCATCTGCTATGAGAATCCGAATCATCTTTCCGACCTCTCTTCCTTCAATGCTGCTTTCGGAATCGTTACCTCTACAAGAGTACCCTGCCCCGGACTGCTTTCTATTTTCAATTCACCCCCCAGGGCATAGGCACGCTCCCTGATGCCCAATAGGCCATATGAGATTCCGCTCTTTTTATCCGCATTGGCATCCATCCCCTTGCCATTGTCCTTGATAGAGAGAACGATCTCATCGCCCGTATCCAGCAACGCCACGGCGACCTTGCTTGCCTGCGAATGGCGTGCCACGTTGGTGAGAGATTCCTGCAGGATGCGGAAAATGGCGGTAGCACACTGGCTGTCAAAATCGAATTCATCGTGGCTACGCCGTAGCGTATATTCGATCCCGCTGCGTTTGCCGAAATCCTCCAGCAGCCATTCGATCGCCGCGCTCAACCCCAGTTCATCCAACAACCAGGGGCGGAGATCCGAAGCGATACGCCGCACCGCAAGCACGGTGGCGTCGATCATTTTGGCCATTGACTCGGCCTGCAGGGACAAGGCCGCCTGATCGCTGGAAAACCTCGCGCGCATCCAGGACAAGTCCATTTTAAGCGCGGTCAACACCTGCCCCAACTCGTCGTGCAACTCACGCGCGATACGGGTTCTTTCCTCCTCGCGAAGCGTCTGCAGGGATGCGGACAACTGGCGAAGCTGCTGTTGCGATTCGCGCAATTGATCTTCGGCGCGCTTGCGTTCGGCAATATCGCGGAAAGCGATTACGGAAGCCACGACCTCACCGTCTTCTTCCACGATCGGGGTGGAAACATAGGATACCGGGAAAATCGCCCCGCCCTTACGCGTAAAGACATCGTCCTCTGTGCGGTAAATTTCTCCACGCGCTCTGATAGCCGCCACAGGACATTCGGCCTCGGAATGGAGTGATCCGTCGGCTTTCTGGTAATGGATCACCCGATGGATGTTCTCGCCGAACAGTTCCATCTCGGCCCATCCCAGTAGTCGCTCGGCTTCCGGGTTCATGAAAACCAGCCGCCCTGCCCGGTCCATTACCAGTATCCCCTCACCCAGCGCCAAGGCAATGTTGCGCAGCATTCTTTCGCTCGCACGCGCCTTCTCCATCGCCTGACTGTGTTTCTGGCGTCTTCTTGCCTCCTTGACTTCGCGCTCGATCGCCGGAATCAGGCGCGCCAACTTCTCTTTCGTGACGAAATCGTGGGCGCCGGCCCGCATAATTCCGATCGCAGATTCTTCATCGATAAACCCGGAAACAACGATAAACGGCACATCCAATCCGCCTTCCTGGATGATGCGCAAAGCTTCAGGCGCACCAAATGCAGGCAGGTGATAATCGCAAATCACAACGTCCCACGGTTGCTCGGTCAGTGCGGCGCTCAGGGTTGCCTCCGTCTCGACCCGCTTCCAGGAAAACTCGACCCCGCCGTCCCGAAGTTCGCCCAGGATGAGCATTTCATCAACGGGCGAGTCTTCGATCAACAGGATGTTCAGCTTGTCCATGCTCACAACGTCGATCCAGGCAATCGACCGCCACGACGCATTTTTAACATTATGTTTTTCATAAATTTATGCATAAATTAAATTACCCACGGCAAAACCGGGGGCTTACCCCCACTGAATTATCAGGCTTGCATGTTTAGAGCGTAAAATAAAATGTCGCGCCTTTTCCCTCTTCACCTTCCGCCCAGACTCGCCCCCCGTGCCGGTTGATGATGCGCTGGACGGTCGCCAGGCCTATGCCGGTGCCTTCGAATTCGGTGCTGCTGTGCAGACGCTGAAAAGCGCCGAACATTTTTCCGGCGTATTTCATATTGAATCCGGCGCCGTTATCGCGCACATACAGGATTTTTTCACCCTCTTTTTCCATCGCGCCGAACTCGATTTTCGCTGCCGGCTGCTTACTGGTGAATTTCCAGGCATTGCCCAGAAAATTCTCCATCACGATCTTGAGCAGGCGCAAATCACCGTTCACATTGACATCTGGCTGCACGATGCACTCCACATCGCTTCTGGGCATGCTTTTTTGAATAGCACCCAGGATGGATTGCACCAGCCAGCTCAAATCAATCGGCACTTTCTTGATTTCCATGCGGGTGACACGGGACAGCGCCAGCAGATCATCAATCAGTTCGCCCATTCCCTGGCTGGCGAGGCGTATCTGATCCAGGTATTCCCTGCCTGTCTCATCCAGGGTATCACTGTATTTTTTGCGCAGCATTTGGCTAAATCCGTTAATGCTGCGCAGGGGTGCGCGCAGATCGTGAGATACGGAATGGCTGAATGCTTCCAGTTCCTTGTTGGCGGCTTCAAGTTGTTGGGTTCGTTCGATGACACGTTGCTCCAGTTCGGCATTCAGCTTTACAATTTCCGATTGGGCTCGAATCAGCAGGGCGTGCTTGCGCTTAACCTCCTCCACATGAAGCGAACGGAGCGCCTCTTTGGCCTGGTTTTCTTCGATGAGGCTGCGGCGCGCACTTTCCAGTTGCCGCTGCACGCGTTCCGCGATGTTGTAAAAAATCAGAAATAGCACCGCGCCGACCCCAAGAACCATCCATCCGACGAGCAACAGCATGCGACGCGCGTCGACACGCAACTCGCTCACATCCAGCAACGGCAATATCTGTCCCACCCTGCGTCCGCCCGCATCCAGCAAAGGAAGAAAGTTGCCGCAATAATGGCGTCCGGCGAGGGTCAATTCCAGCATCTTGCCGCGCGCATTCCGGTCGGCCTGGGCCAGAATCGGCGCAAGAGCAGAAGGGACAACCCCCGTGCTATGATAAATAATAGTCGGCTGAGCCGGGTCGCCCCAGATGCTATCTCGGCCCAGCATCTTCATGCTCTCTTCCCATGCCTGGCGGTTTATGTAGCGCTTGTCGATCTCAACAATGAATTCGGCATCGAGAACCTCTTGCATCTCGTGCACGATTTCGCCGATTTCCTTACCGAGTTCGACGAATCCCAACAATTGGCGGTTTTCGTCGTACCAGGGAGAGACGACACGCAGGGTGAAAGTGCCCAATGGGCCGAGTTCGATACCGTAATAAAGCTTGCCGGTTTTTTCTGCTTCCAGCGTGGTGATGCGGTCAATTCGGTCGCCGTGGCGCGCGGGTTGATGCACCCGGAGAAGATTCACACGATCCGGCCCGGTGAAGTACATATGCGTGACATTGCTGCGGCTGCGCAAAGTCTCGAACAGGGGCTGGGCGCGGTTCAGTATGGCATCGCGGTTTTTCTCGCGGAAGGCGGCACGCAGTTTGTCGTCTAGCTGCAATGCGTTCAGCGCCATGGACAAGGATTCCGCATCAGTTTTCAGACGAACAGCGAACAGCTTTTCGAACTGTTTTGGCAAATTGGCTGCCTGCTCGGCGACATGGCGCTGCTGATACCAGTTGACGCCGAGTACAAAAATGCCGAGCAGAAGCAGCCCGGCGAACACCAAGGGAATAATGACGCGGATTTTCAGGCTTGCGCCTTCCAGGGCAAGCCTAATTGACTTCATCAACGACCACATAGGTGAATACCGGCAATCGCTATCAAGGCGTCAAGCGCCACCAAGAGGCCCTTGTGATCTTCCACGTAGTCTGAGACCTTCTTGAATGCACATTCCACTGCCCACCTGTTCCGAAGTAAATTTGTCCATGGTGCTCCCCTGCTACCCGAAGCGACGCCAAATTTTGAATTATGCCTCCGAGTGGGCAGTTTGGGTTAAATTCGTTTTTCTTTTCCGCATGGAATCTCCCTGCAACTGGATCTTGTGAGAGTTGCTCCAATGCTCAGGCACCCGGAGACGGAGGGTGTCACCGAAACCGGAAAACCGGCCGAGAAATGTCCGCAGTGCGGACGTGGTCGGATGCTGAGGTCGGTTGGCAATAGTGGAGTCCAACGGGTTAAGCAGCGAGTTGATTTGCATAGTATCGCTGCGTGAAGGCGGCGGGTGACAGGTAGCCGAGGCGTGCCGACGCCCATGCTGAAAAAAATCGGTATCCAGGCCGAAGCACGCTACGGAACTTGATTTGCGGGAGACTCAATTCGCCAGCCCCCACTGCGATATACAGATTATTTCTGTGTCGATCCTTTGCTGGCATCCGCAATCGGCTTGGGCAAAGTTCCAGATGGCTTGCGAATTGGCAAGGATCTGGGAGGAGCCTTGACAGGATTTTCTGGCGCTACGGCTCTAGCCTTGTCGCCGGATGTTGTTTTCTTTGCTGACATGTCTGCGGTTTTATCAGCCTCTTTCGACTTTTCGCTCTTCTTCCTGATGGCAGCGGCAGGCTGCTTTTCCACTGGTTTTTTATACTGGCAGGCATGCTCGAATTTTTGTTCGCCCTCAGTATCGGGAATCACGTAATTCGGCTTGCCGTAGTAACTGGCGGTAAGGGTTGTAATCTCGCTGCCATCCTCAGCGTAATACACTTTCATCAGCATATCTGCGGTGCGGGCGTTGCAGTTGTAGCGCATCAGGGACTTTGCCGACTTGAAATAGAAATCGCCTGGACGCGCCTGCTCCAGCGCCGAGTAAACCTCCCGGTCCCAGGCCGTCACGATGCTCCCCTGACGCAGGAAACTGGCCAGGTCGATCTCGGCACGCACTCTTTCGTTGGCGATTACTGACGACCACATCGCCGCCTCGGTTCCAGGCGGGAAAGACAAAAACGCTGCCGTCAGCAAAAAAAGCAATGGTGTTTTCATGCGTCTCTATCAATATATGAACATATCCTCCGGACAAGGATATTTTTGTTATGACGCGCCAGACAACCTGACGCATAGCGATTCAGCCGACCGTTCCATGATTATCGGCCATAACCGGAATAAGTTTAATTTTACCGAAAAACACTTACCAATTAAGGCATTGGCAATGACAGGAACATACCCGCCAGCTGCAATTAATGCACACTTTACAGAAGATGGATGCGCATTGGCGACTAAGCCCATGATGTCAGTATATATTTGCATATCATGTTGATTTTATACACTTATTGTTTAGAAGAATTTTTAAGCTTCGCATCAAAATCCTTTTCCAGCAAGACACTTAGGGTTGATCCAGACAGGTTCTCCACAGAGTTATCCACAGTAAATGTGCACAAGCCGCAAGTCGCCAACCTATATCTATCCGCAGCTTTTTTTGGTAACTTTAAACAATGAATTATTGCAGCCATTGCGGGGCCAAGGTAGCGCTGAAAACCCCGCCCGGAGACCACCTGCCACGCCACATGTGCAGCATCTGCGGCGCCATTCATTACGAAAATCCGAAAATGGTCGTCGGTGCGATCCCCGAATGGGGAGACAAGATTCTGCTGTGTCGCCGTGCCATCGAACCACGCTACGGGCTGTGGACCTTGCCGGCGGGTTTCATGGAAAACAACGAAACCACGGCCCAGGCGGCGGCGCGCGAAACTGCTGAGGAGGCACACGCCCGCGTGGAAATCATCGCCCTCTATGCGCTCTACAACATACCGCACATCAGCCAGGTACATCTGTTCTTCCGCAGTCGCCTGCTCGACCTCGACTTCATGCCGGGCAGCGAGAGCCTGGAAGTGGCTCTGTTCAGCGAAGCCACTATCCCCTGGGAAGATCTGGCCTTTTCCAGCGTCCGCAACACCCTGCGGCATTTCTTCGAAGACCGGCGCAAGGGTGAATTCGCCCTGCACTTCGGCGACATTACCCGGCCTCTGGACGAGAAAAAGGGCGCCTAGGGCGCCCCTTGACTCCGAGCCGGCACCCGAGTAACTAACTTCCCGCCATCGCCAGCAACAGGCCGTTAAGGCGCTGCACGAAGCCGGCGGGATCGTCCAGCTGACCACCCTCGGCCAGCAAAGCCTGATCGAACAGAATGTGGCTCCAGTCGCCGAAGCGCTCGCCCCCTGCTTCGCCCTTGATCTTCTGCACGAGCGGATGGTGCGGATTGATCTCCAGGATCGGCTTGGTCTGCGGCGCTTCCTGCCCCATGGATTTCAGCATCCTGGCCAGATTTCCGCCCAAATCGTGGGCATCGGCCACCAGGCATGCCGGGGAACTGGTCAGGCGGTGGGTAATGCGCACTTCCTTGACCTGGTCGCCGAGCACTTCCTTGATCTGGTCGATCAGCGCCTTGTACTCGCCCGCTTCCTTTTCCTGCTCCTGCTTCTCGGCCTCGTCTTCCAGCTTACCCAGGTCGAGCTCACCCTTCGCCACCGACTGCAGCGGCTTGCCGTCGAACTCGGTAAGGTGCGACAGCATCCACTCATCCACCCGATCCGAAAGCAACAGCACTTCGATGCCTTTTTTCCGGAAAATTTCCAGATGCGGACTGTTCTTCGCAGCGGCAAAGCTGTCGGCCGTGACGTAGTAAATCTTGTCCTGACCCTCCTTCATACGGCCGCTATAGTCGGCAAAGGAAACACTCTGCTCGGCGGTGTCGGCATGGGTCGAGGCAAAGCGCAGCAGCTTGGCGATGCGTTCCTTGTTGGCATGGTCCTCGCCGACGCCTTCCTTGATCGCCTTGCCGAACTCGCCCCAGAACTTGGCATATTTCTCCTTGTCGTTCTCCGCCAGGTCGTCGAGCAGGCCGAGCACCTTCTTCACCGATCCGGCCCGAATGCTGTCGATATCCTTGCTGTGCTGGAGGATCTCGCGCGAGACGTTGAGCGGCAGATCGTTGGAGTCGATCACCCCGCGCACGAAGCGCAGGTAGCGCGGCATCAGCTGCTCGGCGTCGTCCATGATGAACACTCGGCGCACGTATAGCTTGATGCCGTGACGCACCTCGCGGTCCCACAAGTCGAACGGCGCACGCGCCGGAATGTAGAGCAGCTGGGTGTACTCCTGCTTACCCTCTACCTTGCTGTGGGTATAGGCCAGCGGCGCTTCAAAATCATGCGCCACATGCTTGTAGAACTCCTCGTATTCCTCGGCGGTCACTTCGTTTTTCGGCCTCGCCCATAAAGCACTGGCGCGGTTCACCGTTTCATCCTCTTCGGTGAGCCGGCTTTCCTGCTTGTCGGCATCCCACTCTTCCTTCTGCATCAGGATGGGCAGCGTGATGTGGTCGGAATACTTCTTGATGATGCTCTTGATGCGCCAGCTGTCGAGCAGATCGTCCTCGCCCTCTCGCAGATGCAGGATAACATCGGTGCCACGACCGGCCTTCTCCACTGTTTCCAGGGTGTAGTCGCCCTCGCCAGCGGATTCCCAGCGCACGCCGTGCTCGGCGGTCAGCCCGGCGCGGCGGGTGATCAGCGTGACCTTGTCGGCCACGATAAAAGCGGAATAGAAGCCCACGCCGAACTGGCCAATGAGGTTGGCATCCTTGGCCTGGTCGCCGCTCAACGCCTCAAAAAACTGGCGCGTGCCGGACTTGGCGATGGTGCCGATATGCTCGATCACCTCCTGGCGCGACATGCCAATGCCGTTGTCGGAAATGGTGATGGTGCGCGCCGCCTTGTCCTGGCTGACGCGTATCCTCAAACTGGAATCGCCTTCGAACATCGCATCGTCGGCGAGTGCTTCAAAACGCAGCTTGTCAGCGGCATCCGAGGCATTGGAAATCAGCTCGCGCAGGCAAATTTCCTTGTTGCTGTAGAGGGAATGGATCATCAGCTTCAGCAGCTGACGGACTTCAGTCTGGAAACCCAGTGTTTCCTTGTGTGCTTCTACGGTCATGTTGTTTTTTCTCCAGTTGCGAAAACCCTATACTGAATAGGGGCTGACGCAGGAAATTCAAGAGGGCAATCTACCTAAAAACGGCGATTGACCGCTCATGTTTCGATACGGCCTTCGGCCGACTCAACACGAACGGCCATTATGCGGCATCACCATCTGGGTGAAATCCGTTCGTCCTGAGTGGCGCGGTTTCTCGCGCGTATCGAAGGATGCGGGTTGATCGGTTCGTGTAAACGATCCGATTTAGGTTTTAATGAGGTTAAGCAATGCGTCGATAGTCAGCTCATGCGAGCGACCCGCTTGCAGGCGTTCAGGGCTGAAATGGTTGGCGTAGTTCTGACTTTGCGTTGCGTCGTTATTAACGAAGGGGGCGAACTGCTTTTTCAGCGCTTGGGCATTGCCGTTGGGGTTTTCCTCCAACACGCGCAGCATCAGAGCCTCAAAGCAGGGTTCCGATGTGAGCACCTGAATTTTCTTTTTCTTTGCCAGCTTTCCAACGGCAGGCGACCAATCGACATCAGTGTCTAGCAGGGCGGCAACCTTATCATAATCAGCGATGGCCATTTGCCGTGCAGTCCACTCGACCACATGCTTTGCACCCTTGCCCTGTGCATTTTTGATCTTTACCGATAACCCGCAACCACGCGGCACATATAACTGCTTAACATGGTTGAGAAACGCCACTTCATCGGCACCTTCCCCCACGATTAGCAGCGTACGCTTTGCTTGCCAGATAGCCATGAGTGTCGATCAGATTTGCGGCACGGCGCCATAGGCACCTGCCATGTATTTTGCGTAGAAATTATCGTCGTTGCGGATGCCCGCTACTGCATCCAAACGAATTGCTGAACTCTCACAGTTAGAATCCTTCTGCACCAGCATTACCTGAGACTTGTGAATAACATTCAACACTTCAACAGCATGGCAGGTAAACAAGAGTTGTGCCTGGTGCGGGTTGCTGGAAGGATTGGCGAACAAGTCGAGAATGGGTTCCAGCATGTGCGGGTGCAGGTCATTCTCGAACTCGTCTATGATTGCGAGGCCACCAATCTCCAAGGCGTTTAGCAGACGCGACAGCAGCACGAATGCACCCTGCGTGCCGCTCGACTCCATGACAAAAGGCAAGCTGAATTCAGTCTCCCGGTCTTTGTGCTTGCCGAAGGGCACCCATACTTTCTCATCGGGCTTCTGAGGGTTATTGGTAGGCATTTCAAGCAATTCGACACCAGACAGTCCTAAATCCCACGCCGCCAGCAGTTGATCCATCCGCTCACGCTGATTGGGATAAACCGAGAAATGCTGTGCGGCTGACGATACGTCCTGAGCTCCTATCGGTATCCTGCCCAGCACATTGACGTTGGTGACGACATAAGGCATGACCATGCGAGTCGCCAGCGGCACGCCGAACTGCGCCGCCCATGAAATCAGCGAGACATTCGGACGCACCTTACGTGCCTCCTGTGCCGCCAAACCGAAATCTTGCTGCTTCACCATATAGGTGTTGGTTGCCGCGTCCCAATCACGAACGAAGACATAGCCGAAACGCTCACGTTTCTGGTAAAGCGCTTCATGGAGCACTCGCTCTGGCGTGCATCGCAGCACATACCGCCATAGCTTGCCGTCAAAATCCAGCATGCATTCGAATTCGGTCGGCTCGTGATGGGCTGCGGCGTGTGGCGCAAGAGGGATGCCCGTATCCGGCTGGCTCTGAAATGAATGAGCAACAAACCAGCTCAAAAAAGCCATGGGTTTAAGCAAAGCCGTCTTGCCGCTGCCATTAGGGCCGACAACGGCCATTAACTTCGACACACGCTCACCCGTGGCCGCCTCGTCCATCCAATTCGTCAAAGGCACCTTGCGGCTTAACGTCAGATCGACTTCGGTCCGCTCCCGAAACGACTGGAAGTTGGAAAACGCATAACTATGGAGCATGGGAATCGCCTTTAAATGCAATAATCAACAAAATATTGTTCATTATATGAATTAATATTGAAATGTCCAGCAGGGATGTTAAACAGGCCACGTGGTTGTCGTTCAACTTGTTACGAGGCAAAAAGCAGGGCGTGCCCGTGATGCTTAGCCCTTGTCGTGTAGTGTTATCGGATAAAACCTGAGCCAGAAAAGCGGCTAAGTAGTAATTACTCCTTAGCTGATTCCGAATCTTGCACTTGTTGATCTAGTTTTACAGCCACGCTTGCATCACCTTTCAACCAACTCAGCAGCAGATGGCGCAAGTCCTCTTGCTCCTTCACTGCAACCGGATCAGAGGGGAAACTCTTGACCTCCATCGGCAGTGCGACCTGACCACTCAAAAGAAGCGCCAATCCTCTACGGATAATATCCTGATCTGTTTCTATCCACGCATGACCTTTGGGAGCGTAAATTTCATTTGCAATCTCAACGGTATTAAACTCATACCCCAAGAAGTCCGCCATTTCATGGAGTAAGTCCACGAGCAGTTCTACCCTCTTATCACCCCATCCGGCCACATCCGCATCCTTATGCAGATGATCGAGGTATGTCTTCCATTTGTTGATAATGGCTTTCAATTTCTTATTTTTCCCATAAAATTCGATTGGGATAGCGTTTAGTGCCTCAACGTGCTGGGGTGATAGGTTAGTTGCGCGAGTAGACATCAGTTTCCGGAAAATCCACGCGCGCCGCTGTGTTACTTCTCGACCGCGTTCAAGCCATTTCTGGGCCTGCACCGCAAGTACTGGGCCAAGGATCGTCGCGAAAATGATAGCAACATCGGCAATCTTAAATGACCAGTCAACAGTTGCTGCAACCTCTCCTGCCATTACAAATTCTCCTTAGATGAAAAAGCATGTGCCAGCAGCGCGCTAAAAGTGGCTTCGGCCTTGGCAGTGGCGGTGATTTGTTGAGATAGAATTGAAAAAACGCTTGATCGTTTTTCCTCAAACGCTTTCTGTAATAGGAGTGGCGGGATAGGAACAACCAATGGGGTTAAGTCGCCCTTATTCAATTGTGGAACAGTTGTGCCGCTAGAAATGTCCGCGAGGTTGAAGGCTGAAAACCATTGATATAAGTAAGCCGTTCTTGCGACCTGTTCATTGGATTCAACGCCCATAAGGTTAGGATCAAGTAGAGTATGCCTGGTCGTAATCCGCTTCTTGTTCGTAGCAATCGAGGCCCCCCGTTTGGGGAAAACGATCGTTCCGGTCGCTACTTTGCTGTAACTTCGGGGCGGCTCGGTTATCCACTCCTTGCAAGAAATGATATTTACCTCATTGCCGGGCAAGTTCATGTCGCTGACTTTCATAAGCAGCACTCCATCGGATTGACCACAATATGTCTCACCAGGTGGGAGGCTGGAACCACCGATGATTCGGCTGAAATCGCCGAGATTTTTGCAATCCCACCCTTTCGGATTCGTTGCCGGGTCGCCGAACATATCGATAAAAATCCCCGGCACCAGCTCCGCCGCTTTCTGCTGTGCCTCGCGCCGTAGCCGCACAATGCCCGCAGCACGAGAGAGAATATCGACGATGCGGCGTTGTTCAGAGAGTGTAGGAACCCGAACCTGCCAGTTTTCTACTTCCGATTTTCGAATAGACGGCGGGTTAGAGTCAGAGGCGAAATCGCTGATGTTTTTTGCTAAAAAGAGAAAATAGAGAAAGTCAGGTTCAAGTAACTCGGCTTTGGGGATAACCGCCATTACGTTGTTATCAACGCAAGATGGTTGCGTCAGTTGTCGTTTTTTGTTGGTGCCGATTGCAGCACCAATTTTTGGGAAAATGAGCGATCCAGCCGGAAATGCTTTTGCCCTCAATTTGCCTCGCACTTCGTCCGAGACGCTATTATTCCAGCGCTGGATTTCGCGCTCGTTTCCTTCAAGGTTCATGTCACTAACTTTGAGGAAAGGAAATGTTGCGTTTTGGGTGCCTTGATACTGCAAAGGAAAGCCTGCACCAGAATCTACCTTCGCGACTTCTGCTAGCCGACAGTCCATCATGTAGACTGCTCCGCCAAAACCACTCGCAACGCCTCTACCTCCTCCACAATCTCCGCCTCAATCGCTGCCAGTTCATCCAGCAATTCACGCGGGTCGCGGTGCTCAACGGCGGCTTGGGACATAGGCCGATAACGCCCAGCAGAAAGATTAAAGTCGTTGGCCCGCAGCGTCGCCACGTCGGCAAACCAGTATTTAGCCGTCCACTCTGCACCGCAGTCACGAGCCTGCCATTTCACCCAGTTCTGTTCAGACACGTGGTACGCTTCTGTCAGGCCCGGCATGTCGTCGGCCTCGATGGGTGTGTCGTGGTTGGCATCCATTTTGTAGCCATCGTTGTCGGCATGGAGGAATTGCACTTTCTCAGTGCTGCCGCCTTTGCGGAAAAACAATACCGAAGTCTTCACCCCGGAGTAGGGCTGGAATACGCCACCGGGCAGGGACAGCACCGCCTCGACGCGGTTATTTTCGATCAGTTGCCGACGCAGTTCCTTGTGCGCGGTGGTTGAGCCGAACAGCACGCCCTCGGGCACGATCACGCCGCAGCGTCCACCTGGCCGCAAGCTGTCCATCATGTATTTCAGAAACAGTAACTCGGTGGCGGTGGAGGTGCCGACCTTCACTTCCTCGACGACTCTATCCTTGTCCACCCGCCCGGCAAATGGCGGATTTGCGAGCACGACATGAAATCCATCGGCGGGCAGCCCCAGCTCGGCCTTGCGTTCGTTGTCCAGCGTGGTGGTCAGCACATTACGCAGCAGGATGCGGACATTCGCCAGTCCTCGCAGGGTGAGGTTCATGGTAGCGAGCCGCACCATTTTCGGGTCAACATCGTTGCCGAAGAAGGTGGCGGTTTGCAGTGCAGAAACCTGTGCCGCCGAAAGTTTGTCGCCCAGGCCACGCTTTTGCATCTTGCCGTCGAGTTCGGCCTCATGAATCGCACCGGGCGAGGAATTGCCAAGGCGAATGTGGTTGTAGGCCGCCACCAGAAAGCCTGCCGTGCCCGCTGCCGGGTCGTAGATGGTTTCGCCGACCTTCGGGTCGATCATTTCGACGATGGTGCGGATGATGTGGCGTGGCGTGCGGAACTGGCCTAATTCACCCGCCTGTTTGATCTGCCGCAGCACATGCTCGAACAAGTCGCCCTTGGTGTCGGCGTCCGACTGGTCGAGCCGCAGGCCATCGACCAGATTAATAACCTGAGTCAGCACGGTTGGCTCGTCGATGGAAAGACGCGCGCCGCTCATGAAATTGTGGGCACCCCGCTCGCCCAGTTCGGTAACGAAGGCGAACACCTCGTCGCGCACGAATCGCACCAGCCCCTCGCCTGACAAACCCTTTGCCCATACCGACCAGCGGAAACGGTCGCGGGGAATGGTCATTGCCGTTTGTGCTGAGATTGTCGAAGCGGCATGCCCTTCGATATGCCCGCGTTGCGGGCTACTCAGGGCGAACGGCGCGGAAACGGTGGCATTGAGCGGATTGCGCAGTTTCCAGTCGCCCTCGAACAGGCTCTCGTAGGACAGTTTCAGCACCTTGGCTTTGAGTTTGTTCTCGGTGTCGATGCCCTCGATCAGGTAGAAGAAGAACAGAAATGAGAGTTGTTCGGCGTTGCTTACCGGGTCGGGATAGCCGCCGCCGAAGAGGTAGTCGCGTATCTGGTCGATAGACCGCCGCATGTCGGGGGTCAGGGGCATAAATGTTTTTCCTTTCTTGGGTTGTTCATCATGTCCCTCGATACGCCCGCTTTGCGGGCTACTCGGGACGAACGGAGATGGAAAGGTTGGCCAGTCGTGGTGAGTAGCGCGCACCGCGCATAGTTACAACCGTTCGTGGTGAGTAGCGCGCACCGCGCGCGTATCGAACCATCACCCCTACTTCTTCTTCGTGAAATCTTTTTTCGCCAACTGGGATACTTTCCCCCAATCGCTCTGCATCATGGCTTCCTTCTTTTTCCGGCTCCAACCCTTGATCTGCAATTCCGCAGCCAAGGCTTCTTCGCGGGTGGCACATTCCTGTGACCACGCAAGCTCGACCGGCAAACGTTCGGCTGTGTATCCACCGCATGTGCCGGTTTGATGTTCACCCATGCGTTTTTCAAGGTTATCGGTGTGCCCTGTGTAGTAAGAACCATCAGTGCAGTGAAGGATGTAAACCCAGAATATCATTGCATCAACCCGCGTCTGTCATCACTGCTGGAAGTATCCTGTGACGCCAATTTGTCATGGCCGAAGACGGCGGCGTTCAGGCTGTCGATCAACGCTTCGAGGCGTTCCTCGCCGCCGAAGACACGCACCGCCTGCGGGTAGCCGCCCAACTGCGAAAATGGATGGAAAGCGAAGTGGCCGACGCTGAACTCGTCCATGCTTCCGGCGTTGGCGCGCAACTGGCTGCCGATCATGCGCAGCCAGCTTTCCTCGCCGGGGTTGATGTCCTCCCGTGCCAGCAGCCATGCCTCGAAACGGGTGCCCAGTTCGGCGGCTTTCTGCTCGGACGCCTCGGGGAAAATCATGTTGCCGTTTTCATCGATGCTGATCCACTCGCGCGTCGTCGGGTCGATGTGGTCGTCGATATCCAGTGCCAGCAGGCGGCGAGGCTCGTATTTCTTCTTGGATGGGGTCTTGGCGATCATCACGCCACCCTCGGCCATTGGGTCTTCGTCGCCGTGGTAGTCGCACACGCCAGTGAAGTCGAACATGGTGAAGACGGGCTTGCCTGTCGCTTTGCGCGTGCCCCGCCCGCGCATCTGCTGGTAGAGGATGGTCGAGCGGGTGAAGCGGGCGAAGACCAGGCTGACCACCTCGGGACAGTCGAAGCCGGTGTCGAGCATGTTCACCGAAACGAGAATCTTGGGGAACGGCTCTTTCTTGAAGCGGCGTATCTTGCTCATGCCGTCGAGGGTGTCGTCGCTGCCCATGCCGGATACCACATAGTCCGCATAGCGGATGTCGGGCGAAGGTTTCAGGTCGGCAAATTGGGCATCGAAGAGTTGGGCCAGTGTCTCGGCGTGGCGTTTGTTGACGGCGAAAACGATGGTTTTGCCGAACAGGGGTTTCCTTTGCACGCCCTTGCTGTCGATGAAGCCGTTGTCCAGCACTTGGCGGAATTCGCGCACGATGGCGCGGTTGCGTTCTGGAATGGTGAAGCGGCGTTCCAGTGCGGAAGGATCGACCACCAGGGAGTCTATGCCCTGAAACAGTTTCTCGAGCTCGATGCGGGTGTCGGTATCCATTGTTGGCCAGTCCAGTTCGTCACGCTTGACCTCGAAGCCGCCCTCGGCAGCGGTCTTGACGGTGATGGCCTTGTAAATCTGATACGGGGCGAGATAGCCCTCTCGAATCGCGTCTTTGAGTTTGTAGGAGAAGGTGGGCTTCTCGACCTCGAAGAATCGCAGGGTGTCGCGCACGAAGAGCGTGTCTTCCTCGTCGCCGAAGTCGCCCTCGGCCACGCAGGGCGTGGCGGTGAGGCCGACCTGCACGCCGTCGAAGTGCAGCAGCACTTTCTTCCATTGGCCGTAGATGCTGCGGTGGCACTCGTCACTGATAACAAGGTCGAAATAGCCCGGCGAATAATCAGCGTAGATGTTCACCATGCTTTGCAGCGTGGTGATGGTGATTTGCTTCTCATCCTGGAACCGCCGCCCGGCACGCAGCACATAGGCGGGATAGTCGGGCAGGTGCTCGGCGAAGGCGTCTTCGGACTGCTTAGCAAGCGGAATGCGATCCACCAGGAACAGCACGCGGGTGATAGCGTTGGCCTCGAACAGCCGTTTGATGAAGGCGGCGGCAGTGCGGGTCTTGCCGGTGCCGGTAGCCATTTCCACCAACATCTTGCGCCGTCCCTGGCCGATCTCGCGGCACAGGGTGTCGATGCACTCGATCTGGTAGTCGCGCTCGACAATGCGGGTGTCGATATTGACGGTGAGCGGATCGCGGCGCAGCAGGCGTGTGGCGAAACGGCGTTCAAGGTCATCCTGCTTGAAGAAGGTCTTGACCGGATGGGGGAAGGCTTCGCGCTCCCATTCCCAGAACTGCACTTCGTTGCCGTTGGTGAGGAAGATGTAGGGCACGCCAAGCTGGCGGGCATAGCCCTTGGCCTGTTCGGCGGCATCGCCCGGACTCACCGAGAAGCGTTTCGCCTCGATGACGGCCATCGAGCGGCCATGGCGGTCGCACAGCACATAGTCAGCGCGCGTGCCATCATCGACGAACACTTCATAGCGGACGCTGTTCTGGTCTTGGGTGTTCCAGCTTTGGCTTGCAAGCTGGGTGTCGATGAGGACGCGAGAGTAGGCTTCGTTGGTTTTTGTCATGATGGGCGCCGCCCGGTTTATCCGCCTCGGTAAACCTCATTCTATGGCACCCACCTCTTTTCGACAATTTTCTCCGCCCAGAACAGGCCGATGATGGTTTTCACGTCGCTGATGCGCCCGTCGCGCACCCATTCCATAGCCGTATCCAGCGGCAGCCTGACGTTCTCCAGGAACTCGTCCTCATCGCGCCGGTGGCCGTGTTCGCTCAACCCCTGCGCCAGATAGATCAGTATCCGCTCGTCCGAATAGCCGATGCAGGGGTGGATGGTTGTCAGGAACTTCCAGTCTTGCGCGGCATAGCCGGTTTCCTCCAGCAGTTCGCGCTGGCCACAGATAAGCACATCTTCGCCGGGATCGATTTTGCCGGCTGGCAATTCATGGAAATCGCGGTTCAGCGGGTAGCGGAACTGCCGCACCATCAGCACATCGCCGTTGTCCAGCAGCGGTACCACAACTACTGCGCCGGGATGGACGATGTACTCGCGCGTGGTGGTGCTGCCGTTAGGCAACGCCACCTGGTCCTCACGTACATGCAACAGGCGGCCGTCATAGACGTTGCTGGTGGACAACTGTTTTTCGGTCAAATCGGGGGCATCCATGAGATCTCTATCCAGGCTAGATGAAGTGCTTAACAAGCAGAAAGCGTTACAGGGATTGTGGCTTTACGGTCTCAAGCCAATCTCGGGGAAGGAATCAGGTCAGGTGGCGCCCTTGCGGCGCCAGAGAAAGCGGTAAACGAAGCCGGGATAAGCGAACACCAGGAACAGGCAGGCTGTCGTGGCGTAGAACTCCCAGTGCTGCGGCTGAACCGGGCCGAGGTTTTTTTCTACCAGCCAGGCAATGCCGCCGACGGTGAAATACATCAGCACCAGTTCCAGCAGGCGCCAGACCAGGCTTTTGCCCTCCCCGCGCGGCGGCAATACGAACAGGCGGCGCTCCAGCATAAACGGCAGGTTCGCAGCAGCAAACGCCAATACCAGGATGATCAGTACCTGTGTCACAACAGCGAGCGCTGGATGCTATAGGCGCACAAGGCCATCAAGGGCTGCGGCAGGATGCCCAGCGCCAGCACGGCCAGCCCGTTCATGCTCATCAGCACGCTGGCGTCGGGTTGAGAGGCAATAGGAGCCTGATCTTCAGGCGCATCAAAATACATCAGCTTGACGATGCGCAGGTAGTAGAAAGCGCCGATCACCGACATCAGGACGGCGAACACGACCACCCAGACGAAGCCGGCCTGCAACGCAGCCTGCAGCACGGACAGCTTGGCGTAGAAACCCACTGTCGGCGGCACGCCGGCCATGGAGAACATCAGCAGCAACATCATGAAGGCATGCCATGGACTGCGCTGGTTCAAGCCCTTGAAGTCGTCGAGATTTTCAGCCTCGAATCCCTTGCGCGACAGCAGCAGGATCATGCCGAAAGTCCCCAGGCTCATCAGCACGTAGGACAGCACGTAGAACATGGAACCGCTGTAGCCGTTCAGGCTGCCGGAAAGGATGCCGAGCAGCAGGAAGCCCATGTGGGAGATGGTGGAATAGGCCAGCATGCGCTTGATGTTGGTCTGAGCGATGGCGGTGATGTTGCCGATCGCCATCGACAGCATGGCCATGATGATCAGCATGCCCTGCCAGTCATGCGCCATTCCCTGCAGGCCCTCGACCAGGAGGCGCATGACGAAGGCAAAAGCGGCGATCTTCGGCGCCGAGCCGATGAACAGCGTCACCGCGGTAGGGGCGCCCTGGTAGACGTCCGGCACCCACATATGGAACGGCACCGCGCCGAGCTTGAATGCCAGGCCGGCGACGATGAACACCAGGCCGAATACCAGCACCGTCCTGCTGCCGGCACTTTGCTGGACCGCTGCGGCCACCTTGCTCAGTTCCAGGCTGCCGGTCGCACCGTAGATCATCGACATGCCGTAGAGCAGTAAACCCGAAGCCAGCGCGCCCAGCACGAAATATTTCATCGCCGCCTCGGTCGCCTGTGCCGAGTCGCGCTGCAGCGCCACCAGCGAATACAGGCTCAGGGACAACAGCTCCAGGCCGAGATACAGGGTCAGGAAGTGGCTGGCCGAAATCATCACCATCATGCCCAGCATGGCGAACAGCACCAGCACGAAAAATTCGCCGCCAAACAGGTTGCGCAACTGGATATAGCTGCGCGAATAGACCAGCATCGCCGCCACGGCGAGATAGGTCATCATCTTCAGCACGTCGGCCATGACGTCATCCACGAACATGCCATTGAAGGTGTGAACCACGTCCAGACCACTGGTGCTGACGGTGATCCAGGCGGCGCCGAGCAGCGTGAACTGGGTCAGGGCGTAGCTGACGAACCGGTTCTTGCCTGACAGGAACAGGTCCACCACCAGGATCAGCGATGCCATGATCAGCACGAAGATTTCGGGCAGCGCAGGCGTCAGGTTGGGCATGGCGAATATCATTTAAAATCTCTCTTAGAGCCTGTTCATGAATAGGTTGGGCAATTATGGGTGTACTGGCGGGATGCGATGCAAGGCGCCGGGCGTGCCGCATGGCCATTCCCTGCAAGCGACCGGCAACGCCGCAGCGCGCCCGCCAGGGCGGCCAGAATGTCCAAGCTATTCATGAACAGGCTCTCATAGCTTGCTTTGCGCCACATGCGACAGCAGGTTGTTCACCGAATGGTGCATCACCTCGGTGAACGGCAGCGGGTAGAGTCCCATGCCGAGCACCGCGACGGCCAGCAGACCCAGCACCAGAAACTCGCGCGGTGAGATGTCTTTGAGATGCTCGACATGGTCGTTGGCGACGGCACCGAACACCACCCGCTTCACCATCCACAGCGTGTAGGCGGCACCGAAAATTAGCGTGACGGCGGCGAGGAAGGCATACCAGAAGTTGGCCTTGACCGCGCCCATGATCACCATGAATTCGCCGACGAAGCCGCTGGTCCCCGGCAGGCCGGAATTGGCCATGGCGAAGAGCACGAAAAAGGCGGCGAAGATCGGCATCCTGTTCGCCACGCCGCCGTAGTCGGCGATCATGCGGCTGTGCATGCGGTCGTAGAGCACCCCGACGGAAAGGAACATCGCGGCGGAGATGAAGCCGTGGGAAATCATCTGCACCAGCGCGCCTTCAACGCCATAGGCGTTGAAGATGAAGAAACCGAGGGTAACGAAGCCCATGTGCGAAATCGAGGAATAGGCGATCAGCTTCTTCATGTCCGTTTGCGCCAGCGCCACCAGACCGATGTAGACCACGGCGATCAGCGACAGGGTGATCATGAAGCCGGACAGGGCATGGCTCGCATCCGGCACGATCGGCAGGGAAAGGCGCAGGAAGCCGTAGGCGCCCATCTTCAGCATGATCGCCGCCAGCACCACCGAGCCGCCGGTCGGCGCCTCGACGTGGGCATCCGGCAACCAGGTGTGCACCGGCCACATCGGCACCTTGACCGCGAACGCCATGAAAAAGGCGAAGAAGATCAGGATCTGCTCGGTCAGGGTCAGCGACAGGCGATGGAAATCCAGGATCTCGAAGGTGCCGCCCTTGGTGTACAGGTAGATGAATGCCACCAGCATCAGCAGCGAGCCGAGCAGGGTGTAAAGGAAGAACTTGACCGCCGCGTAAACCCGGTTCGGTCCTCCCCAGATTCCGATGATCAGGAACATCGGAATCAGCATCGCTTCCCAGAACACGTAGAACAGCACTGCGTCGAGCGCGGCGAAAACGCCATTCATCAGGCCGGACATGATCAGGAAGGCCGCCATATACTGCGCCACGCGCTTTTCGATCACTTTCCAGCTGGCCATGACGACCAGCACGGTGGTGAAGCTGGTGAGCAGGATGAACAGCACGGAGATGCCGTCCACGCCGAGGTGGTAGGTGACCTTGAAGGTCTCGATCCAGGGGCTGATTTCGACGAACTGCATGCCCGCCTGCAGGGTGTCGAACTGGGTATACAGCGGCAGGCTCAGCGCGAAGCCGGCCAGTGCGCCGATCAGTGCCAGAACACGGGCAAGCCCGGCGTTACGGTCGCTGCCGGTGGCGAGCACGGCAATGCCGGCCGCAATCGGCACCCAGACAACCAGACTCAACAATGACAGGCCAGCAAACATGCTTGTTCTTATCCCTTCACAAACAGCGTCATCAACACGAACACGCCGATGATCATGGCGAAAGCGTAGTGGTAAATGTAGCCCGACTGGAGACGGCGGGTCAGCGAGGAAAACCAGCCGATCAAACGCGCCGTGCCGTTGACGAAGAAGCCGTCGATCACTGCGACATCGCCGCCTCTCCACAGACTGCGCCCGATCAGCCTCGCGCCGCCGGCGAAGAACCAGTCATTGAACTCGTCGAAGCCGTATTTTTTCTCGAGTATGGTCGAGATCAGGCCGAATTTGGCCTTGATGACCGGCGGCAGCTCCGGCCGCTTGATATACAGGAACCAGGCAGTGGCAATGCCGCCGACCGACAGCCAGAACGGTGCGGTGCCGAGCGCATGCAGCATCATAGCCAAGACACCGTGGAACTCCTCCGCCATGTGCGCCAGGGCATTGTGCTCCGGCGCAATGTGAATCGAGCTGCCGAAAAAGCCGCCGAACAGCATCGGACCGATCAGCCAGCCTGCCGCCACGGTGGGGATGGCGAGCAGCATCAGCGGCACGGTCACCACCCAGGGCGATTCGTGCGGCGTACCGCCGTGTCCATGGCCGTGATCATCATGTCCGTGACCATGGGTGTCGAAGCGCGGTTTGCCATGGAAGGTCATGAATATCAGGCGAAAGGTGTAGAAGGCGGTGATAAATACGGTCGTCAGCACGGCGAAGTAGGCGAAGCCGGAACCGGGCGTATGGGAAAGCTGCACCGCCTCGATGATCGCGTCCTTGGAGAAGAATCCGGAGAAGCCCGGTACGCCGGCGGAAGCCAGCGCGCCGATGAACATGGTCCAGTAGGTCAGCGGCATGTATTTCTTCAGGCCGCCCATCTTGGTTATGTCCTGCACGTGATGCATGGCGATGATCACCGAACCGGCGCCAAGGAACAGCAGGGCCTTGAAGAAGGCGTGGGTCATCAGGTGGAACACCCCGACTGAATAGGCCGATGCGCCCAGCGCCACGGTCATGTAGCCGAGCTGGGACAGGGTCGAATAGGCCACCACGCGCTTGATGTCGGTCTGGACGATGGCGATCAGCGCCATGAACAGTGCAGTGATGCCGCCGATCACCAGCACCACCGACAGCGCAGTCTCGGACAGTTCGAATAGCGGCGACATGCGCGCAACCATGAAAATGCCCGCGGTCACCATGGTGGCGGCGTGGATCAATGCGGAAATCGGCGTCGGGCCTTCCATCGAATCCGGCAGCCAGACGTGCAGCGGGAACTGGGCCGACTTGCCCATCGCGCCGACGAACAGCAGGATGCAGATCACCGTCATCAGTAGCCAGGGGCTGCCTGGAATCAGCTCTATGGTGGCATTCACCATTTCCGGCGCACGGGCGAATACTGCGTCATATTGCAGCGTGCCGAAATGCGCCAGTATCAGGCCGATGCCGAGAAGGAAGCCGAAGTCGCCGACACGGTTGACCAGGAAAGCTTTCAGGTTGGCGTAGATCGCTGTCGGCCGGGTGTACCAGAAGCCGATCAAGAGATACGACACCAGTCCCACCGCCTCCCAGCCGAAGAACAGCTGGACGAAGTTGTTCGACATCACCAGCATCAGCATCGAGAAGGTGAACAGCGAAATGTAGCTGAAGAAGCGCTGGTAGCCGGGATCTTCCGCCATGTAGCCGATGGTGTAGATGTGCACCATGAGCGAGACGAAGGTCACCACCAGCATCATCATGACGGTCAGGCGGTCGATCAGGAAGCCGACCTCGAAGCGGGTATCGCCCGTAGTGAGCCAGGTATAGACGCTGCCGTTGAAGGTGTGGCCCGCCATCACGTCCTGAAAAATCACCACCGAAGCGACAAAGGAGATCACCACGCTGAGGATGGTCACCCAGTGCGAAGCCGCACGCCCGATCAGCCAGCCGAACAGACCGGCGATCGCCGCCCCGGCCAGCGGCGCCAGCGGTACCAGCAGATAGAGTTTTTGCATTTCAGTCATAGCATCTCGTGATGAGTGATGGGTGATGAGGAATGGTTGCCCGGCTTCCCGGATTTTCTCCCATCACTCATTACCCATCCCTCATTACCCCTTTAAATGATCCAGCTCGGTCACGTTGATCGTGTTCAGGTTGCGGAACAGCGCCACCAAAATCGCCAGGCCGATGGCCGATTCGGCCGCGGCAACCGTGAGTATGAAGAACACGAAAACCTGTCCGGCGGTGTCGTGCAAATAATGCGAAAAGGCGACAAAGTTCATGTTCACTGCCAGCAGCATCAGCTCGATCGCCATCAGCAGGACGATCAGGTTCTTGCGGTTGAGGAAGATGCCCACCACACTGATGGCAAACAGCAGCGCGCCGAGGATTAGATAATGGGTCAATGTCAGCACTTTATTCCCCTTTTTTCTCAGCCGGCATCGAGACCAGTCGCACTCGGTCTTCGCGCTTGACGCTCACCTGCCATGCCGGATCCTGATGCTTGGTACCGGGCCGGCGGCGCAAGGTGATTGCGATAGCGGCAACGATCGCCACCAGCAGGATCACCGCGGCGAGTTCGAATGGGTAGACATAGTCGGTATAGAGCAGGCGGCCCAGTTCCTTGGTGTTGCTGTAACCGCCGGCATGCGACACCTGGACGGTGCTGACGGTACGGCCGACCACGGTCAGCACCAGCGTCATTTCAATCGCCATCAGGATGCCGACGAAAGCTGCCAGCGGCAGGTTATCCCAGAAGCCCTGACGCATTTTCTCGATGTTCAGGTTAAGCATCATCACCACGAACAGGAACAGCACCATCACCGCGCCGATGTAGACCAGCACCAGGGTGATCGCCAGGAACTCGGCCTCCAGCAACAGCCACAGCCCGGCTCCGGTAAAGAACGATAGCACCAGGAACAGGGCGGCATGCACCGGATGGCGCGCGGTCACCACGCGGAATCCTGCAAACAGCAGGATGCTCGCGAGGAAGTAGAAAACCAGTGTTTCAAAGTTCATTATGAAACTTTCACCAAATTCGTTATTAACCGCAGAGACGCAGAGACGCGGAGGGTAATTACCATGGTTTTCTCTGCGCCTCCGCGCCTCTGCGGTTCATTTTTTTATCTGTATTTTGCGTCCGCCGCCCTGTCCTGGGCGATTTGCTCTTCGTATTTGTCGCCCACGGCCAGCAGCATGTCCTTGGTGTAAATCAGGTCGCCGCGTTTTTCGCCGTGGTAATCGAAAATTCGGGTCTCAACTATCGCATCCACCGGGCAGGCTTCTTCACAGAAGCCGCAGAAAATGCACTTGGTCAGATCGATGTCGTAGCGCGTGGTACGCCGGGTACCATCATCACGCTGTTCCGATTCGATGGTGATCGCCAGCGCCGGGCACACCGCCTCGCACAGTTTGCAGGCGATGCAGCGTTCCTCGCCATTGGGGTAGCGGCGCTGAGCGTGCAGGCCGCGGAAGCGCGGCGACATCGGCGTGCGCTCCTCGGGGAACTGCACCGTGATCTTGCGCGAGAACATGTGACGCCCGGTCAGCGCCATGCCCTTGAGCAGCTCGATGAGCAGGAAAGTCGAAAAGAAGCTTTTGATCTTGTTCACGCTTTTCGCCTCAATGGAACAGGTAGCCGAAGGGGGTCTGCATGGCGGCGCCAACCACCACGATCCACACCAGGGTCACCGGGATAAACACCTTCCAGCCCAGGCGCATGATCTGGTCGTAACGGTAGCGCGGAAAGGTGGCGCGGAACCAGAGGAACAGGAACAGCACGAACAACACCTTGGCCAGCAGCCAGAAGAAGCCCGGAATCCAGTTGAACGGCGCAAAATCGAACAGCGGGTTCCAGCCGCCGAGGAACATCAGCGAGGTCAGGGTCGCGACCAGGATCATGTTGGCGTATTCGGCCAGGAAGAAGATAGCGAAGGCCATGCCGGAATATTCGACATGGAAACCGATGATTTCGGATTCGCCCTCGACCACGTCGAACGGCGCGCGGTTGAGCTCGGCCAGGCCGGAGATCAGGTAAACGATAAACAGGGGAAACAGCGGCAGCCAGTACCAGTTGAATACCCCGCCCTGCTGAGCCTTGACGATCTCCCCCAGGTTCAGGCTCTGCGCCGCCATCAGCACGCCGACCAGGGCGAAACCCATGGCGATTTCGTAGGAAACGATCTGCGCCGCGGCACGCATCCCGCCGAGGAAGGCATACTTGGAATTGGATGCCCAGCCCGCCAGCACGATGCCGTACACGCCCATCGAAGTAATCGCCATGATGTAGAGCACGCTGGCATCGATATTGGCCAGCACCAGCTCCGGCGAGAACGGCACCACCGCCCAGGCCGCCAGCGCCGGGCCGATGGCCAGCACCGGGGCGAGCAGGAATATCCCCTTGTTGGCACCGGAGGGAATCACGATTTCCTTCATCAGCAGCTTCAGCCCATCCGCAATCGGTTGCAGCCAACCCTTGGGGCCGACGCGGTTGGGGCCGATACGCACCTGCATGTAGCCGATGATCTTGCGTTCGGCGTAGGTCAGATAGGCCAAGCCCAGCATCAGCGGCGCGACGATGGCGACGATCTTCGCCATGCTGTACACCAGCGGCCAGGCAAAGCCGAAGAATCCTTGAAGAATCGCGATTATGTCAGTCATGGTCTACCCCACCCGCCCCAGCACGATCTCGTCCAGCATGCCGCCGAGCATGGCGGTGGCCGGATGTCCGGCGGCGACCCGCACACAGCCGGCTGGCAGACGGTCGTCGCGCAGCGCTTTGAGAACGATGCTGCCTGCTCCCTGGCTGACGCTTACGTCCGCACCCTCGGCAACACCCACGCTGGCTAGCGTTTCTGCATTCATCCAGGCTCCCTGCGGCGCCGCTGCGGCAGTTTTCTGCAGCGCGGCAGCGCGGCGCACGATGGCGTCGGCATGATAGGCCGGCACTTCGCCGATGCGCTGCAAGCCGCTCTTCGCTTCAGCCGGCTTGGCAACAAAGGTTTGCAGCGAGTTATTCAACTTCGACGTGATGTCGCCATTCAGCACTTCGGCGCGCACCTGCTCGGCGCTGTCGTAATCGAAGCCCTTCACATCCATCAAATTGCCCAGCACGCGCAGTACCTTCCATCCCGGACGGGTTTCACCCAGCGGCTTGACCACGGCGTTGAAGCTCTGCACCCGGCCCTCGGTGTTGACGAAGGAGCCGGAGGTTTCGGTGAACGGCGCCACCGGCAGCAGCACGTGAGCGTAATCCAGCGCCTTGTTCTTGTAGGCGCTCAGGACGACGACCAGTTGCGCCGCTTGCAGCGCGGCCAGCGTCCTGGTCGGGTTGTAGCTATCCAGCTCCGCTTCGACGCCGAGCAAAATGTAGGCGCGGCGCGGGTCATCGATCATCTGCGCGGCGTTCATGCCTCCCGCGCTGGGCATTGCACCGGCCAGATGCGCGCCGACGCTGTTCGCCGCCTCGCCGAGGAATCCGAATTTGGCGCCGGCCAGCTCCGCAATCTGCTGCGCCAGGGCATGCAGCTCGGCGTAGCGCGGGTGATGCTGCGCCAGATTGCCGAGCAGAACCGCCTTGCGCTCGCCCTGTTTGAGGCTGGTGGCAATCGCTTGCGCTGCCGTATCGGCGGATTCGCCGGCCAGTGCGCGACGCACCTGGTCCAGCGTTGCCGCCATCGCATCGGGCGCGACGATCGCCTGGTTGGCGACACGGCACAGCAGGTCGTCATCGACCGGGTTGATCAGGTTCAATTCGGCGCCGCGCTTGACGGCCTGGCGCAGGCGATGCGCCAGCAACGGATGGTCGGCGCGCAGCGTGCTGCCGACGATCAGGACGCTATTCAGTTGATCCAGCTCGGCAATGCTCATGCCCAGCCAAGGTGTGCCCTGCATATGGGCATCAGCGCTGAAATCGGACTGGCGCAGGCGGTGATCGACATTGCCGCTGCCGATGCCGCGCAGCAATTTCTGCAGCAGGTAGAGTTCTTCCAGGGTGGCATGCGGCGAAGCCAACGCGCCGACCTGGTCCTCGCCCTGTTCGTCGCGGACGCGCATGACTCCGGCAACCACGAATTCCAGCGCCTCGGACCAGTCGCACTCGCGCCACTCGCCGTTGCGCTTGATCATCGGGCGCTGCAACCGGTCTTCAGCGTTCAAACCCTCGTAGGCGAAACGGTCCTTGTCCGACAGCCAGCACTCGTTGATCTCTTCATTATCGCGCGGCAGCACGCGGAAAACGCGGTTGTTCCTGGTCTGCACGCTGAGATTGGCGCCCAGGCCATCGTGAGGGCTGACGGAGGGGCGCGTGGTCAGTTCCCAGGCCCGCGCACTATAGCGGAACGGCTTGCTGGTCAACGCGCCGACCGGGCACAGGTCAATGATATTGCCGGACAGTTCGGAATTGATCGAACGCTCGATAAAGGTGGTGATTTCGGCGTGCTCACCGCGGCCGATCTGACCCATCTCCATCATCCCGCCAATTTCCTGGCCGAAGCGCACGCAACGGGTACAGTTGATGCAGCGCGTCATGTCGGTGGTAATCAGGGGACCGATGTTCTTGTTGAACACCACGCGCTTTTCCTCGGCGTAGCGCGAGGCACTCGCGCCGTAGCCCACCGCCAGATCCTGCAATTCGCATTCGCCGCCCTGATCGCAGATCGGGCAGTCGAGTGGATGGTTGATCAGGAGGAACTCCATCACCGCCTTCTGCGCCTTGATCGCGGTCTCGGAGCGTGTCATCACCTTCATGCCCTCGGTCACCGGGGTGGCACAGGCCGGCATCGGCTTCGGCGCCTTCTCGACCTGAACCAGGCACATCCGGCAGTTGGCGGCGACGGAAAGCTTCTTGTGGTAGCAGAAGCGCGGAATATAGATGCCCGCCGCATCGGCCACATCCATGATGGTGCTGCCCGGTTCGACCGTTAGCTGTTTGCCGTCTATTTCGATGTTTAGCATATTCTTAAACCATGCACTTCTTGTGCTGGATGTGGTACTCGAATTCGTTGCGGAAATGCTTGAGCATGCCCTGCACCGGCATCGCCGCGGCGTCGCCCAACGCGCAAATGGTACGACCCATGATGTTGCCGGCAACCGAGTCGAGCAGATCGAGATCTTCCGGCCGTCCCTGGCCGTGCTCGATGCGGTGGATCACGCGGTACAGCCAGCCGGTGCCCTCGCGGCAGGGCGTGCACTGGCCGCAGGATTCCTCGAAATAGAAGTAGGACAGCCGCTCCAGCGCGCGCACCATGCACACCGTGTCATCCATCACGATCACCGAACCCGCGCCGAGATAGGAGCCGGCCTTGGCGATGGAATCGTAGTCCATGGTCAGGTCCATCATGATTTCGCCCGGCAGGACCGGCACCGAGGACCCGCCCGGAATCACCGCCTTGAGCTTGCGTCCGTCCTTCACCCCGCCCGCCATTGCGAGCAGTTCGCTGAATGGCGTGCCCATGCCGATTTCAAAGTTGCCCGGATTATTGACATGGCCGGAAACGGAAAAAATCTTGGTTCCGCCGTTGTTGGGCTTGCCCAGTTCGAGGAATTTCTGGCCGCCATGCTTGATGATGTAGGGAATCGAGGCCAGGGTCTCGGTGTTGTTGATCGTGGTCGGCTTGCCATACAGACCGAAGCTCGCCGGGAACGGCGGCTTGAAGCGCGGCTGTCCTTTCTTGCCCTCGATCGATTCGAGCAGCGCGGTTTCCTCGCCGCAGATGTAGGCGCCATAGCCTTGATGGGCGTGGATATCGAAATCGAAGCCGCTGCCGAGAATGTTCTTGCCGAGCAGACCGGCGGCGCGCGCCTCGTCCAGGGCCGCTTCGAAGCGCTCGTACTCCGCCCAGATCTCGCCGTGGATGTAGTTGTAGCCCGTCTTCGCACCCAGCGTGTAGCCGCCGATGATCATGCCCTCGATCAACTCGTGCGGGTTGAGGCGAAGGATGTCTCTATCCTTGAAGGTGCCCGGCTCGCCCTCGTCGCTGTTGCACACCAGATACTTGTCGCCGGGATAGTTCTTCGGCATGAAACTCCACTTCAGGCCGGTGGGGAAGCCCGCGCCGCCGCGGCCGCGCAGCGCCGAAAGCTTGACCTGCTCGATGATCGCCTCGGGAGTCATCTTTTCAGCCAGCACCTTCTTCAGCGCATCGTAGCCGCCGACTGCAAGATAATTCTCCAGCTTCCAGGATTCCGGCAGGTGGATGGAGTGGAATATCACTTTATCGCTCATGGCTACTCCAGCCCCGCCAGAATGCGGTCGGCCTCTTCGGGCGTCAGCCTGGCGCACAGTCGCACATTATTGACGGTGGCCACCGGTCCGTCGCCGCAGGCGCCCATGCACTCGCCCTCCCTGAGGGTGAACTTGCCGTCCGGCGTGGTTTCGCCGAAGCCGATGCCGAGCTTGCGTTGCAGATGCTCGACCGCCGATTCCGCGCCCATCAGGGTGCAGGGCAGGTTGGTGCAGACCGTGATCTTGTACTTGCCGACCGGTTGCAGGTTGTACATGTTGTAGAAGGTCGCCACTTCCTGTGCCGCGATCGGCGGCATGCCCAGATAGCCGGCGATGAATTCGATGGTTTCCGGCGCGAGCCAGCCCTTCTCGTCCTGAGCGATGCGCAGCGCCGCCATCACCGCCGACTGCTTCTGCCCGGACGGATACTTGGCGATCTCGCGATCGATTTTCTTGAGTGATTCAGGTGAAAGCATATTCAAAACCCACCGCAAAGGCGCAAAGGCGCAGAGAAACTGCAAAGAATCCCTAAAAACCTTTGCGTCTTTGCGCCTTTGCGGTTCAAGTCATTCATCGGTCAATCTCGCCAAACACGATATCAAAGGTGCCCATCAGCGCCACCACGTCGGCAATCATGTGACCGCGCGCCATTTCATCCATCGCCGACATGTGGGAGAAGCCCGGGGCGCGGATCTTGAGGCGGTAGGGCTTGTTGGCGCCGTCGGAAACCATGTAGATGCCGAATTCGCCCTTGGGGTGCTCCACTGCCGCATAGCACTCCCCCTCGGGCACATGCATGCCCTCGGTGAACAGCTTGAAGTGGTGGATCAGCTCTTCCATGTTCTGCTTCATTCCCTCCCGCGCAGGCGGCGCCACCTTGTGGTTGTCGGTGATCACCGGCCCGGGATTGACGCGCAGCCAGTCCACGCACTGCTTGATGATGCGGTTGGACTGGCGCATTTCTTCCATGCGCACCAGATAGCGGTCGTAGCAGTCGCCCTCGACGCCAACCGGGATGTCGAAATCCATCCTGTCATAAACTTCGTAGGGCTGCTTCTTGCGCAAGTCCCACGCCAACCCCGATCCGCGCAGCATCGGGCCAGTCAGTCCCAGCGCCAGGGCGCGTTCCGGCGTAATCACGCCGATGCCGACGGTGCGCTGCTTCCAGATGCGGTTGTCGGTGAGCAGGGTTTCGTACTCGTCGACGCAACCGGGGAAGCGGTTGGTGAAATCCTCGATGAAATCCAGCATCGAGCCGTGACGGTTGGCATTCATGCCCTCCACCTGCTTTGCGTTGTGGACCGTCATTTTCGCCGTTTCATACAGCGGCATGCTGTCGGGCAGATCGCGGTACACTCCGCCCGGGCGGTAGTAGGCGGCGTGCAGGCGCGCTCCGGAGGCCGCCTCGTAGACGTCCATCAGGTCTTCGCGCTCGCGGAAGGTGTAGAGGAAGATGGTCATCGCGCCGATGTCCAGACCGTGCGCGCCCAGCCACAACAAGTGGTTGAGGATGCGGGTGATCTCGTCGAACATGACGCGGATGTACTGGGCGCGGATCGGTACTTCGATGCCGAGCAGCTTTTCGGTCGCCATCACGTAGGCGTGCTCGTTGCACATCATCGACACGTAATCGAGGCGATCCATGTAGGGCATCGCCTGGAGGAAAGTCTTGTGCTCGGCGAGCTTCTCGGTGGCGCGGTGCAGCAAGCCGATGTGCGGATCGGCGCGCTTCACCACCTCGCCATCCAGCTCCAGCACCATGCGCAGCACGCCGTGCGCCGCTGGATGCTGTGGACCGAAATTCAGGGTGTAATTGCGGATATCAGCCACCGTAATTCTCCTCGCGCACGATGCGTGGCGTCAGCTCGCGCGGCTCGATACTCACCGGCTGATAGATCACGCGGCGCTGCTCCGGGTCGTAGCGCATCTCGACGTTGCCGGAAAGCGGGAAATCCTTGCGGAAGGGATGGCCGATGAAGCCGTAATCGCTAAGGATGCGGCGCAGGTCGGGGTGGCCGGTGAAAATAATACCGAACAGGTCGAAGGCCTCGCGCTCGAACCAGTTGGCGCCCGGCCAGATCTCGGAGGCCGAATCCACCACCGGGAAATCATCGTCACTGGCAAACATTTTTATTCGCACCCGGCAGTTGTTGCTGACCGAAAGCAGGTGCACCACCACGCAAAAACGCCGGCCCTGCCAGCGGCCATCGCCATAGGTGCTGTAATCCACGCCACACAGGTCGGTGAGCTGCTCGAAACGCAATTCGGGATGGTCGCGCAGGGCGCGCGCCGCTTCCAGCCAGTGTTCCGGCCTGATTTCAATCGCCAGTTGACCGACATGCTCGGAAAAACCGACCACCTTGTCGGCCAGCACGGCTTGCAGATTTTGCTTGAGTGTTTCCAGTTTCATCGACGTTTAGCGGGCAATGGTATGGGTGCGCTTGATCTTCTTCTGCAACTGGATCAGGCCATAGAGCAGGGCTTCCGCGGTGGGCGGGCAACCGGGCACGTAAACGTCCACCGGCACGATACGGTCGCAGCCGCGCACCACCGAGTAGGAATAATGGTAATAGCCGCCGCCGTTGGCGCAGGAACCCATCGACAACACCCAGCGCGGCTCGGCCATCTGGTCGTAGACCTTGCGCAATGCGGGCGCCATCTTGTTGGTCAGGGTGCCGGCCACGATCATCACGTCGGACTGGCGCGGACTGGGGCGAAACACGATGCCGAAGCGGTCCAGGTCGTAGCGCGAAGCGCCCGCCTGCATCATCTCCACGGCACAGCAGGCGAGGCCGAAAGTCATCGGCCACATCGAACCGGTACTGGCCCAGTTGAATACCGTATCGAGCGAAGTGGTGACGAACCCCTTCTCAAGGACGCCTTCAATGCCCATGCGTCACCTCCATTACCATCCGGCTACCGTGCAGAACACCGTGCCAGTTCAGGCATTCAACGGCAATCGCGGCCGGTCGCATCCCCGCTGCGCGGGGCCCCTGCTTCCTGCTCATGCCGTTATTCCCATTCCAACGCCCCTTTCATCCACTCGTAAACGAAGCCGACCACCAGGATGGCAAGGAAAATCATCATGGCGAAGAAACCGAACAGGCCGATTTCCTGCAGCACCACCGCCCAGGGAAAGAGGAAAGCGATTTCAAGGTCGAACAGGATGAACAGAATGGCGACCAGATAGTAGCGCACATCAAATTTCATGCGCGCATCTTCGAAGGCCTCGAAGCCGCATTCGTAGGGGGAGTTTTTTTTGTCGTCGGGACGATGCGGCGCGAGAAGGCCACCCATTGCCATCGGCATGACCCCAACCGCGAGGCCTACCATGACAAACAGCAAGATCGGAAAATAATTTTCCAGCATGCGGCCCCTTTCCCTCTGAGCTAGGCTGGCGCCCCATAATGGCAAACGACCAAGCGTTACATCAGTTATTCATTATTTACTGATTTTATTATAACCCTCCTCAACCAAAAGGCGAGCTATTTTTCAGAATATCTGGTGCCGATGAGCAGACTCGAACTGCTACGGCTTGCGCCACCGCCCCCTCAAGACGGCGTGTCTACCAATTTCACCACATCGGCATTCAAAAACAGGGTGTTACTTAGGGATTTCTCCCGCCTTCGATCCGGCAGCACCACCTTGGGCCGGAACAACTGGCACTACTTGCTTGGCAGCATCAGCTGGAACGGCGGGCTGTGCCAGGCTATGCGACTCCATCACGCCCACCGGCTTGCTCTTGTGGCTGGAAAAATAGGTCAATCCCAAGCTGGTCAAAAAGAAAACCGTGGCAAAAATCGCCGTAGCGCGGCTCAGGAAATTTGCCGATCCGGTGGAACCGAACAGACTGCCGGATGCGCCGCTACCGAAGGCAGCACCCATATCCGCACCCTTGCCGTGCTGCATCAGCACCAAGCCGATCGTACCCAGCGCCGCAATAATATGTATAACCCAAACCAGTGTTTCCATTGTTACCCTCTTACAGTTTAGCGCTTTGCCGCATGGCAGATCGCCAGGAATTCCTGCGCATCCAGGGAGGCGCCGCCAATCAGGCCGCCGTCGATATCCGGCATGCCGAACAACTCGGCCGCATTCGACCCTTTGACGCTACCCCCGTACTGAATGACCAGTCCGTCAGCAACATCCTTGTTTTGGGACGCAATCTTGCCCCGAATAAAGGCATGCACCGCCTGCGCCTGCTCCGGCGAGGCAGTCTTGCCGGTGCCGATTGCCCAGACCGGTTCATAGGCCACTACCGCTTTAGACAATGCGGCCACGCCGAATTTCCCGGTCACTGCATCGAGCTGGCGCGCCACCACCGCCTCGGTTATGCCGGATTCGCGCTCCTGCAGGGTTTCGCCCACGCACAGGATCGGGGTCAGGCCGGCCTTCTGCGCCGCCTCGAATTTCAGCGCCACCGTGGCGTCGTCCTCGCCGTAAATGGCGCGACGTTCGGAATGACCCACCAGCACGTACTTGCAGCCGAAATCCAGCAGCATCGCAGAGGAAACCTCGCCGGTAAAGGCGCCCTTGTCGTGCTGACTCAGGTTCTGCGCACCCCAGGCAATCGCGGTATCCTGCAACAAGGATTGTGCCTGAAACAGATACGGATAAGGCACGCACACCGCGCAACCCATACCCTGCACGCCGGCCATGCCAGCGATAACAGCCTCCAGCAGCGCCTTGTTCTGCGCCAGGCCGCCGTTCATTTTCCAGTTACCCGCAACCAACTTTCCCCGCATGGCTGTTTTTCTCGTTTTTGCAAAGCGGCTAATGATACTGTTTCAGGCCAGCCCGGTCAATCCTGGTTACGCGACCGCAACGCGGCATCCGCCGCGCAATGCACTACGAGTTCTTGTTATTTTCCCGGTAGAGAAGTAATGTTCAGTCAAACCGTACAATAACCTTGGAAAGAGCGGTTTATCCACGTATGAACACGGATGTACACGGATTATCAATGGTTACATAAAGTGTATAGCCCACCCTCGGGTAGCCAACGGCTTATGCTCAACCATTTGTTTTATCTGTGTTAATCTGTGTTCATCCGTGGATAATAGCGGTTTTTAGGGTAACTCAACCGAACCCGGACCATGCCCAAAAAATCCAATTCTCAACCCCATTCCGCCGAACAGGAGTTGGGCGACAAGCAGCCCGACGCTGCGGAACAAACATTTCCGGTGGTGGGCGTCGGCGCCTCGGCCGGCGGCCTGGACGCCTTCACCAAACTACTGAAGAACCTGCCCGCCGACACCGGCATGGCCTTCGTCCTGGTGCAGCATCTCGACCCCAAGCATGTGAGCCTGCTGCCCGAGTTGCTCGCCCGCGCCACCGCCATGCCGGTAGTTGAAATTAGCGACGGCACTCGGATAGCCCCCAACCACGTTTACGTGATGCCGCCCAATTACAGCCTGGCCATGCTGCACGGCGTGCTGCACCTGATGCCGCGACCGGACGGATATGGCAAGCACCTGCCGATCGACGATTTTCTGCGCTCCCTGGTGGAAGACCGGCAGAGCAACGCGATCGGGGTCATCCTGTCGGGCACGGCGTCGGACGGGACGCTCGGCATGAAGGCGATCAAGGCTGAAGGCGGCATTACCTTTGCCCAGAGCGAAGATTCCGCCGAATACGATGGCATGCCGCACAGCGCCATTGCGGCCGGCCATGTCGATTTCGTCCTGACGCCGGAAGAGATCGGCAAGGAACTGGTGCGAATCGCGCGCCACCCCTACCTGCGCCCTGAGGAATCCGGCCCCAGGGGAGAATTGCTGTCCGAGGGCGGCGACAACCTGAACAAGATTTTCGTGCTGCTGCGCTCGCGCACCGGCAACGACTTCACCTATTACAAGCACAGCACCATCCGGCGCCGCATCAAACGGCGCATGGTGCTGCACCAGCTGGAAAAAATGGAGGATTACGTCAAGTACCTGCAGAAGCAGCCGGGCGAGCTGGACGCCCTGTTTCAGGACATGCTGATCAACGTCACCAGTTTTTTCCGCGATCCCGACACCTTCGAGGCGCTGCAGCAGGAAGTCTTCCCCATCCTCATGGAAAAACGCTCCGTCGAGCAGCCGCTGCGCATCTGGGTGCCGGGCTGCTCCACCGGCGAGGAGGTCTATTCGGTGGCGATCGCGCTGCTCGAATTCCTGGGCGACCGCGCCAGCAACATCCCGATCCAGATATTCGCCTCCGACATCAACGACAAGGCCATCGACAAGGCGCGCCAGGGCGTCTATCCGGAAAGCATCCGCGACGACATTGCGCCGGGACGATTGCAGCGCTTTTTCATCAAGACCCCGGGCGGCTACCAGATCAGCAAGATCATCCGCGACATCTGCGTGTTCGCGGTGCAAAACGTGATCAAGGACCCCCCCTTCTCCCGTCTCGATCTGATCTGCTGCCGCAACCTGATGATCTATCTCGGCGCGGTACTGCAAAAGAAGGTGCTGCACACCTTCCACTATGCCCTGCGGCCGGGTCGTTTCCTGATGCTCGGCACCTCGGAGACCATCGGCAGTTTCGCCGACCTGTTTGCCACGGTGGACAAGAAGAACAAGATTTACACCAAGAAATCGGTGGACACTCTGCCGGGCTATGATTTCACCACCCTGCCCCACGCCGCCGCTATGCCTGCCGCCGACCAGACAACCCCGGCGCGTGCGCTGTCCGCACTCGATCTCCAGCAAGAAGCCGAACGCCTGATCCTGACCGCCTACGGCCCGCCGGGCGTAATCATCAACCAGGAAATGCAGATTCTCCATTTCCGCGGCCAGACCGGCCCCTATATCGAGCCCTCTCCCGGCAGCGCCAGCCTCAACCTGCTCAAGATGGCGCGGCAGGACCTGGTCATGGAGCTGCGCACGGTGGTGCGCCAGGCCATCAAGGAGCGCAACAAGGCGCGCAAAGAGGGCGTGCGCATCCGCAACGAAGGCGGCTACCGGATAGTGAATCTGCAGGTGCTGCCGCTGTCGGGAGAGGAGTCCGCCGAGCCGCACTACCTGGTGCTGTTCGAGCCCGGCAGCGAGGCGCCTGCCACAGCGCACCCGGACGCGGAGGCCCCCGATGCCACAGACCTGCGCATCCAGACGCTGGAGCACGAACTGCTCACCAGCCGGGAATACATGCAATCGATCATCGAGGAGCAGGAAGCGACCAACGAGGAACTGCAATCCGCCAACGAGGAAATCCAGTCCGCCAACGAGGAGTTGCAAAGCACCAATGAGGAGCTGGAAACCGCCAAGGAAGAGCTGCAATTCATCAACGATGAACTGGCCACGATCAACGAGGAGCACGAGAACCGCAACCTGGAGCTGACGAGTTCCAACAACGACCTCGCCAACCTGCTGGCGAGCGTGGAGCTGGCGATCGTGATCCTGAGCGATGACCTGCTCATCCGGCGCTTCACGCCGACCGCAAAATCGCTGTTGAACCTGATCGACGCCGACATCGGGCGGCCGATCGGCAACATCCGGCCCAACGTCAGCATCCCCGATCTGGAAGAACGGGTGCGGGAAGTGATCGAGACCATCGTAGCCCAGTCGATCGAGGTGCAGGATAGTGAAGGTCGCTATTATACCCTGAGCATCCGGCCCTACAAGACGCTGGACAACCGCATCGAGGGAGTGGTGATGTCGTTCATCAACATCGACAGCACCAAGGAGGCTGAACGGCTGCACCAGATTCTGCAGCAGGAACGACGCCTGGCCGCCGTGGTGCGCGACTCCAACGACGCGGTCACGGTGCAGGACTTTGCCGGCCGCATCCTGGCCTGGAACCGGCGTGCGCAGGAAATGTACGGCTATACTGAAGAGGAGGTACTTGAGTTCAACGCCGGCGCGTTGATCCCAGAAAAAGCACAGGAGGAAACGCGCGGCATGATCGAGCGGCTCAAGCGTGGCGAACATGTGCCGCCCTGCGAAACCCGCCGCCGTACCAAGGATGGCCGCGAGATCAGGATTTGGCTGACGACCTCGGCATTGCTGGACGAATCCGGCAATCCTGCTGCCATCGCCACCACCGAAAAGGAAATATGATGGCCGACGACGAAAGACAGCGAAGCGACGACCATGTGGCGCTGAGCAAATCGCAACTGCTCGACAAGATCGATCAGCTTCAGGTAGATTCGAAGACCAGCCTCGATCAGAGCAAAACGCACCTGCTGCACGAGCTGCAGATCCACCAGATCGAACTGGAAATGCAGAACCGCGAGATGAGGGAAGCGCAGCAGCGGCTGGAAGAAGCACGCGACCGCTATGCCGACCTGTACGATTTCGCCCCGATGGGTTACCTCACTCTGGAAGAGACCGGGCGCATCCTGGAAATCAACCTGACCGGGGCGGCGATGTTGGGCGACGAGCGCGCCAACATCATCGGCACACCCTTTTCCGCCCGCCTGGCCCTCAATGACAGCCAGCTGTTCTTTCTCTACTTGAATCGGGTATTTCGTTCTACCGGCACTAGCAATATCGTCACCGAGCTGAAAATCCAGCGCGGCGGCGTCGAGCACGACGTCCGCCTGGAAAGCGCCCCCATGACGGGCACTGCCGGCCAGAGCCGCACCTGCCGCATGGTAATGACCGACATCAGCGAACAGAAGCGCACGACGGGGGCGCTGCAACAGACTCGCTCGGCGCAGGAGGCGCTGCTCAACACGATTCCGGCCATGACGTACTTCAAGGATACGGATCTGCGCTTCACCGCTGTCAGCCAAGTGTTTGCGGATTTCTTCGGCCGCCCGGCGGCGGACATTCTGGGCAAGACGAGTTTCGACCTGACCCCGCGCGAGCAGGCCGAGGTGTTCCAGCGGATTGACCGCTCCGTACTACTTTCCGGCAAGCCGCTCAGGAATAGGGAACGAACGGTGTCCGATGCCAGGGGCAATCTGTTCTTCCTCTCCACCTCGCTCGCCCCTTATTTCGGCCCGGACGGTAAGACGGCCGGCCTGGTGGGAGTCAGTGTCGACGTCACTGCAATCAGGGAAGCGGAACAGCGCTCGCAAGACCTGCTGCGGCAGAACCGCCTGCTCACGCAGCGCCTGTTCAGCCTGCAGGAATCGGAACGGCGCCACCTTGCCCGGGAACTGCACGATGAGCTCGGCCAATGGCTGACTGCGATCCAGGCAGAAGCCGGGGCGATTTGCAGCAGTTCCGGCGCCGAACGGGAACCGGAAATTTATGCCAACGCCCAGGCCATCGGCAAGAGCGCTACCGAGGTCCAAAGCGTGATTCGCCGAATATTGCGCCGCCTGCGCCCCAGCCTGCTCGACGAGCTCGGCCTGACTGAAAGCCTGCAGGAGCTGGCAATACAGTGGCGCCAGCACCACCCGAAAATTGTTTGCGATCTGGAACTGGATGGCAATCTCGATGACTTGCCGGAATCCCTCAATATCACCCTGTACCGCATCGTGCAGGAAGCGCTCACCAACATCGCCAACCATGCCCAGGCCAGCCATGTTAAGGTGTGGCTGCGCCGCGTACCGGGCGAAGCATCCGCCCCGGAGCATCTGCTGTTGACGGTGCAGGATGACGGCAAAGGCATGGACCCCAGGCTGCCGCTCAAGGGCCTGGGAATGCTGGGAATACGGGAACGGGTCATCACGTCAGGGGGTGAATTCATGTCACACAGCGCGCCGGGGCAAGGGGTATGCATCGATATTCGGCTACCGGTTGCGCAGGAGATGATAGAAAGAAGAAAAACATGAATAACAAGGCCACGCCCCCGAAATCGATCACGGTCATGCTGGTGGACGACCACCCCGTGGTGCGGGACGGCTATCGCCATCTGCTGGAAAACACACCGGATATCCGGGTAGTCGCGGAAGCCAACGACGGCGAAGAGGCCTGCGCGCTTTATGCGCAATACACGCCCGACGTGGTGGTCCTCGACCTCAGCATGCCCGGCATCGGCGGCCTGGAAACCCTGCGCCGCATCAAGGCCAAAGATCCGGCAGTAAATATGCTGGTATTCAGCATGCATGACAGCGAAACCCTGGTGCTGCGCTCGCTGGAGGCAGGTGCCACCGGCTACCTCACCAAGCAGGGCGGCGTGGCACAAATGGTGGAAGCGGTACGCCTGGTGGCGCAGGGAAAATTGTTCGTCGATTCGAAGTATGTCCCGGACCTGATGCACCACCGCCTTTTTTCCACGGAAGACCCCTTACAAGCGCTTTCCACACGCGAATTTCAAATTTTCCAGCTGTTGGCGGAAGGGCATTCGGTATCCGACATCGCCGTCATGCTTTCGATCAGCCCCAAAACCGTCGGGGTACACCACGCCCATATCATGCGAAAACTCAGACTGCAAAACGCCGCCCAGCTTGTCCGGCTGGCGATCCGTTGCAACGTCGTCAAACCCTGACATCGGACCGCAGTTTTTAAAAAGCATATGAACCGCAAAGGCGCAAAGAACGCAAAGGAAAAACAATGCGCTATCAGAATCTGCCTAGTCACCAGATAGGCGAATACCAGATGGATTTTATGCCCTTGTTTTGCGAGTTGGGCAATAAAGCCGCCCATCCCTGCGAAGCCCATTGCTTTGCGCCTTCGCGTCTTTGCGGTTAATGAACTGCCTTTTTTGGTTAAACGGTTTGCTGTCCGTAATAATTCTGTAATATTTCCCCTCTATCATGGCGATCAGCCAACAGGGTAAACGCCCTGTTTTCTTTGAACCGACTTAGGAGAACATCGATGAAATTCAAACTTGGCCTGAAACTGGCCGCCTCCGCGACACTGGCCCTGGGTTTGAGCTCTGCTGCCTTTGCCGTCGACATTACCGGCGCCGGCGCTACCTTCCCCTACCCGATTTACGCCAAATGGGCGGAGGCCTACAAAGCCAAAACCGGTACCAGCTTCAACTACCAGTCCATCGGCTCGGGCGGCGGCATCAAGCAGATTCAGGCCAAGACCGTGGATTTCGGCGCTTCCGACAAGCCGCTCAAACCCGAAGAACTGGACAAGAACGGCCTGATGCAATTCCCGGCGGTAATGGGTGGCGTCGTACCGGTCATCAACCTGGCCGGCACTACGGCCGGACAAATCAAGCTGAACGGCACGGTGCTGGCCGACATCTTCCTGGGCAAGATCAAGAAGTGGAACGACCCCACCATCGTCGCACTGAACAAGGACGCCAAGCTGCCTGACGATGCGATTACCGTGGTGCACCGTTCCGATGGTTCCGGCACCACCTTCATCTTCACCAACTACCTGTCCAAAGTCAGCCCGGAATGGAAGACCAAAGTAGGCGAGGAAGCCTCGGTTGCCTGGCCGGCCGGCGTAGGCGGCAAAGGCAATGAGGGCGTGGCGTCATACGTGAAGCAGATCAAGGGCTCGATCGGTTACGTCGAATTCGCCTACGCCCTGCAGAGCAAAATGACCTATACCCAGCTGCAGAACAGGGACGGCCAGTTCGTCAAACCCGACGAGGAGTCCTTCAAGGCCGCCGCCGCCAATGCCCACTGGGATAAGGCACCGGGCTTCTACGAAATCCTCACCGACGAACCCGGCAAGCAAAGCTGGCCGATCACCGGCGCCACCTTCATCCTGATGCACAAGGTTCAGGGCAAGCCGGAAAACGCCGCGGAAGTCCTGAAATTCTTCGACTGGGCCTACACCAATGGCGGCAAGATGGCGCTGGACATGGACTACATCCCGATGCCCGACAGCGTCGTGAAATTGGTCAAGGGCGCATGGAAAGCCCAGATCAAGGATGCCAGCGGCAAGGCAATCTGGAACTGATTTTAAGTGTCCTGACAATCAAACCCCGCGGGAACGCGGGGTTTTTTTGTGAGGACATTCAAGCCACCAAGTCACTCCATTTTCGAGGAGCCAAGATAAATATCCATGAAATAATCCACACCCAACTCGAAGCAACGATTGCCGGCTTGTCCCGCGCCCGTGACAGCATCGCCAACATGAAACCCGACGAGACTCGGGAAATTGGCCGGCAAATCGAGTCAGCCGCTTTCTACCTGGAGGATATCCAGTATAATTGGGCATTCTTGGAGTGTAGCCGTGACGCCCGGCCCATACTCACCAAGCCCACTTCGGAGGCTTTATGAATAACCTGAAGAAAATCGAGAAACGCATTCTGAAAACCCCGGACGAGCCCGCTTCGCAGGTTTTCAGGGAACTGGTCAAGGCACTCGACCAGAAGGAAAATTTCAACTTAACGACGATTTACGATCTCGATTATGATGACTTCCAGTTGGTGCTGGATGTTTTGAAAGATTGGCGACTTGATCGCTACGCGAAAACCCGGAAGCGCCTGAAAGCGCTTCCTGATATACAGTAAGAATCACTGGCGCCCGGACTGAATATTGCCTCAACACTCTCCCTGGAGAATGCCGGGTTTAGCGACTAGAGAAGATGCCGTAGCATACCGGACGCGCAAAACGGCCAGGTATCCTGAACCTGTTATAATTTATCCCCATGTCCAAATTATTCTCCGACACACGCCTGAAGCGACAGCATCTGCTGGACCTGGCCTTCCGCAACACCACGCGATTATTCGCCTTTCTGGTGTTCGCCATCCTTGCCGGGATCGTAGTATCTCTGCTGATAGGCAGCCTTCCCGCCATCAAGGCGTTCGGCTCCAAATTTCTGGTCAGCTCGGAATGGAACCCGGTGACGGAGCAATTCGGTGCACTGGTACCGATCGTCGGCACCCTGGCTACCTCGATTATCGCCCTGCTGATCGGCATCCCGGCCAGCTTCGGTATTGCCCTGTTCATCACCGAGATGTCGCCGCGCTGGCTCAAACGCCCGCTCGGCATCGCGGTGGAACTGCTGGCCGGCATCCCGAGCATCATCTATGGCATGTGGGGCCTGTTCGTCTTCGCCCCGGCCTTCGCTCAAACAGAACCCTGGCTCACCGAGCATCTCGGCAATGCAGCCCTGATCGGCCCGCTATTCCAGGGGCCGCCGATGGGCATCGGCATGCTCACTGCCGGCCTGATCCTGGCGATCATGGTGATCCCCTTCATTGCTTCGGTGATGCGCGACGTGTTCGAGATCGTGCCGCCGATGCTCAAGGAATCGGCTTACGGCCTCGGCGCTACCACCTGGGAAGTAGTCTGGCACGTGGTTCTCCCCTACACCAAGATCGGCGTGGTCGGCAGTATCATGCTCGGCCTCGGCCGCGCGCTGGGCGAAACCATGGCGGTGACCTTCGTCATCGGTAACGCCCATGAGCTCAGCGCTTCCCTGCTGATGCCGGGCAACAGCATTTCATCGGCACTCGCCAACGAATTCACCGAGGCGGTCGGGCCTCTTTACACCTCGGCATTAATCGAACTGGGCCTGATCCTGTTCCTGATCACCTTCATCGTGCTCTCGCTCTCCAAGCTGCTGCTGATGCAGCTGACCAAGCGCGAAGGCAAGCAGTCCTAGGATCTTCATGATGCTCTCCCTCTACGCACGCAGACGCCTGATCAACAACTTCAATCTGACCATTTCCCTGCTCGCCATGGTATTCGGGCTGTTCTGGCTGGTCTGGATACTCTGGACGCTGGTCGCGCAAGGCTTTCACGGCCTGAGTATCGCCATGTTCACCCAGATGACACCGCCGCCGGGCAGCGACGGCGGTTTGCTCAACGCCATCGCCGGCAGTTTCGTGATGACCATGGTCGCCGCACTGATCGGCACTCCGATCGGCATACTCGCCGGCACCTATCTGGCGGAATTCGGCCAGAGAGGCTGGCTCGCACCGACCACGCGCTTCGTCAACGACATCCTGCTGTCAGCGCCATCCATCGTGATCGGCCTGTTCGTCTATGAAATCTATGTGGTGAGCGTAGGCCATTTCTCCGGCTGGGCGGGCTCGCTCGCGCTGGCCCTGATCGTCATCCCGGTGGTGGTGCGGACCACCGAGAACATGCTGCGGCTGGTGCCGAACAGTCTGCGCGAGGCAGCGGCCGCCCTGGGTGCGCCGCAATGGAAAGTAATCATGCTGGTCACCCTGCGGGCATCCACAAGCGGCATCCTGACCGGCATCCTGCTGGCGGTGGCGCGCATCAGCGGTGAAACTGCGCCGCTGCTGTTCACCGCCCTGAACAATCAGTTCTGGAGCAGCAACATGAACCAGCCGATGGCCAACCTGCCGGTGGTGATCTTCCAGTTCGCCATGAGCCCCTATGAGGATTGGCGGCGACTGGCCTGGGCAGGTGCCTTGCTGATCACTTTCATGGTACTGACACTAAATATTCTGGCGCGCATTTTTTTCCGCCAGAAGGCCCCATCGCATTGAACCTAGAAACCTCAGTTGACCGCTAGCCCTGATATTTAACAGAATGATTCAAATAAACTTTTTCATAATTCACCGTTTTACCCGGTTGGTGGATTCGCTACGGGATGGATTGCACGGTTTTTGCGGCGCATGGCGGCGTTGCAACTTCTTGGAATGGAACGACCATTCCCGCGTCGTTGCGCCTTGCCCTGCCCCCCAAAAAACCGCACACTCCACCCCCTCCAACTGAGGTTTCTAGGTTGAACGCCGCTTAACCGGTTAACAGGACCCGATAATGAACGAAGCCGTGATTACCAACCCCAAGATCATCCTCAAGGACCTGAATTTTTATTACGGCCATTACCACGCCCTGAAATCCGTCAACCTGAGCATTCCGGAAAAGAAAGTCACCGCCTTCATCGGTCCGTCCGGCTGCGGCAAATCCACCCTGCTGCGCACCTTCAACCGCATGTACGAGCTTTACCCCAAGCAGAAAGCCACGGGTGAAATCATTCTGGATGGCGAGAATATCCTCGATGCCCAGCAGGACCTGAACAGACTGCGTGCCAAGGTGGGCATGGTGTTCCAGAAACCAACGCCGTTCCCGATGTCGATTTTCGACAACATCACCTTCGGCGTGAAGCTCTATGAAAGTCTAAGCAGGCGCGACATGACGGATCGCGTCGAATGGGCGCTGCGCAAGGCCGCGCTGTGGAACGAGGTCAAGGACAAACTCAAGCAGAATGGCAACAGCCTGTCCGGCGGACAGCAGCAGCGGCTGTGCATCGCCCGGGCCATCGCCGTGAAACCCGAAGTGGTGTTGCTCGACGAACCGGCCTCGGCGCTGGACCCGATCTCCACTGCCCACATCGAAGAGCTGATCCACGAGCTGAAGAAGGACTACACGATCATCATCGTCACCCACAACATGCAGCAGGCGGCACGCGTCTCCGACTACACCGCTTACATGTATCTGGGCGAACTGATCGAGTTCGGCAATACCGACATGATCTTCACCACGCCGAAAAAGACCGCGACGGAAGACTACATTACAGGCAAGTTTGGCTGATCAAAACCTGGCCACAATAATGTAGGTTGGGTTAGGCGCAACATTTTGCGCCGTAACCCACCAGAAGTAGGCGCCTCTAGGCGACAAACCCAATCTTCCTTCTAAACATCGGTATCGCCTAGAGGCGCCTACTTTTGGTTGGGTTTGTTGGGTTACGCGATAAAGCCGCTAACCCAACCTACACTACATATACTGCGGTTTGATACCTAAGCCTACCCCGCTGCCTGGCGCACCGTATCGGCGATCGCTTCGGCCCAGTGCCGGACCTTTTGACCGGACTTGCCTTCCACCATCACCCGCAGCAGCGGCTCAGTGCCCGAGGCGCGCAGCAGCACCCGCCCGGCGCCGTCCAGTTCCTGTTCAGCCTCCGCCAGTCTCGCCTGAACCTGTGGGCTTTCTCGGAAATCGAAATCTTTGCTCACCGGCACATTGATCAGCACCTGCGGATATAGCGTGAGCTCACGGGTGAAATCGCCCAGCGTACTCCCCGCCATGCGCAGCGCCAGCAGCACCTGCAGCGCGGAAACGATGCCATCGCCGGTGCTGTGCCGGTCCAGGCAGAGAATATGGCCGGAGCCCTCTCCGCCCACCTGCCAGCCACGTTCATTGAGCATCTCCAGCACGTAGCGGTCGCCCACCTTGGCGCGGGCAAAGGAGATTTTCAACTTCTCCAGGGCATGCTCCATGCCGAGGTTGGTCATCAGGGTACCCACCACGCCGCCCTTGAGCTGGCCGTGCTTGTGACGGTGCTTGGCAATCACGTAAAGCAGCTGGTCGCCATCGAAAACTTCGCCCGCTTCGTCCACCATGATAAGGCGGTCGCCGTCGCCGTCAAGGGCGATACCGAGGTCGGCCTGGTGCTGCTTCACCGCCGCCTGCAAGGCCTGCGGGCAGGTAGCGCCGCATTCGAGGTTGATGTTGAGGCCGTCGGGCTGATTACCGATGGCCACCACTTCCGCTCCCAGCTCATGGAACACCGGCGGCGCGACGTGATAAGTGGCGCCGTGGGCGCAATCCACAACGATCTTCAGCCCACGCAAATCGAGCTCGTTGGGAAAGGTGCTCTTGCAGAATTCGATGTAACGCCCGGCCGCATCGTTGATCCGGCGCGCCTTGCCCAGTTTCTCCGATGGCATGGTTTGCATCGGCTCTTCCAGCGCCTTCTCGATGGCGCGCTCGGTCTGGTCCGGCAGCTTGGTGCCGGCCGCCGAAAAGAACTTGATACCGTTATCCTCGAACGGGTTGTGCGAGGCACTGATAACGATTCCTGCCTGGGCGCGCAGGGCGCGGGTGAGATAGGCCACCGCCGGGGTCGGCATCGGTCCGGTCAGCAGCACGTCCACCCCGGCTGCGGAAAGCCCTGCCTGCAGGGCGGATTCCAGCATGTAGCCGGAGATGCGGGTGTCCTTGCCGATGACCACTGCTGGATGATCGCCCTGCGGCAGTCTCCTCTCCTGAGCCGCCAGCACCTTGCCGGCCGCATAGCCCAGACGCATCACAAAATCCGGGGTGATCGGCGCTTCGCCGACCTTGCCGCGCACGCCATCGGTGCCGAAATATTTTCTAGTCATTGTTTTCCTTGATGCTAAAAACGGCGATTAACCACGAATGACACGAATGTTCACGAATGAACACGAATAGTTAAAGAAAACAGCGTTTCAAGCTGACTGGCTATTAGCCATATGTATCGCCGATTATTCGTGAACATTCGTGTGTCATTCGTGCATATTCGTGGTTAATCACTTTTTACAGGTTGATGGCATTCACGATCTGCAAGGCTTCTTTGCTGGCCTTTACATCGTGCACTCGGATAATTCTAGCACCCTTCATTGCCGCAATCACTGCCGCGGCGACGCTGGGAATCAGCCGCGCATCCACATCCAGACCGGTGATCTGGCCGAGCATGGACTTGCGCGACAGGCCTGCCAGCAGCGGTACCCCCAGTGCCTGGAAGCGGTCGAGCTGATGCAGCAGGGTGACATTATGTTCCAGCGACTTGCCGAAGCCGAAGCCGGGATCGACCACCAGTCGCTCGCGGCCGATGCCGGCGGCCTGTGCCGCGGCCATTCTCGCGGCCAGAAAAGCCATGACATCCGCCACGACATCCCCGTAGCGGGGAGCAAGCTGCATGGTTTGCGGCGTGCCCTGCTTGTGCATCAGGCAAACGGCCGCATTCGAGCCAGCCACCGCTTCCAGCGCGCCTTCTCCTTGCAGTGCATTGATGTCGTTGATCATGTCCGCACCGGCATCGATGGCCGCGCGCATCACCTCGGTTTTGCAGGTATCCACCGACAGCGGCACGTTGCTGCCCTGCAACGCCTCGATTAGCGGCAGCACCCGCCGCAGCTCCTCGTCGATACCGACGGGCTGCGCGCCGGGGCGCGACGATTCGCCGCCGATATCGAGGATGTCCGCCCCCTCCTCCAGCAGCCGAAAGGCGTGTTCGATCCCGGCAGCGGCGGAACCATGGCGACCGCCATCGGAGAACGAGTCGGGCGTGACGTTGACGATGCCCATGATCAACGGGCGATTGAGAGGTAGGGTGAAACGGCCGCAGCGGAGCATTCGGGTAATGTGAAATGGGTGATGAGTGATGGGTTTTTCATTCCCCATCACTCATCACCCATTACCGCTTTCAGGTTTCCTGAGCCGGATGGGGGGTAGGTGTTGCCGGTGCAGTCGGCGCACTATCCGAAGGCGGATTCGGCTTGCTCTGGCTCGGCTTGGGCGGACGCGGCGCCTTGCCTTCCATGATGTCGTTGATCTGGTCGGCATCGATGGTTTCCCATTCCAGCAGCGTCTTCGCCATCAACTCGATCTTGTCGCGGTTTTCCTCGATCAGGCGGCGCGCCAAGGCGTACTGTTGATCGATGATGCGGCGGATTTCGACGTCCACCTTCTGCATGGTGGCCTCGGATACGTTCTTGTGGGTGGTGACGGAACGACCAAGAAACACCTCGCCATCATTCTCACCATAGACCATCGGCCCCAAGGCATCGCTCATCCCCCACTGCGTCACCATGCGCCGTGCCATTTCGGTGGCGCGCTCGAAATCATTGGAAGCGCCGGTCGTCATCTGCCCCATAAACACTTCTTCGGCAATGCGACCGCCAAACAGCACCGCGATATTTTGCAAAATGGTTTCGCGGTCCATGCTGTAGCGGTCTTCCGTCGGCAGCTGCATGGTCACGCCCAAGGCGCGGCCGCGCGGGATGATGGTGACCTTGTGTACCGGATCGGTCTTCGGCAACAGCCTCGCCACCACCGTGTGCCCGGCCTCGTGATAAGCCGTGTTCTTGCGCTCGTGCTCGGGCATGACGATGGAGCGGCGCTCGGCGCCCATGATGATCTTGTCCTTGGCGCGCTCGAAGTCTTCCATGTCGACCAGGCGCTTGTTGCTGCGTGCAGCGAACAGCGCCGCCTCATTCACCAGGTTGGCCAGATCCGCGCCCGACATGCCGGGCGTGCCGCGTGCCAGGATATCCGCCTTCACGTCCGGCGCCATCGGCACCTTGCGCATATGCACCATGAGAATCTGCTCGCGGCCGCGAATATCCGGCAGCGGCACTACCACCTGGCGGTCGAAGCGACCGGGGCGCAGCAGCGCCGGGTCGAGTACGTCGGGACGGTTGGTGGCAGCGACCACGATCACGCCGGAGGTGCCCTCGAAGCCGTCCATTTCCACCAGCAGCTGGTTCAGGGTCTGCTCGCGCTCATCGTTGCCGCCGCCCAGGCCGGCACCGCGCTGGCGGCCGACCGCGTCGATCTCGTCGATGAAGATGATGCAGGGGGCATTTTTCTTGGCCTGCTCGAACATGTCGCGCACCCGGGCTGCGCCGACGCCGACGAACATTTCGACAAAGTCGGAGCCGGAAATGCTGAAGAACGGCACTTTGGCCTCGCCGGCAATCGCCCTGGCCAGCAGGGTTTTGCCGGTACCGGGGTTGCCGACCATCAGCACCCCTTTGGGAATCCGCCCGCCCAGTTTCTGGAACTTGCTCGGGTCGCGCAGGAATTCCACCAGTTCGGACACTTCTTCCTTGGCTTCGTCGCATCCGGCGACATCGGCAAAGGTCACGGTGTTGGTGGTCTCATCCAGCATGCGCGCCTTGCTCTTGCCGAACGAAAACGCGCCGCCCTTGCCGCCGCCCTGCATCTGGCGCATGAAGAACACCCACACGCCAATCAGGAGCAGCATCGGGAACCAGGAAATGAACAGGTTCATCAGGAAAGAGGGTTCTTCTTCCGGTTTGGCTTCCACCACAACGCCATTCTTGAGCAGGTCGCTCACCATCCAGGGGTCGGATGGCGCATAAGTGGTGAAGCGCTTGCCGTCGGACCTCACGCCCTTCAGCACATGACCCTCGATCGATACCTTGGCGATCTGCCCCTGCTTCACTTCTTCGAGAAACTGGGAGTATTCCAGTGGTGCCTGGACAGCCTGGCGCTGGCCGAATTGATTGAACACCATCATCAGCACCAGCGCGATCACCAGCCAGACTGCAATATTTTTCATCAGATTATTCAAAACCGCTCCTCAAGCCCACAATATGCAAGTAAATTCTAAACCCTTTATTCGGCTCGTGTCAGATCTTTTGCGAGCAGAAAGGTTTCATTGGTTCGACCGCGCGATGCTTTCGGCTTGCGCGTCGCTACCTGCCTGAAATGTCCGCGCATTGTCCGAATATACTCATCGAAGCCATCGCCCTGGAATACTTTGACCAGGAAACTGCCGCCCGGTTTCAAATGCTGCAAGGCAAACTCCAGCGCCAGCTCGGCAAGGTGCATCGCCCGTGCCTGGTCAACGAGCCCAACACCACTGAGATTGGGGGCCATATCGGAAATAACAAGGTCCACCGGACGGCCATCCAGCGCCTTGACCAACTCGGCCAGCACCGCATCTTCGCGGAAATCACCCTGGATAAAAGTCACGCCAGCCAGAGGCACCATTTCCAGAAGGTCGAGAGCGATCACCTTCCCCTGGCCAGCCAGCTTCTGCGCCACCACCTGCGACCACCCCCCAGGCGTTGCGCCCAGGTCAACCACCCTCATGCCGGGCTTGAGCAAGTGGTCGCGCTCGATAATTTCCAGTAGTTTATACGAGGCGCGCGAACGGTAACCTTCGTGCTTCGCCAGTTGGACGTAGGGGTCGGTAACGTGCTCCATCATCCAGGCCTTGCTGGTTTTAGTGCGCTTCATCGGGTAAACTGCGAACCTTTCCAAGGATGCTAAATATGATGCTATCACTCACTCCGGAGCAAAGGCGCTTTCTTCGCGCCCAGGCTCACAACCTGAATCCCGTGGTGATGATCGGCGACGCCGGCCTCACCGAGGCGGTAATGAAAGAAATCGAGCGCAGCATCGCCAGCCATGAGCTGGTCAAGATAAAATCGCACAGCCGCGACAAGGCGACGCGCGACAGCCAGATCACGGAAATCTGTGAAACCTTGAGCGCCGCATCGGTACAGCACATCGGCAAGGTTCTGATCGTTTACAAGCCGGCCGAAAAACCCAAGCTGGTACTGCCTAAAGAGTAATGAGGGAAGGGTAATTAGTAATGGGTTTTCTCATCACCCATTTCCCATCACTCATCACCAATAACAGGCCCTAACTCCGGCGCGGCGCCAGGACCAGAACCAGGCCGAGCAGGCTTTCGATCAGGTAACCGATGCTGGATATCCCGTGCCAGCGGGCGAAGCGATCGCGGAACACGCTTTCCATCACTTCTTTCGGCAACGCCTGCTCTTTCAGGCCCGCCAGTATCGGCTGGATGCCGAAGTGAATGGCTGCGGTGAGCAGCAACATCACCAGCACAGCCCAGAAAAACCCCTGCTTCAACGCACTGCCACCAAACACCGCCAGGCGGTGTATCAACAGGTAAACACCGCATCCCATGCCGACATAGGCGATCCAGGTGAACATCTTGCCCGCCAGCATGCCTGCCAGCATTTTGTCGCCCAGCGACGCAAACAGCAACGGTGCGGCCAGGTAACCGATGGCCCACAGGCCGCCCACCCACAAGGTGATGGCGAAGAAGGAAAGTTTGTCGGCGAAGCGATTCATTAAATGTACTTCACATCCAGCACTTCATATTCTCGCACGCCGCCCGGCGCCTGCACCTCGGCGACATCGCCGGCGAATTTGCCGATCAGTGCACGGGCAATCGGCGAACCGATGGAAATCTTGCCCTGCTTGATGTCGGCCTCGTCGTCGCCAACGATCTGGTAGGTCACGGCTTCGCCGCTTTCCAGATCCTCCAGATCGACGGTGGCGCCGAACACGCAACGGCCTTCGGCATCGAGCTGCTGGGGATCGATGATCTGGGCATTGGACAGCTTGAACTCGACCTCGGCAATCCGCCCCTCGACAAAGCTCTGGCGTTCCTTGGCCGCATCGTACTCGGCGTTCTCGGACAAGTCGCCGTGCGATCGAGCCTCGGCAATGGCCGCGATCACACTCGGACGCTCGACGGTCTTCAGGTTATGCAGTTCGGCGCGCAGCAATTCGGCGCCGTGTGTTGTCAATGGAACCTTGCTCATTTTCCCCTCGGATTTCTTGGATAACCAGTTTGAAGCCAGGCAGCGGCTTATGACTACTGGGGCAGCCTGGCGTGCAGGCCCTGCAGGTCATACACCTGCAGTTCCTGCATGTGCCGAATGCCGGCACAGGCGGCGCGGGCACCTGCCAGCGTGGTGTAGTAGGTGATCTTGTTCTGCAAGGCGGCGTTGCGCATGGCGTAGGAATCATGCACGCCACGCTTGTCCTCTACGGTATTGACGATCAGGTTGATGTCGCCGTTCTTGATCATGTCCACGATGTGGGGGCGACCTTCATGCACCTTGTTCACCGCCGTCACTGCCAAACCTGCTGCGGAAAGAGCCGCCGCCGTGCCGCGCGTGGCAACCAGGTTAAAGCCCTGCTCCGCCAGGATCCTGGCAATATCCAGGACCTTGTCCTTGTCGCTGCCGCGCACGCTGATGAAGGCGCGACCGCTGGAGGGCAGCTTCACCCCGGTAGCGAGCTGCGACTTGACGAAGGCCTCGGCAAAAGTCGCGCCTACACCCATCACCTCGCCGGTAGACTTCATCTCCGGCCCGAGGATGGTATCCACGCCCGGGAACTTGATGAACGGGAACACGGCTTCCTTGACGGAATAGTAAGGCGGCACCACTTCGCGGGTGACGCCCTGCTCCTTGAGGGTGCGCCCGGCCATGCAGCGCGCCGCGATCTTCGCCAGTTGCAAGCCGGCGGCCTTGGACACGAACGGCACGGTGCGCGATGCACGCGGATTGACTTCGAGCACGAACACCGTCTCGCCCTGGATAGCGAACTGCACATTCATCAGGCCGACCACCTTGAGCGCCTTGGCCATCAGCACGGTCTGGCGCCGCATTTCATCCTGGATTTCCGGCGACAGGCTATAGGGCGGCAGCGAGCAGGCGGAATCGCCGGAATGCACGCCGGCTTCCTCGATGTGCTCCATCAACCCGCCGATCAGCACGTCGGTTCCATCGCAGATTGCATCCACGTCCACTTCGGTGGCATCGTTGAGGAAGCGGTCGAGCAGCACCGGCGAATCGTTGGAAACCTTCACCGCCTCGCGCATGTAGCGCTCCAGGTCGGATTGCTGGTGCACGATTTCCATGGCGCGCCCGCCCAGCACGTAGGATGGCCGCACCACCAGCGGATAGCCGATTTCAACGGCAAGGCGGATCGCTTCTTCCGGTGTCCGGGCCGTGCGGTTGGGCGGCTGTTTCAGGCCCAGTTCGTGCAGTATCTGCTGGAAACGCTCGCGGTCCTCGGCGGCGTCGATCATGTCCGGGCTGGTGCCGATGATCGGCACGCCGTTGGCTTCAAGATCGCGCGCCAGTTTCAGCGGGGTCTGGCCGCCGTACTGGACGATCACGCCGACCGGCTTCTCCACCGCAACCACCTCGAGTACGTCCTCCAGGGTCAGCGGCTCAAAGTATAGACGATCGGATGTGTCGTAGTCGGTCGAGACGGTTTCCGGATTGCAGTTGACCATGATGGTCTCGTAGCCGTCCTCACGCATCGCCAGCGCGGCATGCACGCAGCAGTAGTCGAATTCGATACCCTGGCCGATGCGGTTCGGACCACCGCCCAGCACCATGATCTTTTTCTTGTTGGTAGGCTCCGCCTCGCACTCCTCCTCGTAGGTGGAATACATGTAGGCGGTGTCGGTGGCGAATTCGGCAGCGCAGGTATCCACGCGCTTGTACACCGGGCGCACGCCCTGTGCGTGGCGCAGGGCGCGCACCGCATGCTGGTCGGTGGCGAGCAGCCGGGCCAGGCGTCGGTCGGAAAAGCCGCGACGCTTGAGTGCACGCATTTCGTCGGCACTGATGGAATCCAGGCCGCGCCCTTTCAGAGCCTGCTCGCGCGCCACCAGGTCTTCCATTTGCGCCAGGAACCATGGATCGACGTGGGTCAGGCTGAAAATTTCAGCCTGGCTCATGCCGGCGCGCATGGCATCGGCGATGTACCAGATGCGATCCGGGCCGGGGTCGCCCAGCTCGGTTTCTATGGTTTCGCGGTCCGAGGTCTTTTCGTCCAGCCCGTCGCTGCCGACTTCCAGTCCGCGCAGCGCCTTTTGCAGCGATTCCTGAAAGGTGCGTCCGATCGCCATCACCTCGCCCACCGACTTCATCTGGGTGGTGAGGCGGCTGTTGGCACGGGGAAATTTCTCGAAGGCGAAGCGCGGAATCTTGGTGACGACGTAATCGATCGAAGGCTCGAACGAAGCCGGGGTCCGGCCGCCGGTAATATCGTTCTGCAGCTCATCCAGGGTGTAGCCGATGGCCAGTTTGGCCGCCACCTTGGCGATCGGGAAGCCGGTCGCCTTGGAGGCCAGGGCGGAGGAGCGCGACACGCGCGGATTCATCTCGATCACCACCATGCGGCCGTCGTCCGGGTTGATGCCGAACTGCACGTTGGAGCCGCCGGTTTCCACGCCGATCTCGCGCAGCACCGCCAGCGAGGCGTTGCGCATGATCTGGTATTCGCGGTCGGTGAGGGTCTGGGCCGGCGCCACGGTGATCGAGTCGCCGGTGTGCACGCCCATCGCATCGAAGTTCTCGATCGAGCAGATGATGATGCAGTTGTCCTTCTTGTCGCGCACCACCTCCATCTCGAACTCTTTCCAGCCGATGACGGATTCCTCGATCAGCAGTTCCTTGGTCGGCGAAGCGTCCAGGCCACGCTCGCAGATCTCGAGAAATTCATCGCGGTTGTAGGCGATGCCGCCGCCCGAGCCGCCCATGGTGAAGGAGGGGCGGATGATGGAGGGGTAGCCGACCATCGCCTGCACCTGCAAAGCTTCTTCCAGGCTGTGGGCGATAGCCGAACGCGGGCAGGCAAGGCCGATCTTCTCCATCGCCTTCTTGAATTTCTCGCGGTCCTCGGCCTTGTCGATCGCTTCCTTGGTGGCGCCGATCATCTCCACGCCGTATTTTTCCAGCACGCCATGTTTGGCCAGGTCGAGCGCGCAGTTGAGCGCGGTCTGCCCGCCCATGGTGGGCAGCAACGCGTCGGGACGCTCGGCGGCGATGATTTTCTCCACGACCTGCCAGGTGATCGGCTCGATGTAGGTGACATCCGCCATCTCCGGATCGGTCATGATGGTGGCGGGATTGGAGTTGACCAGGATGACCTTGTAGCCCTCCTCGCGCAACGCCTTGCAAGCCTGCGCGCCGGAATAGTCGAACTCGCACGCCTGGCCGATGACAATCGGGCCGGCGCCAATGATCAGGATGGATTTAATGTCGGTACGTTTTGGCATAACTACTTTTCACCACGGTTGCTATTTTCTTTCGCCCATCATGGCGATAAAACGGTCAAACAAGTAATCCACGTCGTGCGGCCCCGGGCTCGCCTCGGGGTGTCCCTGGAAGCTGAACGCCGGCACGTCGGTGCGGGCGATGCCCTGGTTGCTGCCGTCGAACAGCGACTTGTGCGTCACGCGCAAATTGGCCGGCAGGGTCGCCTCGTCAACCGCGAAGCCATGGTTCTGGCTGGTGATCATGACGCGACCGCTGTCGAGATCCTGCACCGGGTGGTTAGCGCCGTGGTGGCCGAACTTCATCTTGCGCGTCGTCGCCCCGGAGGCCAGCGCCAGCAATTGGTGGCCGAGGCAGATGCCGTAAACCGGTATACCGGTCTGCAAAATCTTCTGGATCGCACTAATCGCGTAATCGCAAGGCTCCGGATCGCCCGGGCCGTTGGACAGGAACACACCGTCCGGCTTGAGCTTGAGCGCTTCCTCGGCGGAGGCCTGGGCAGGCAGCACCGTCACCTTGCAGCCGCGTTCGGCCAGCATGCGCAGGATGTTGCGCTTGATGCCGTAATCGTAGGCGACCACATGAAACCGGGGGTTATCCTGGGGCGTGAAACCGCTACCCAGCTTCCACTCTCCCTCCTGCCAGACATAAGGCTGGTCGCAGCTCACCACCTTGGCCAGATCCATGCCGGCCAAGCCGGGGAAGCCGCGCGCCAGTTCGATGGCCCTGGCCTCGTCAATATCGCCAGCCATCAGGCAACCGCTCTGCGCACCCTTTTCGCGCAGCAGGCGCGTCAGCTTGCGGGTGTCGATATCGGCGATGGCGACCACATTATGGCGCTGCAGATAAGCGCCCAAATCCTCGCTGCTGCGCCAGTTGCTGGACTGGATCGGCAAATCGCGGATCACCAGGCCGGCAGCATGAATCTGTGTCGACTCAGCATCTTCGGAATTGGTCCCGGTGTTGCCAATGTGCGGATAGGTCAGGGTAACGATCTGGCGGCAATAGGAAGGGTCGGTAAGAATTTCCTGATACCCGGTCATCGCGGTATTGAAAACCACCTCGCCGACGGCATGGCCGGTAGCGCCGATGGAAATGCCGCGAAATATTGTCCCATCAGCAAGCGCGAGAATAGCGGTCTGGTGGTGCGGCACGGGGGCTCCTTGAGATTAAAGCGGATATGCAAAGCGGGGTAGGCTCACGCCATCCCCCGCTCTTCAAACTGCTGAGATTATACCGGATTACCGCGAAACGATCAACGCAAGCCGAGCACGTCCTGCATGTCAAACAGTCCCTTGCCACGCTGGGCGAGGAATCGCGCGGCGCGCAGCGCACCCAGCGCAAAGGTGGCGCGACTGCTGGCCTTGTGGGTGATCTCGATACGTTCGCCGGTGCCGGCAAACAGCACGGTGTGGTCACCGACGATATCGCCGCCGCGCACCGTAGCGAAGCCGATAGTCGAGGGGGAGCGCTCGCCGGTTACGCCTTCGCGGCCATACACCGCACATTCCGCCAGATTTCTGCCAAGCGCATTGGCTACCACCTCACCCATGCGCAGCGCAGTGCCGGAAGGCGCGTCGACCTTGTGGCGATGGTGCGCCTCGACGATCTCGATATCGTAGCCCTCATTCAAAACGCGCGCCGCCATGTCGAGCAGCTTGAGGCTGAGGTTTACCCCGACGCTCATGTTGGGAGCGAACACCACGCCGATATCACGGCCAGCGTCTGCAATCAGCTCTTTCTGCTCGGCGGAAAAACCGGTCGTACCGATGACAATATTGATGCCAAGTTCGCGGCAGGCTTTCAGATGATCCAGCGTCGCCTCGGGGCGGGTGAAATCGATCAGCGCATGGCAACCTGCGAGCGCGATCGCCGTATCTTCGCTGATGGAAACACCGCATGGCGCGCCGAAAAGTTCACCCGCATCCCTGCCGACAAACGGGCTGCCCTTCCGCTCCAAGGCAGCTGCGAGCCGCATGTCCGGCGCCTGCGCCACTGCCTCGAGCAGGGCACGGCCCATGCGCCCGGAACTGCCCGCAATCGCAATATTCAATGCACCCATGCTCAGAATCCTATTTTTTCGATCATGCTGCCGAAAAAGCCTTTTTCTTCCTTCGCCGGCGCCGTACCCTGCGCCGGCTGCTCTACAGCCTTGGCTGGCTCACCGACTGCCGCCGGCGGCTTCTTTTCTTCCGTTGCCGGACTGGCGGCCACCACGTCTCCTTCGACGCGTTGCAGCAATTCCTGATCGAAGAACAGCGCCAGCTTCCTCTCTTCAACCAGCTTGCCGGCTTTCAGGTAGCGGTAGACATAATCCCATCGATTGGCATGGAATGCGTCCGCGATGAGCGGAGTACCCAGGATAAAACGCACCTGGGCCTTGGTCATGCCGGGCTTGAGCTTCGCCACCATCTCCTGGGTGACGACATTACCCTGCTGGATGTCGATTTTGTAAGGCGTAAGCTTTTCGGTAACCTTGTCGGTCACGGAACAGGCGGCAAGGAGCAGAATGGAGATGGCAGCAAGTGCCCGCAGAACGGATTTCATAAAAATCCCGGCAAAAAACAATAAAGTGGCGGCATTATAACACCCCAGGAAGCGCTGGAAAGCGAAGGGTAAACATTATATGATTGAATCCGGAAAAATATTCTCACCTCGAATTTACACGAATACCTACAAACAATCAGTGCATTAACATAGTTTGGCCGATTCACCTGTTTGGTGACACAATATTTACCTCCAACCATTCGTAAAAATGCGTGTCGCCTGGAGGCGCCAACTTTTGGCATTTGTGGTTAATTAGCCTTTTAAGATTAAACGATTAAATTGAGGATCGACTCATGGGCGACTCGCAGGACCTGAAAAACGCCGGGCTCAAGGCCACCACCCCCCGCCTGAAAATCCTCAACCTGTTCGAGACCAGCGACGTGCGCCACCTCACCGCCGAGGACGTGTACAAAATCCTGCTGGCGGACAACGAGGACGTGGGGCTGGCCACGGTATACCGGGTACTGACCCAGTTCGAGCAGGCGGGGCTGCTGATCCGCCACCATTTCGAGGGCGACAAGGCGGTATTCGAACTCAATCAGGGCAAACATCACGACCACCTGGTCTGCCTGCAATGCGGCAAGGTGGAAGAGTTTTACGACCCGGAAATCGAAAAAAGACAGGACAAGGTCGCCAAGGAGCGCGGTTTCGTGGTCCGCGAGCACTCGCTGTATCTGTTCGCCGACTGCACCAAGCAGGACTGCCCTAACAAGACCTGATTTTGATTAATAAAAACATAACCGCAAAGGACACCAAGGTTCGCAAAGGAAGGGCAGCAACCTCCGGCCTGTCAGCCTGATAGCTTTTTCCACGCGTTACTTCACGCCCATACCGTGTTACTGACCGCCACCCGCTCCGAGCAGGACCCGATCGAAGGCCGCATCCCCGGCAATAAAGGGATCTGGGCCGGAATCCTGAGCGAGATGACTGAATTCGCGCTGCTGTTCGGCGTGTACTTTATCGCCCGCGCCCACTTCCCGGCAGCATTCCGCGAAGGCCCGCTGCAACTGAGCCTGTTCGCAGGCACCTTCAACACCGTGCTGATGATCTCCGGCAGCTACTTCGTCGCCAACGCGGTGATCTCAATCCGCGAAAATCGCCCCGAAGTCAGCCTGCGCTGGCTGGTTCTGGTGCTGCTTGCCGCCTGCGGCTATTTCGTCACCAAGTATTTCGAGTTCCGCTGGAATGTCAGCCACGGCGTCACCGGTCGCACCGGCATCTTCTTCACCGTCTACTACTACCTGACCTTTACCCATATGGTGCATGTCGGCTGGGGCATCATGGGGCTGCTGTGGGTAATGGTGCGCACCAAGACGGGTGCCTACACCCCGCAAGACCACGAAGGAATGGAAGCCTTCGCTTCCTACTGGCACGCCACCGACCTGGTGTGGCTGATCATCTTCCCGCTGCTGTACCTGCTGCGCTGAACAGGCCGACATCATGACCCACAAACAAACCCTGAACCTGTTGTGGCTCCTGCTGGTAGCGCTGACCCTGGGCGGCGCCTTCCTCGGCGAATCTTCCGAGCCCGGCCTCGGCGTCACCCTGATCATCTGCCTGACCATGGCCTTCAAGGGCCGACTGGTGATCGATCATTTCATGGAACTGAAAACCGCGAACCGCACGATACGCAACCTGATGCGCGCCTATTTTTACGTTCTGCCGCTGGTCACCGTGCTCACCTACCAATTCGGCGACTGGCTCGCCAGGCTGACGACGCTGTGAAACGGCGGCGCGACTTGGATGGTTGAAACTGGAGGAGTAGATTGGCTTGGTGCGTGGGACGCACCCTACGCTTGCTCAAATTGGCCGGGCAATCAGCGTCACCCGAAACCCTTCACATGGGTCACTTGAACTTAACCGGCTCCAATTTCATGCGCGGCAGCCTCAACGAAATAAAGGTATCCGCCTGTCCAGCCGCGGCACACTTTCTGCTCTCGTACCGATTTTTCATTGACATGGCCTGGCATATCGATAGCGCAGCTTCAAGCCTTGGCGTACTCAGGATAAGCTCACGCGTGTCGTTGGGCACCGCCGACAGGTCTTTCGCCGTATGCACGGCCCAGCATTCGACATCGTCTTGCAGAATCATGTAGCTCCCCTTGCAAGATGCGATCTTAGCGCCATATGCATCTGGACTTCGCATGTATTTTTTGACTAATTCGAGGTGCGGCAGCTCTCGAACAGCCAAAGCTGCGCTGGAAACGCCGGCGAGCAAAACAAAAAGCGTCAATCTCTTCATTTCTTTTTTCCGTTCGTAAATTGTTGGAGCAAGCGTAGGGTGCGTCCCACGCACCAAATCAAGTAACTATTCACCAAACTCCGCATCATTCCACACACCACTGAAATCCCCGCACCAATTCTGCGAATAAACCCCTCTCGCTAAATACTGGTGAAATGTTGAATATGGCCACTCCGCCACCTTCTCCACCAGACCGTGCTTCAACGGGTTCCAGTGAATATAATCGACATGCCTTGCAAAGTCGGCCTCATCTCTTATCTGGTGCTCCCAGTATCGCCTTTGCCAGAGGCTCGTTTCATTGCGCTTGCGCCGCGATTCGCTCAGCCATTCCTCGTGGTTTAACCGATCACCGCAACACTGACTTACATGCCGTTTAATCATGCCCCAGCGTTTTGCAAAATCCGCATCGCCTTCAGGCAGCATCCAGATGCAGTGCAGGTGATCCGGAAGCAATACCCAGGCCAAAATCTGAAATGGCATTACCTCTCGTGTCTTGTCGATTCCTTCCCGCAGGGCATCCCTTACATCCTCGCCAATCAACACGGGTTGACGCCGGTAGGTATTGACGGTGAAGAAATAGGTGCCGCCCTTGGTGCTGGCTCTTCGGTATTCGGGCATTATGCGTTTAATCTCGCAGGGGTGGTGCGTGGGACGCACCCTACCTTCCAAGCATCTCAGCCGCATGTTTGCGGGTGGTGTCGGTGATATCCACCCCGCCCAGCATGCGCGCGACCTCGTCGATGCGCGCCTCCCGCTCCAGCACCTGGATGCGGCTCACCACGCCGCCGTCGCGGGCGTTCTTGCTGACCTGCCAGTGATAATCGCCCTGCGCCGCCACCTGGGGCAAGTGGGTGACGCACAGCACCTGGCGCTCGGCGCCGAGCTGCTTGAGTAACTGACCGACGACTTCCGCAACGCCGCCGCCGATGCCGACGTCCACTTCGTCGAAGATCAGGGTGGGCACCAGCGACACCTTGCTGGTGATGACCTGGATGGCCAGGCTGATGCGCGACAGTTCGCCGCCGGAAGCGACCTTGGCCAGGGGTTTGGGTGGCAGGCTGGCGTGGGCGCTGACCAGGAACTCGATCTCTTCGAGGCCGTGCGCATTGCCTTCAAATGCGGTCAGCGCAATCTCGAAGCGTCCGCCCGCCATGGCGAGGGACTGCATCGCGGCGCTGACCTTCCCGCCCAGTTCCTGCGCCGCCTCTTTCCTGGCTGCACTCAGCTTGCCGGCCAGATCGAGATATTGCGCCTGAGCCGTCTGTTCACGCTGAGCCTCGTCGCCGCCGCTGTCGAAGCCGCGCAGCTCGTCCAGGCGACCGCTCTTCTCGGCCAGCAGCTCAGGCAGTTGATCCGGGCCGACACGGTATTTGCGCGCGGCATCGTGAACCTCCCCCAGCCGTTGCTCGCACTGGGCAAGGCGCTGCGGGTCGATGTCCAGGCGCTGCAGATAATGGCGCAGGCTGTAGGCGGCTTCGCGTAACTGGACTTCGGCCGGCTCCAGTAAATCCAGTATTTCCTTCAGTCCGGTGTCGTACTCGACCAGGTTGTTGAGGCGCGCAATCACACCGTTGACCTGCGCCAGGCAAGCCGCGTCATTCTCCGACAAGACTTCCAGGCCGTACTGCGCACCCTCCATCAGGCTGGCGGCGTGGGTCAGCCGGCCGTGTTCGGCCTGCAATTCCTCCCATTCTGGGACGGAAAAATTCAGCGTCGCCAGCTCTTTCACCTGCCATTCCAGGCGCTCCAGCTCCTCGGCGTAGGCGGCGGCATTCTTTTCCCGCTCCAACCGCGCCCTCTTCAACGCTTGCCATTCCTTCCAGGCTGCCGCTGTTTCCTTGGCGTGACGCCCAAGGCCGGCGTAGGCGTCGAGCAGCTCGCGCTGGGCGGCCGCCTTGAGCAGGGATTGATGGGCGTGCTGGCCGTGAATGTCGACCAGGAATTCGCCGGTCTCGCGCAACTGCTGCAAGGTGGCGGAACGGCCGTTGATGAAGGCGCGCGAGCGGCCGCCGGCATCCACCACGCGGCGCATCAGGCACACGCCGGGATCGCCGCCGAGTTCGTGCTCGTCCAGCCAGGATTGAAGCTGGGGAAGGGTGCGGGTATCGAACTCGGCCTCGATCTCGGCGCGTTCTGCACCGGCCCGCACCACGCCGGCATCGGCACGTTCGCCCAATGCCAGCGACAGGGCGTCGATCAGTATGGATTTGCCTGCCCCGGTCTCGCCGGTAAGCACCGTGAAGCCGGGCTGGAATTCCAGCTCGAGGCGGTCTACGATGACGAAATCACGGATGTTGAGGGTCAGCAGCATAATGATCGTGGAATGGGTAATGGGTGATGGTCGCTCCTCACAGTTTTTCCCCCCAGTGCAGCTTCTCGCGCAGCATGTCGTAGTAGCTGTGGCCGAAGGGGTGGAGCAGGCGCACCATCTGCTTGGATCGGCGCACGATCACCCAGTCGTTTTCCTGCAAATCGAAATGGCGCTGGCCGTCGAAATGCACGCGCGCGTCGTCGGCATGAAGCAGCAGGAGTTCGATGGTGCTTTCGCTGTTCACCGCGATCGGCCGGTTGCTCAGGGTATGCGGGCAGATCGGCACGAGCACCACCGCCTCCAGCGTGGGATGCAGGATCGGCCCGCCGGATGACAACGCATACGCCGTGGAGCCGGTTGGAGTGGAAATGATCATGCCGTCGGAACGCTGGCTGTAAACGAACTGGCCGTCGACGAACACTTCCAGCTCGATCAGGCGCGCCGTCGCACCCTTGCTTACCACCGCGTCGTTGAAGGCGCAGGCTTCGTGGACGTTCTCCCCATGGCGGCGGATGGTGACGGTGAGCAGGAAGCGCGCTTCGCTGAGGTAGTCGCCGGCGAGGATTTCCGCCATGGTTTCCAGCATGGTATCGACCGAAACGTCGGTAAGAAAGCCGAGCCGGCCCTGGTTGATGCCGACCAGCGGCACGCCGAAGGTATACAGGGAACGGGCGATATTCAGCATGGTGCCGTCGCCACCGAGCACCACGGCCAAGTCGGCCTGCTCCCCGATCTCTTCCAGGTTCGCCAGGGGATAGTCGGTCACACCGATGCTTTCGGCCGTCTGACGCTCTAACAGCACGATGTGTTCCCGCTCGACGAGAAACTTGGCCAGACGCAGCAGCGAATCGCCGATCTCCGGGCTATTGTATTTGCCAATCAGGGCAATGGTTTTGAAGAGCTGACTCATGCCGTGAATTAAACCATAATAAAACTTTTGATGGTACTATGACTCGAAGTGCAAAATCCTATAAAAGCAGTTCAGCCACGGATTACCAAAAGTAGGCGCCTCTAGGCGACACGGATGTACACAGATTATCAAAGTTACTCTTCTCATGAAGGGCGTATTCTCGGCCAGGCATTGTTTTATCCGTGTTTATCTGTATTGATCCGTGGCTAAATAGCCGTTTCTTAGGGAAATACATAACGCACAACCCTGAACGTATGATCGACAAACGCGCGCAAATCCTGCTGAAAACCCTGGTGGAACGCTACATCAGCGAAGGCCAGCCCATCGGTTCACGAACCCTGTCGAAGTTCTCCGGCCTGGACCTGAGCCCGGCCACCATCCGGAACATCATGGCCGACCTGGAAGAAATGGGCTACATCATCAGCCCGCACACCTCTGCCGGTCGCATCCCGACTCCGCTCGGCTACCGCTTCTTCGTCGACTCCCTGCTCACCGTGCAGCCGCTGGATGCCATCGAGGTGCATCAACTGGAAAACCAGCTTCATCCCAGCGATCCGCAGAAGCTGATCGCTTCCGCCTCGCAACTGCTTTCCGACCTGACCCAGTTCGCCGGGATCGTGATGGCGCCGAAGCGTCGCAGCATCGCCTTCCGCCATATCGAATTCGTGAATCTTTCCGAAAAGCGAATACTTTTGATACTGGTCACTACCGACGACAATGTGCAGAATCGCATCATCGTCAGTGAAAAATCCTATTCCGCCTCGGAACTGACCCAGGCGGCCAACTTCATCAACCAGCACTACGCCGGCTGCACCCTGGAAGAGGTGCGCAGCAAAATGCAGGTCGAACTGAAACAGTTGCACCACGACATGACCGCGCTCATGGCCGTGGCACTGGAGGCCGGCAGCGAGGCGATGAATGAAGGGGCCGACAGCTACGTACTGTCTGGCGAGCGCAAGCTGCTGCATGTGCAGGATCTGTCTTCCAACATGGCGTCCTTGCGCAGGCTGTTCGATGCATTCGATCAAAAAACCACCCTGCTGCAGCTTCTTGACATCAGCCAGCACGCCCAGGGCGTACAGATATTCATCGGCGGCGAATCCGGCCGCATGCCGCTCGAGGAATGCAGCCTGGTGACCGCACCGTACGAGGTGGATGGCCAAGTCGTCGGCACCGTCGGCGTGATCGGCCCGACCCGGATGGCTTACGAACGCATCATCCCGATCGTGGACGTCACCGCCAAGCTGCTGTCCAGCGCGCTGTCCTACCACTAAGGGCTAGCTAATCGTGTCCTACCGCACCGAACTGGCTTACCGCCACGGCACTGCCGCAAAAACCGGCGTCCTCCTGATCAATCTCGGCACCCCGGATGCGCCCACTGCCGCAGCGGTGAAACCTTATCTCAGGGAATTCCTCAGCGACCCGCGCGTGGTGGAAATTCCCCGCGCGCTGTGGTGGCTGATTCTGAACGGCATCATCCTGAATATCCGACCGAAGAAATCGGCGGAAAAATACGCCCAGATCTGGATGACGGAAGGTTCGCCGCTGCTGGTTCATACCCAGCGCCAGGCCAAGATGCTTAAGGGCTACCTCGGCGAATCGCTGGGCAATGCTGCCCCGGTGGTGGAATTCGCCATGCGCTACGGCAATCCTTCGGTTGCCTCGGCGCTGGAGAAACTCAAGCAGCAGAACTGCGATCGCATCCTGATTCTCCCGCTCTACCCGCAGTATGCTGCCAGCTCCACGGCTACGGCCATGGACGCGGTGTTCGACGCCCTGCGCAAGATGCGCAAGATGCCGGAAATCCGCACCGTCCAGAGCTTTCACGACCACCCCGGCTACATCGCGGCGTTGGCGCAAAGCGTGCGCGACGACTGGATGCGGAATGGTCGCCCCGACAAGCTCGTCATGAGTTTTCACGGGGTACCGCGCTACACCCTGGACAAAGGCGACCCCTACCACTGCGAGTGCCAGAAAACCGGTCGGCTGCTGGCAGAGGCGCTGGAGATGAAACAGGATCAATACCGGATCAGCTTCCAGTCGCGCTTCGGCCGTGCCGAATGGATCAAGCCCTACACCACGGCGACCCTGGAAGAACTCGGCAAGCAGGGCGTAAAGCGGGTGGACGTCATCTGCCCTGGCTTCGTCGGCGACTGCCTCGAAACCCTGGAGGAAATTGCGCTGGAAGGCAAAGCCTCCTTCCTCGGCGCCGGAGGCAAGGAGTTCCATTATATTCCCTGCCTGAATGAACGCGACGACTGGATTCTCGCCCTGAGTCATATCGTCTCCGCAAACCTGCAAGGCTGGATAGCGACGGAAGAGAAAGAAGCCTGCGCCGCTTCTCGCAACTGCGCGCTGGCGATGGGTGCAAAAGACTAAAAGCCTTCATTTCAAGATCAAGCCGCCCCAATCAAATCATCCGGCGTCTATAATCAGTGCAGATGGCGGGATCGGCACGATGCAACAGATCGACCTGGCCGTTTAGTTCCCCCTCATCCCTTCCCTGCATTCCACGCAACTGCGGCCTCGACGAGACCGTGGCGCGACATTTTTGATCGCCCTGCTCTTGAAAAAAATGCCCCTACCCCCATTAAGGGTTGCATTGTCATCAGGAGGACGTCATGCAACCCAAAGATCAAAAAAACAAAGTCGAGCAGGAAGAGTTTCTCGAAAAGCTGGATGAAGCTTCGGCCGTGAGCGAAGCCTTCCAGGCGGGTGTCGAAGGCGAAGCGACCGAAGTCATGCCCAGCCTGGAAGAAATGCTCAAGCAGGCCGAACTTGCCTCCCAGGAACACCACGATGCCTGGCTGCGCGCCAAGGCCGATGCGGACAACATCCGCAAGCGCACCCAGGTGGAAATCGCCAACGCCCACAAATTTGCCGTCGAGGGTTTCTCGTCCGAGCTGCTGGCCGTCAAGGACAGCCTGGAAGCCGCCATCAAGGTGGAAACCGCCGATCTGGCCAGCATGAAGAGCGGTGTCGAGCTGACCCTCAGGCAACTGGTGTCGGTATTCGAGAAATTCAATCTGAGTGAAATCGACCCGATGGGCGAAAAATTCGATCCCCACAAGCACCAGGCCATCAGCATGGTGGACGCCGACGCCGCTCCCAATACGGTAGTCGGCGTCCTGCAAAAAGGTTATCTGCTGCACGACCGGGTGCTGCGCCCGGCGCTGGTGATGGTGGCCAAGGCCAAAGAGTCTTGAAATAGCCGCCAGCAACCCCATCTGGGAAACAAGGTTAATTCTTAATCATTCGTTACAAAGGAAGAAACATGGGAAAAATCATTGGTATTGACTTGGGCACCACCAACTCGTGCGTGGCCGTAATGGAAAACGGTCAGCCCAAGGTCATCGAGAACTCCGAAGGCGCACGCACCACGCCTTCCATCGTCGCTTACGCGGAAGACGGCGAGATCCTGTGCGGTGCGCCGGCCAAGCGCCAGGCCGTCACCAACCCGAAAAATACCCTGTATGCAGTGAAGCGCCTGATCGGCCGCCGTTTCGAGGAAAAGGAAGTGCAAAAGGACATCAACTTGATGCCCTACAAGATCCTCAAGGCCGACAACGGTGACGCCTGGGTCGAAGCACGCGACAAGAAAATGGCACCGCCGCAGGTTTCCGCCGAAGTGCTGCGCAAGATGAAAAAGACCGCCGAAGACTACCTCGGCGAGGAAGTCACCGAAGCCGTGATCACCGTGCCGGCGTACTTCAACGACAGCCAGCGCCAAGCCACCAAGGACGCCGGCCGCATCGCCGGTCTGGAAGTCAAGCGCATCATCAACGAGCCGACCGCGGCCGCGCTCGCCTTCGGCATGGACAAGAAGGAAGGCGACCGCAAGATCGCGGTGTTCGACCTCGGCGGCGGCACCTTTGACATTTCCATCATCGAAATTGCCGAGATCGAGGGCGAGCACCAGTTCGAGGTGCTCTCGACCAACGGCGACACCTTCCTCGGCGGCGAAGACTTCGACCAGCGCCTGATGGACTACCTGGTGGACGAATTCAAGAAAGAAAACGGCATCGACCTGAAGAACGACGTGCTCGCCCTGCAGCGCCTGAAAGACGCCGCGGAGAAGGCCAAGATCGAGCTGTCCTCTTCGCAGCAGACCGAGGTCAACCTGCCCTACATCACTGCCGATGCGGCCGGCCCGAAACACCTGGCCGTGAAAGTCACGCGCTCCAAGTTCGAGTCTCTGGTCGAGGAACTGATCGAGCGCACCATCGAGCCCTGCCGCATGGCCATCAAGGATGCCGGCGTGAAGCTCGACGACATCGCCGACGTGATCCTGGTCGGCGGCCAGAGCCGCATGCCCAAGGTGCAGGAGAAGGTGAAGGAGATTTTCGGCAAGGAGCCGCGCAAGGACGTCAACCCGGACGAAGCCGTCGCCATCGGCGCAGCGATCCAGGGCGGCGTGCTGCAGGGCGAAGTGAAGGACGTGCTGCTGCTCGACGTAACGCCCCTGTCCCTGGGCATCGAGACCATGGGCGGCGTGATGACCAAGCTGATCCAGAAGAACACCACCATCCCGACCAAGGCGAGCCAGGTGTTCTCCACCGCCGAGGATAACCAGAACGCGGTGACCATCCACGTTCTGCAGGGCGAGCGCGACGTGGCCTCCGGCAATAAGAGCCTGGGCCAGTTCAATCTCTCCGACATCCCGCCGGCATCGCGCGGCATGCCGCAGATCGAGGTCACCTTCGACATCGACGCCAATGGCATCCTGCACGTTTCCGCCAAGGACAAGGCCACCGGCAAGGAGAACAAGATCAAGATCCAGGCCAGCTCCGGCCTGTCCGAAGAGGAAATCCGCCGCATGGAGCAGGACGCGGCCGCCCACGCCGAAGACGACCGCAAGACGCTGGAGCTGGTCAACGCCCGCAACCAGTGCGACGCGATGGTGCACTCGGTGAAGAAATCCCTGACCGACTACGGCGACAAGATCACGGCCGATGAAAAAGCCGCGATCGAGGCCGCGCTGAAAGAAGCCGAGGAAGCGCTCAAGGGCAACGACAAGGACACCATCGAAGCCAAGACCAAGGCGCTGGGAGAAGCTTCCCACAAACTGGCTGAGAAGATGTACGCCGGGCAGGCCCAACCAGAAGCGGGCGGGCCAGAAGCCGACAAGATAGAGGCTGACGACAACGTGGTGGACGCCGAGTTCGAAGAAGTCAAAACCGAGAAGAAATAAGACCTAACCGCAGAGGCGCAGAGACGCGGAGAATTCCCCCGATCCTCTGCGCCTCTGCGTCTCTGCGGTAAAGAAAGCATTATGTCCAAACGCGACTACTACGAAATTCTCGGCGTCAACAAGGACGCCAACGACGACGAGATCAAGAAGGCCTACCGCAAGCTCGCGATGAAATTCCATCCGGATCGCAACCCGGATAATCCGAAAGCGGAGGAGCATTTCAAGGAAGCCAAGGAGGCTTACGAGATGCTGTCGGATGCGAGCAAGCGTTCCGCCTACGACCAGTACGGCCATGCCGGTGTCGATCAGCAGGCCGGCATGGGCGGCGCGGGAGGATTCGGCGGCGGTTTCGCCGATGCTTTCGGCGACATCTTCGGCGACATCTTCGGCGGTGCCGGCGGTGGCCGTGGAGGGCGATCCAATGTCTACCGTGGCGCCGACCTGCGCTACAACCTGGAAATCTCGCTGGAAGAAGCGGCACGCGGCACCGAAACCAAGATTCGCATCCCCACCATGGCAGAGTGCGACACCTGCCACGGCAGCGGCGCCAAGGCCGGCTCCAAGCCGGAAACCTGCCCCACTTGCGCCGGCCACGGCCAGGTGCGGATGCAACAGGGATTCTTCTCGATCCAGCAGGCCTGCCCGAAATGCCACGGCAGCGGCAAGGTGATCGCGCACCCCTGCCCGACCTGTCAAGGCAGCGGGCGCGTCAAGCAGTACAAAACCCTGGCGGTGAAAATCCCTTCAGGCGTCGACGAAGGCGACCGCATCCGCCTCTCTGGCGAAGGCGAAGCCGGTGTCAACGGCGGTCCGCCGGGCGACCTGTACGTGGTCATCCAGATCAAGCCCCACTCGGTTTTCCAGCGCGATCACAATGACCTGCACTGCGAAATGCCGATCAGCTTCACCACGGCAGCGCTGGGCGGAGAAATCGAGATCCCGACGCTGGACGGCCACGCCAAAATCAAGATCCCGGCGGAAACCCAGTCCGGCAAGGTGTTCCGCCTGCGCGGCAAAGGCATCAAAGGGGTGCGCAGCAACGCTCACGGCGACCTGATGTGCCACATGGTGGTGGAAACACCGGTTAGTCTGACCGAACGCCAGAAAGAACTGCTGCGCGAACTGGAGACTCTCAACGAGCAGGACGGCGCCCGGCACAACCCGCGCACCAAATCATGGATGGACAAAATGAAGCAGTTCTTCGGGCAGTAGCCCTTGCACTGACTCAAAGCAGAAAGCCAAGGGGCAGGAATAATCTTCCTGCCCCTTGGCTTTTGTAGTTCATCGCAGCTGGATGATGGGTAATCGCTACGCTCAACCCATCGGCTAGGCCCGCCGCCAGACCGTGCCCTGCGGCGTATCCTCCAGAACGATGCCCGCATCCATCAATTCCTTGCGGATGCGATCGGCGGCGGCATAATCCTTGGCTTTTTTCGCGTCATTCCGTTCCGCGATGCGCTGCTCGATTTGTTCCGGCGCAAAGGCCGACTCCCCCGCGCCGCCCTGCAAAAATTCACTCGGGTCGCGCTGCAATAATCCCAGCACTCCGCCCAACGCCCTGAGCAGACCGGCAAGTTGCTTATCGTGGGTCTTGTTGGCCTCATTGGCCAGGTCGAACAACACTGCAGCCGCCTCGGCCGTATTGAAGTCGTCCTCCATCGCCGCCTTGAAGGCAGCGGCATAGGGGTCGTGCCAATCCAGGTGATGGGTAATGGGTAATGGGTGATGAGAAACGTTTTTCAGGGCGGTGTAGAGCCGGGTCAACGCCCCCTTGGCATCGTCCAGGTGCTGGTCGGAGTAATTCAGCGGGCTGCGGTAATGGGCGCGCAGGATGAAGAAGCGCACCACCTCGGCATCGTAGCGCTCCAGCACTTCGCGGATGGTGAAGAAGTTGCCGAGCGATTTCGACATCTTTTCGTTGTCCACCCGCACGAAGCCGTTATGGATCCAGTAGTTGACGTGCTGGTGGCCGTGCGTGCCCTCGGACTGGGCGATCTCGTTCTCGTGGTGGGGGAACTGCAAGTCCGCGCCGCCGCCGTGGATGTCGAAATGCTCGCCGAGCAGGGCATCGCTCATCACCGAGCACTCGATGTGCCAGCCGGGGCGACCCTGCCCCCAAGGCGAATCCCACTGCGGCTCGCCGGGCTTGGCCGACTTCCAGAGAACGAAGTCGAGCGGGTCGTCCTTGCCCACGGCGACATCCACCCGCTCGCCGGCGCGCAGATCGTCCAGCGATTTGCCGGAAAGCTTGCCGTAGCCGGGGAACTTGTGCACCGAGTAGCACACGTCGCCGCTCTTCGCCACATACGCCAAGCCGTTGTCCATCAGGGCCTGGATCATGGCGATCATGCCCGGCACGTACTGGGTGGCGCGCGGCTCGTAGGCGGGCTTTTCCACGCCGAGTTTCGCCGCATCCTCGTCCATCGCCGCGATGAAGCGGCCGGTCAGGGCGTCGATAGTCTCGTGGTTCTCGGCCGCGCGCTTGATGATCTTATCGTCGATGTCGGTGATGTTGCGCACGTAGGTAACATCGAAACCATCGGCCCTAAGCCAGCGCTGGATCATGTCGAATACCACCAGCACGCGGGCATGGCCGAGGTGGCAATAGTCGTACACCGTCATGCCGCAGACGTACATGCGGACTTTGCCGGGTTCGATGGGGATGAAGTCCTGCTTGGAGCGGGAAAGGGAATTGTAAATTTTCAGCATCGTAAAATCCTTCAACCGCAAAGGCGCGAAGGCGCAAAGGTTTCCAATATCTGGTTTTCTTTGCGTCTTCGCGCCTTTGCGGTAAAAATCAGCCCTGCTCCTTGGTCCAAGAATCCTTCAGCGTCACCGTGCGGTTGAACACCAGCTTGCCGCCAGGCTGGTGGTCGCGGCGGTCGGCGCAGAAGTAGCCGAGGCGCTCGAACTGGTAGCGGGTTTCGGGCGCAGCATCGCGCACGGCGGCCTCGACCCAGCCCTGCACCACGGTAAGCGATTCGGAATTGATGAATTCTCGGAAGTCGCGCGCCTTGTCGCTATCCGGCTCGGCCACGGTAAACAGGCGGTCGTACAGCCGGATTTCCGCCGGCAGGGCATGCTCGGCGGAAAGCCAGTGGATCACGCCCTTGACCTTGCGCCCCTGCGGGTTCTTGCCGAGGGTATCCGGGTCGATCGAGCAGCGCAGCTCGGTCACCTTGCCGGCAGCATCCTTGATCGCTTCGTCGCACTTGATGACATAGCTGTAGCGTAACCGTACTTCACCGCCCGGCACCAGACGCTGCCAGCCCGCTGGCGGGGTTTCGGTGAAATCGTCGGCCTCGATCCAGATTTCTTTCGAAAACGGCACGACCCTGTTGCCGAATTCGGGGTGGTTGGGATGGAAGCCCGCTTCGCGCGACTGCGTTTCGCCCTCGACGAAGTTGGTGATCACCACCTTCAGCGGCTTGATCACCGCCATCACGCGCGGCACGCGCACTTCCATGTCCTCGCGGATACAGCCTTCGAGCACACTCATGTCGACCACGTTGTCGCTCTTGGAGATGCCGATGCGCCGCGCGAACTCGCGGATGCCCTCAGGCGTGTAGCCGCGCCGGCGCATGCCGGTGATGGTGGGCATGCGCGGATCGTCCCAGCCCGAAACCAGCTTTTCCGTCACCAGCTGGTTCAGCTTGCGCTTGCTGGTCAGGGTGTACTGCAGCTCCAGGCGGGAGAACTCGATCTGCTGCGGATGGCACGGCACCGGCAACTGGTCCAGCACCCAGTCGTAGAGCGGGCGGTGGTCCTCGAACTCGAGCGTGCACAGGGAATGGGTGATGTTCTCCAGCGCGTCGGAAATGCAGTGGGTGTAATCGTACATCGGGTAGATACACCACTTGTCGCCGGTGCGGATGTGATGGGCGCGGCGGATGCGGTAGATCGCCGGGTCGCGCAGGTTGATGTTGGGCGAGGCCATGTCGATCTTGGCACGCAGCACCTTGCTGCCGTCGGGAAATTCTCCGCCGCGCATCCTGGCGAACAGGTCGAGATTTTCCGCTGCCGGGCGATCGCGGTACGGGCTGTTCTTGCCCGGCGCCGTGAGCGTGCCGCGATATTCGCGCATTTCATCGGGGCTGAGGTCATCCACATAAGCCTTGCCCTGCCTGATCAGCTCGACCGCGTAATCGTAAAGCGCCTCGAAATAGTCCGACGCCCAGCGCACCTCGCCATCCCATTGGAAGCCCAGCCAGCGCACGTCGTCCTGGATCGACCTGGCGTATTCCTCGCTTTCCTTCTCCGGGTTGGTGTCGTCGAAGCGCAGGTTGCACTTGCCCTGGTAGTCCAGCGCCAGACCGAAATTCAGACAGATCGACTTGGCATGGCCAACGTGGAGGTAACCGTTGGGCTCGGGCGGAAAGCGGGTGACGATGCTCTTGTGCTTTCCGCTGGCAAGATCGGCCTCGATGATGTTGCGTATGAAATGGGGAACGGGGACGTTATCGCTGCTGCTCATAAACTTGGGTCATTCTGAAAAGATTCGAAGCAAAGGGTTTGGTGAAAAGGGCGGTTCTTGTTAGAATTCAGCCTGTTTGCAATATAGCGAAAAGTATACTACCAATGAGCCGTTTCCGCATTGCCACGATCTTAGCCTCCCTGTCCTGCACCTTGTTCTTCACCTTCGGACAGCCTGCACGCGCCGATGAGCTGCAAGACATCAACAAGCTCTACAAACAGGGGCAGAATGACAAGGCTCTGGAACGTCTCGAAAGCTACCTCACCAGCCGCCCCAAGGACGCCCATGGACCGAAAATCGCCCAGGGCCAGTTCCTCAAGGGGCTGATCCTGGCAGAGCAGGGAAAGAATGCGGAAGCGATCCAGATATTCACCCGGCTTACCGAGGAATACCCCGAACTACCCGAACCCTACAACAACCTGGCGGTACTCTATGCCTCCCAGGGTCAGTACGAGAAATCCCGCCAGGCTCTTGAAATGGCGATCAGCACCCACCCCAGCTATGCCACAGCGCACGAGAATCTGGGCGACATCTACGCCAAGATGGCAAGCCAGGCCTATGACAAGGCGCTGCAACTGGACAAGGGCAATGTCACTGCGCAAACCAAACTTGCGCTGATAAAAGATCTCTTTTCCGCTCCCGGGAAAATGAATCGTGCGCCAGTAAAATCAGAAGCGCCCAAGGTTGTTGCGCTTGCACCGGCAACTTCAGTTCCCGCAATCGCGCCAGCGAAACCTGAGCCGCCCAAGCCCGCCCCGGCAGCTGTCGTCACACCCGCTCCGGCGCCAGCCAAACCGGAAGCAGCCAAGCCCGCACTCGAAGCCAAGCCGGCTCCCGCCCCTGCGGAGATCAAAGCCGATGCCGAAGCAGCCGTACTGAAAACTCTCAACGACTGGGCCAAGGCCTGGTCGAGCAAGAACGTCTCCGGCTACCTCAGCCATTATGCCAAGGACTTCAAGGTTCCCCGCGGCGAAAATCGCGCCGCCTGGGAGAAGAACCGCAAGGAACGCATCGGCAAGCCTAAATCCATCCACGTCGCCATCGAATCGCCGCACGTTACTTTTAGCGATGCCAGTCACGCCAGCGTCACTTTCAAGCAAGCCTACAAGTCCGATGCCCTCTCGACCTCTACCCAGAAAACGGTTGTCTTGGTCAAGATTGGAGACAAGTGGCTGATCCAGCAAGAGCGGATTGGCCGGTAACCGTTCTTGAACGCCTTCACGAGTCAAAGAGGAGTTTTCTATTTGTACGGCATGACCAGGCCAACTCCGGGCCGACTCTTCGCGGCCCTCTCCCTGCTGTGCGCCTTTCTGGCCTCCCTGCTGGCGCCATCGGCAATGGCGATGGGCAGCAAACCTGCCGCACAGAAACGCGAAGCATCGCAAGACCAGAGCCCAAGCGACCTCGAGTCGATGCTGGTCAAGAGTCTGCTCGAAGTCCGACAGAACCATCTGGATATCGCCATGAAGGATATCGAGGCCCTGCTCAAAATCTACCCTAATTTCAAGCTGGCCCACCTGATCCGGGGCGACCTGTTGATGGCGCGGGCGCATCCGCTCAGCTCCATCGGCAGCGCTGCTGGTGCCTCCCAGCAACAAATCTCCGATCTGCGCGAGGAAGCCCGCGCCCGTCTGCTGCGTCACTTGGAGCAGATGCCGGTCAATCGTGTGCCCAAATACCTGGTCCAGTTCCAGCCGGAACAACATCACGCGATCGTGGTGGACACCAGCAAATCCCGGCTTTACCTGTTCCAGAACGACAACGGTACGCCACGCTATGTGGCCGACTACTACATCAGCAGCGGCAAGGCCGGCGCCGAAAAAAACAAGGAAGGCGACCAGAAAACACCTCTGGGCGTGTACTTTGTCACCGCCAGCCTGCCCAAAACCCAGATTTCCGATTTTTACGGTACCGGCGCCTTTCCCATCAGCTATCCTAATGAATGGGACCGTCAACAGGGCAAGAACGGCCACGGCATCTGGCTCCATGGCGTGCCCAGCGACACCTACAGCCGCCCGCCGCGCGCCAGCAACGGCTGCGTGGTGCTGGCCAACCCCGACATGGATAAAATCGGGAAGAACCTGCAGGTGGGTCTGACCCCGGTAGTAATCGGCGACAAGGTGGACTGGGTCGACCCCAAGGAACTCGCCGCCCAGCGCAGCGAACTCAGCCAGCGCGTAGAAAACTGGCGGCGCGACTGGGAAAGCGTCAATACGGACAAATATCTGCAGCACTATTCCAGGAACTTCCGTGCCCCCGGCCAGAATTACCAATCCTGGGAAGAACAGAAGCGCCAGGTCAATGCCAGCAAAACCTGGGTCAAGATCAAGCTGTCGAATATCAGCATCTTCGGCTACCCGGGCAATGAAAACCTGATGGTGATAACATTCAACCAGGATTACAGCAGCAACAATCTGAAAAACCAGATGAAGAAGCGCCAGTACTGGAAGCTCGACCGCAACGAATGGAAAATAATCTACGAGGGGGCCGCATGAAATTCCGTCTGACCATGATAATCGTTGGCTTGCTCATCAGCACCGGCGCGCTCGCCACTAATCCGCACGTCAAAATGCGTACCAACCTGGGCGAGATCGTGCTCGAGTTGTATCCCGACAAGGCGCCAAAAACCGTCGCCAACTTCCTGAAATATGTCGGCAACGGCCATTACAATGGCACCCTGTTCCACCGTACCATACAGAAATTCGTCATCCAGGGCGGCGGCTTCACCCCGGATTTCCAGTACAAACCGACCCTCGACCCGGTTCCCAACGAAGCCACCAACGGCCTCAGGAACGAGCCCGGCACGCTCGCCATGGCGCGTGCCTATGACCCGGACTCTGCCACCGCACAGTTCTTCATCAACCTCGATGACAACAAGTTTCTCAACCACCACCGCCCTCAACCCGATTACTACGGCTATTGCGTCTTCGGCAAAGTGATCAAAGGCATGGATATCGCGAAAAAGATCGGCGCCCTGCCCACGGCGGCCGGCGGTCCGTTTACTGCCGACGTTCCGGTTGAGCCGGTGGTCATCGAGGAAATGGTGCTGGCTACAGAATCCGCAACGGACAACTCCGGGGTCGCGGAAGCGGCCAAGCCGGTAAAATCCCGCAAGAAAACCCCAAAGAGCAAAAAGGAAAAGACCCATGGTTAAGCTTCACACCAATTTCGGCGACATCACCCTCGAACTGGATGCAGAAAAAGCCCCAAAGACTGTTGCCAACTTCCTGAAGTACGCAGAAAAAGGCTTTTACGACGGCACGATATTCCATCGCGTCATTGATGGCTTCATGATTCAGGGCGGCGGTTTCATGTCTGGCCTGATCCAGAAGGAAACCATGGAAGAGATCGAGAACGAAGCCGCCAACGGCCTGAAGAACGAAACCTACACTATCGCCATGGCTCGCACCCCCAACCCCCATTCGGCCTCCAGCCAGTTTTTCATCAATACGGCCAACAACAGCTTCCTCAACTACACTGCATCAACCCCGCAAGGCTTCGGCTATTGCGTGTTCGGCAAGGTCACCGCAGGCAAGGAAGTCGTGGACCGTATCGGCAAGGTCAAGACCGGCAGCCAGTCCGGCTACCAGGATGTGCCTCTTGAAGATGTAGTGATCGAGAGCGTCGAAATTTGCTGATGAGTCATGGGTAATGAGCAACGGGCCACTCCCCATCACTCATCCCTCATCCCTCATCCCCCCATGACCCACAGCCTGTTCGTCGCCGACCTCCACCTTAGCCCGGAACGCCCGCAGACCACGCGAGTATTTGAAGATTTCGCACGCCGCACCGCATCCCGGGCCGAGGCGCTTTACATCCTCGGCGACCTGTTCGAGTTCTGGCCAGGCGACGACGACTTGGCCGACCCCCATCACGCCGCGGTCGCAAACACTCTGGCGGAATTAAGCCGGAGCGGCACGGCGGTTTTCATCATGCACGGCAACCGCGATTTCCTCATGGCCGAGGGCTTCGCGCGCGCCGCCCACGCCCGCCTGATCCCCGACCCCACCCTGATCGACCTTTACGGCACACCGTCCCTGCTGATGCATGGCGACACCCTTTGTACCGGCGACACGGCTTATCTCGCCTTCCGTGCCAAGGTCAGGCAACCAGCATGGCAAATGAAGTTTCTCGCCCGACCTCTGGCGGAGCGCAAGGCCGAGATCGAGGCACTGCGCCAGCGTAGCGCAACCGACAAACAGCTGAAATCAATCGTGGAGATGGATGTCCATCCAGACGCGGTCGCCGCCGCCCTGCGCGAACACGGCTACCCCCGTTTGATCCACGGCCACACACACCGCCCTGCCCGTCACCTGCACCGGGTCGATGGCCGCGACTGCGAGCGCTGGGTACTGGATAGCTGGTATGATCATGGCAGCTATCTGCGCTGCGATGCGGCGGGATGCGAACCCATTCAAATTCGAGATTTGGAGTACCCATCATGATCCTGATTCTCTCCCCCGACACCCAGCCAGACAGCCCCGAATACAACCAGTTGCTCGGCCATCTGGCGCAGTTGCCCAAGATCAAGACCCGCATCCACCAGGAAAAAGGCGCCCAGCTGACCTTGACGGAAATTTACCTGATCGGCGATACCGCCTCGCTCGCGCTGGAAAACATGGAAAGCCTGCCCGGCGTCGAGCGTGTGGTGCGCATTTCCGAGGAATACCGCATACTGGGACGGCACAAGGACGACCATCGCCCCACCCACTTCGAGTACAACGGCGTGCGCTTCGGTCAGGACAACCTCAACGTCTTCGCCGGCCTGTGCGCGGTGGACACGCCCGAACACGTCGAGATGATGATGAAAGCGCTACGCGATCACGGTCAGGTCTGCACCCGGATGGGCGCCTATAAGCCGCGCACCAGCCCCTACGCCTTCCAAGGCCACGGCAAGTCCTGCCTGCCCTGGGTGTTCGAGCTGGCGGGCAAATACGGCATCAAGGTGATTGCCATGGAAGTCACTCATGAATCCCATGTCGACGAGATCCGTGAAGCGCTGAAGCAGACCGGCAGCCCCACCGGGGTCATGCTGCAGATCGGCACCCGCAACACCCAGAACTTCGAGCTGCTGAAAATTGTCGGCCGCCAACGCGAATTCCCGGTGCTGCTCAAACGCGGCTTCGGCATCACCCTGGACGAATCCTTGAATGCCGCCGAATACCTGGCCTCGGAAGGCAACCGCAACGTGGTGTTCGGACTCCGGGGCATGAAAACCAACATGGGCGACCCGCACCGCAATCTGGTCGATTTCGCCCATGTACCCGTGGTCCGGCGTCTCACCCGGATGCCGGTATGCGTCGACCCGTCCCACTCGGTCGGTACACGCAACCGCGCCCCGGATGGCCTCCTGGAAATCTTCCACGCCACTCTGCAAGGCGTGATCGCCGGCGCCAACATGATCCTGGTGGATTTCCACCCGGCGCCCGCCAAGGCGCTGGTGGATGGCCCGCAAGCACTGCTGATGGAGGAGCTGCCGCTGTTTCTGGAGTGCGTAAGGAATGCGCGCGAGGCCTATGAGAAGAATGTCAGGCTGATGGGTGAAGCGAAACGCAGCTAATGCCCCGTGTCGAACACATCTGATCTCTCTGACGATCCACTTCTTAAAGCTCTAGCGCAAAGCGATGAGCTGATCAGGTCGAAACGTGCCGAGCGAATTCGTTGGCTCTCTGGGTGCAGAACAGATGTCGGCGTGATTCTCGGACCTATAGAAACAATGGCGCTTCTTAGCGAGGCGGGGGAATGCTTTATCAATGGCCATTTCATCGCCACTATCTTGCTGGCGGTGGCATTCATTGAACACACGCTCACAGACGAGTTGTCGGCAAAAGGTGCTGCTGCGCCCTTTGCATCGGCAATTAAGGCCGCACGAGAACAACAGTTGTTTCCCGAGGCCATCTTGGAGTGGACAGACAAGCTACGATTGAGAAGAAACCCGTTTTGTCACCGCAAGCCGGAGGGGCATAAACACAGCTTCGGCGCCCGATTCCTAACTCGCCGAGAACACCCTCAGAAGATTCTTGAAGAAGATGCAAAGGAGGCATTGTCACTTATGTACGCGTTCTTTCAACTCACAGTTAAAATCGGCGTCTAATATTTCAGCGATCGTAGAATGGGTTAGGCGCTAGCCGTAACCCGCCGAATAACCTTGCCGAAAGCCAGCCCCACATGTTTTTGTGTGCGCTTCGCGCAGTTTATTTGATGCCGGGGGCTGCCCGGCAGCAGGTTACTTTATTTTGCTTGCCCAAAATATAAGTAACCAAACAAAAGGGCACCCCGCCGCACCGGCCCTTCGGGCTTCCCTCGGTTTTCCGGGCAAATCGGGTGGCTGCGTAAAACTCGGCCTTTGGCCTCAGACAAACGCAGCCGACGGCCCCCGATTTCCCCGGAAAACCGAGGCGGTGCAGAGGGGGACGGGGTGGTGGTGCATAGTGGGTCGATTCTCTCCACTTTCGCCCCTCTCTCCAGCTCTCTCCCCACCGGGGAGATGGTGATAAGCGGTTCCTTCCCCTTCAAGGGGAAGGCCAGGATGGGGATGGGGTGCTTGGTTTAACTTCCCCTTGATTCGCCGCCGAGTAGCGCAGACAAGCCGGGGGATTTCGGCGAGGACTGTCTGAGCGCATAGCGCGAGTTCCGCAGCCGCCCGGTTTGGCGAGCAACGCAGGGAACCCCGCAGGGGCGGTGGATGGGTGTCGCCTTCTTTGGGTTACCTTTCTTGGCGAAGCAAGAAAGGCAACCAGCCGCCGGGCTGCCCCCGGCAATCAAATCAACCGCGCGCAGCGCACAAAACCCCGACACCTAACCGAAGGGTAGCTTGCTCCGCAGCAGATCGGCAAAAGCATCGGCCGGCAGCGGGTGGCTGAAATAGTAGCCCTGTACTTCGTCGCGATCATGCTCGCGCAAAAAGCCTACCTGCTCCTTGGTTTCGACGCCTTCCGTCACCACCTTCATTTTCAGGCTGCGCGCCATGGTGGTGATCGCCGCCGCAATCGCTGCGTCCTGCGAATCCAGCAGCACATCCTGGACGAATGACCGGTCGATCTTCAGCGTATCGATAGGGAAACGTTTCAAATAGCTGAGCGAGGAATGGCCGGTGCCGAAATCGTCCATGGAAATCGACACGCCCATCGCTTTCAGCTCATTCAGCCTGGCGATGGTTTCCTCGGCATGTTCCATGGCGATGCTTTCGGTGATTTCGAGTTCGAGGTAGCGCGGCTCCAGCCCGCTGCCGGCCAATGCCTGGCTCACCATGTTGACCAGGTTGGGCTGCTTGAACTGGCGTGCGGACAGGTTTACCGCCACGTGCAAGCACGGCATGCCGGCATCCTGCCAGGCCTTGTTCTGAAAGCAGGCGGCGCGCAGCGCCCATTCGCCTATGGGAACGATCAGGCCGGTTTCTTCGGCAATGGGGATGAAGCGGGACGGCGAAACCAGCCCGAAATCCGGATGCTGCCAGCGCAGCAGCGCCTCCATGCCGGTGATGGTGCGGGTTCGGAGGTCCACCTGCGGCTGGTAGTAGAGCATGAACTCGTTGCGCTCCAGCGCGTGACGCAGGCTGTTCTCCATGGTCAGCCGCTCGAGGGCGCGGGTGTTCATATCCGCTGTGTAAAATTGGTAGTTGTTGCGGCCTTGTTCCTTGGCGCGGTACATGGCCGTATCGGCGTGCTTGATCAGGATATCGGCGCTGTCGCCGTCGTCGGGATAAACGCTGATGCCGATACTGGTGGTAACGAACATCTCCTGACGCTCCAGCATCACCGGCCGTTCCAGGGAGTTGATCAGCTTCTGCGCCACCCCGGCCACGTCCTGAACGCTGGACACCCCCTCCAGAATGATCACGAACTCGTCGCCGCCCAACCGCGCCACGGTATCGTCCTCGCGCACACATTCGGAGAGACGCTTCGCCACGCTTTTCAGCAACTGGTCGCCGACCATATGGCCGAGGGTGTCGTTGATATTCTTGAAGCGATCGAGGTCGAGAAACATCACCGCCACCCTCTGTTCATGGCGGTGTGCATGGGCGAGAGCATGGCTGAGCCGCTCCATCAGCAGCATGCGGTTGGGCAGGTTGGTCAGGGCGTCATGGTGGGCGAGGTGGCGAACGTGGTCTTCCGAGGCCTTGCGCTCGGTAATGTCGGAGAAAATCGCGACGTAGTTGGTGACCTGCCCTTCCTTGTTTTTCACCGTGCTGATCGAGAGCCATTCGGGGTAAACCTCGCCATTTTTCCTGCGATTCCAGATTTCACCCTGCCAGCAACCGTTCTTCGCCAATTCCAACCGCATTTTCCGGTAATACTCCGGATCGTGCTGGCCCGAACTCAGAATATCCGGCTTCTTTCCCAGCACTTCGTGCAGTTCATAGCCAGTGATCTTGGTAAAGGCGGGGTTGATGGATTCGATCGCCGAGTGGGCGTCGGTCATCATGATGCCTTCGAAGGTGGTTTCGAAGACCTTTTCCGCCAGGCGCAAGTGCCGGTTAGAGAAATTCAGGAGCTCTTCACGCTCTTTCAGCATGTCCTGCAACTCACGCACATAGGCGTGCTCGATACTCGCCAGGATGTCGGAATAGGCGATGACGCCGAAAAGGTCGCCGCTCTTGCTGGTCACGCCGAGATGGCGAATGCGATTTTCGGAGAAGATATTGCGCGCATGGTACAGACTGCTATTTTCAGGCACCGTGATCAGCGGCTTGCTCGCAACTTCCCAGACATCGGCGTGGGGCTGGCGATCGCTGATGAAACGGAGTACGTCCCGTTCGGTGAGGATGCCCAGGGCGCCGTCTTTCCCCTCCACCACCAGGGCATCCAGCCGCAACTCGTGCATCCTGCGCGCGGCATCCCTCAGTGACAGCGTGCCGGGAATCATCAAGGGAGCCGATTTGACGATGGTTTTGACTTCGCGCAACAGGACAAAGTACTCGATGCCCTGATTCCGTATTACGTCGGTCTGGGTGATCACCCCAACAGGGCGGCTCGAATCGTCCACCACCAGGAAGTGCCGCAACCCTTCCTCACGGAAGCGCACCGCAGCCTCACCCAGAGAGCACTGGTGATGCAAGGTCTTGACCGGCGCATTCATCACCTCTGCAATCGGTCTCTCGAAAGCAACCGGATCGGAAAAATCCATCGCCAGCGCATCGCGCTCGGTCCAGATTCCGACTGCCTTGCCTCCATCCATCACCAGGATCGAGCTGCAGCGCGCCTCATTCATGCGCCGCGCCGCCTCGGAAACGGATACGTCCGGTGGGCAAGCCAGGATTTTAGGCTGGACGATACGCCCAATCGGCAGTTCGGAGGACATGAGCTTGATTATCTCAGGCCGCGCGCGAGATCGGCCTGGATGTCGGATACGGCTTCCAGCCCGACCCCTACCCGCAGCAGGCCGTCGCCTATCCCCGCTGCAGCGCGCTGCTCCGGCGTGATGCGGCAGTGGGTAGTAGTGGCGGGATGGGTCAGGGTGGTTTTGGTGTCGCCCAGGTTGGCGGTGATCGAGATCATGCGGGTGGCATCCACCACGCGCCAGGCGGCGTCCTTGCCGCCCTTGACCTCGAACGCAACGATGCCGCCGCCGGTCTTCTGCTGCTGCTTCGCCAGCGCGTACTGCGGGTGCGAAGGCAGGCCGGGGTAGTAAACCCGCTCCACTTGCGGCTGCTGTTCCAGCCACAAGGCCAGTTCGAGCGCGCTGCGGGAATGGGCTTCCATCCGAAGTGACAGTGTTTCCAGCCCCTTCAGGAAGATCCAGGCGTTGAAAGCGCTCATGGTCGGCCCGGCGGTGCGCAAAAAGGTGAACACCGGGTCGATGACTTCCTTGCGGCCCAGCACCGCGCCGCCCAGCACCCGGCCTTGGCCGTCCAGGTATTTGGTGGCGGAGTGTATGACGAGGTCGGCACCCAAGTCGAGCGGCCGCTGCAGGATCGGGGTGCAGAAGCAGTTGTCGACCGCCAGCAAGGCCCCGGCCTGTTTGGCAACCTGGCTCAGGGCGGCGATGTCGCAAATCTCGGTGAGCGGGTTGGAGGGCGTTTCGGCGAACAGCAGCTTGGTGTTGGGCTGCACCGCCGCGCGCCAGGCCGCCACGTCGGTCTGGGAAACAAAGGTGGTTTCGATGCCGAAGCGTTTCATGATGTTGCCGAACAGCTGCACGGTGGCGCCGAACAGGCTGCGCGATGAGACGATGTGGTCGCCGGCGGAGAGCAGACCCATCACGGTGGCCAGGATCGCGGACATGCCGGAAGAAGTGGCGACGCAGCTTTCCGCCCCTTCCAGCACTGCCAGGCGTTCCTGGAAAGCGGTAACGGTGGGATTGGTGAAGCGCGCGTAGATGTTGCCCGGCGTCTGGCCGGAAAAGCGCGCCGCCGCTTCGGCCGCGTTTTTGAACACGAAGCTGGAGGTCAGGTAGAGCGCCTCGGAATGCTCGTTGAACTGGCTGCGCTCGATGCCGGCGCGCACCGCCAGGGTTTCCAGTTGGTAGTCTGGTTCGTTCATTCTGCCCTCGCCAGGTTAAGGTCCAGCTGCTTGCTCGATGAGGAATCGCTCGATGGACGCGGAGTGTTGCGGGCATGCTCGATCTTGGCCAGATACTCCGGGGTGATGTCGCCGGTGATGTAGCGGCCGTCGAAGCACGAGGTGTCGAAACTGGTGATCGCCGGGTTGACCATCCGCACGGCGCGCTCCAGCGCATCGAGATCCTGGTAGATCAGCGCGTCGGCGCCGATCTCGCGGGCGATCTCTTCATCGTTGCGGCCGGTGGCGAGCAATTCCTGGAGCGTCGGCATGTCGATGCCGTAGACGTTGGGGTAGCGCACCGGTGGCGCGGCCGAGGCGAAGAATACCTGGGTGGCGCCGGCTTCCCGCGCCATTTGCACGATTTGCTGGCTGGTCGTGCCGCGCACGATGGAATCGTCGACCAGCAGCACGTTCTTGCCCTGGAATTCGATGCCGATTGCGTTGAGCTTCTGGCGCACCGACTTCTTGCGCATCGCCTGGCCCGGCATGATGAAAGTGCGGCCGATATAACGGTTCTTGATGAAGCCCTCGCGGTACGGCACGCCCAGCGCGTTCGCCAGTTGCAGGGCGCTGGGGCGGCTGGTGTCGGGGATCGGGATCACCACGTCGATTTTCAGGTGGCCGAAGTTGGTACGGATTTTCTCGGCCAGGCTCTCGCCCATACGCAACCGGCTTTCGTACACCGATACGCCGTCGATCACCGAATCCGGCCGCGCCAGGTAAACGTATTCGAAAATGCAGGGATTGAGGGAAGCCTTGGCAGCGCACTGTCGGCTGTGGAACTGGCCATCCACATCGACCAGGATCGCCTCGCCCGGCGCCACGTCACGCAGCAGCTTGAAGCCCAGCACATCGAGCGCGACGGATTCCGATGCCACCAGATATTCGCGCCCCAGTTCGGCATCGCAATAGCCAATCACCAGCGGGCGGATGCCGTAGGGGTCGCGGAAAGCGATCAGGCCGTATCCGGCAATCATCGCCACCACCGCATAGGCGCCGCGGCAGCGCCGATGCACCCCTGCCACCGCGGCAAAGATGGCAGCGGGATCGAGCCGGTGATTGGAAACGTTTTCCTGCAGCTCGTGCGCCAGCACGTTGAGCAGAACCTCGGAATCGGAGCTGGTGTTGACGTGGCGCAGATCCTGGCGGAACAGATCTTCCTGCAACTGCTCGGTGTTGGTGAGATTGCCGTTGTGGCCGAGGACAATGCCGAACGGCGAATTAACGTAGAACGGCTGCGCCTCGGCGGAGGAAGAAGCGCTCCCCGCCGTGGGATAGCGCACATGGGCGATCCCCATGTTACCCAGCAGATTGCGCATGTCGCGGGTGCGGAACACGTCTCGCACCAGGCCGTTGGCCTTGTGCATGTGGAAGGTGTTCCCCTCGCCGGTGACTATCCCCGCCGCATCCTGACCACGGTGCTGCAGGACTTGCAGGCCGTCATAGAGCAACTGGTTGACCGGGCTTTTCGCCACTATTCCTAAAATTCCGCACATGGTTCGATTATCCTAGAAACGGCAGTTGGACGGGGTGGAGTGTGCGGTTTTTGGGGTGCAGGGCAAGGCACAACGACGCGGAATGGTCGTTCCATTCCAAGGAGTTGCAACGCCGCAATGCGCCCCAAAAACCGTGCAATCCGCCTCGTAGCGGCGCTCACCAAAAAGGCGAACGTCAAAAAACGGAAAAAGCACTTCGTGTTCCATTGATTAAATCTCCATAAAGAGCGGTCAACTGCCGTTTCTAGGATCATTCGTAACTGATTCGTTTAGACAAGCCTTCAGGCAGCCACGGCTTCACATCCGCCGCGATCGCTTCCAACGGCGCACTGAACATGGCATTGCGCCAGAACCCCTGGCGCGGCAGACTGGTCATCCCCGCCAACAGCACCAGCGTAAGAACGATCAGCGCCCCCCGCAACAAACCGAACAGCGCGCCCAGACCTTTGTCGTAGACGCCCAGTTTCAGGGTTTTTACCAGTTCCGCCAGAGCAATCGTCACCAGGCTCATCAGCAACAGCGCGCCGAGAAACAGCAGAACAAAAGCGGCGAAAAAGCGCACCGACTCGGTCGGAATCGCCTCCGGCAGCAAGGGGGCGATTTCCACCGTATAGGCATTGGCTACCCAGAATGCCGCCACCCACGCCAGCAGGTTGAGCGCTTCGCGCACCAGCCCGCGCAACACGCCGAGCAGGATGGAGATGCCGACAACCGCCAGCACCGTGTAATCAAAAACCATCATCTTGTAGTTCGGGGATGGGTAATGGGGGATGGGTAATGGGCAAAACCCATACCGCGCCGCTTTTGACTTTTCTCATCCCTCATCACCCTTAACCCATCACTTTTTTTCCGCAACCACGCCGTCCTGGATGCCCGCCGCCTTCAGTTTCGCCTGCACCCGCTCGGCTTCCTGGCGGGTGGCGTAAGGACCGGCGCGCACGCGCAGTTTGTCGCCGCTCGGCGTTTTCACCGTTTCCGTATAAAACTTGACCTTCAGCACCGCCAGCTTGGACTGGCGCTCTTTGGCGTTGGCCACGTTGGCGAATGCGCCCAGCTGAATCACGAATGGTACGCCTTCCTGCTTGGAGATAGCTGCAGCGGATTTCTCGTCCTTGTGTTTCGGCTGGGAAGCGGGTTCCTTGACCGCCGGGGCCGGCTCGGCGGAAGCTGCTGCAGCAGGCGCTTTGACGGGTTCTTCAGCCTTGGCTGGCGGGACCGGAGGCGCAACTTGCGGGGTTTGCGTTTCGGCCGGGATCTGCGCCTGCATGGCCTTCTCTGCTTGCGGATGAGGCGAAGCGGGAGCTGACTTCGGTTGCGCGGGGGCGGGCACGGCCCTGGAAGCAAAGTTCCCGCTCGAACCCGGTTCTGGAATGTTGATGGCGATATCCTGGCCGGACTGTCTGGACTCGCCGTCCAGCACCATAGGCAGGACGACCACCATCACCGTAACCAGGGTAACCGCCCCGATCAGGCGCCGTCTTGCCCGCCGCCTGAGTTGGACTTCTTCGTCGCTCATCGCATGCTGATTCGCCATAAACCCGTCATCCCCCAGCCATAGCAGCCTGTCGGACTTAAAGGAAATCGGCTGCAAAATGACCTGGCCGGTGCATATTTCCCCGCTTTCCTGCGCCAATATGAATAACTATTGGCTTGAAAATCGTGAAAATCTACCCTCGACCAGCTCATTTTTCGCATTGATTCTTTAAGTCCGACAGGCTGCTAGCCAATATCATCGCTTCCGCGACGGTGTAAAAAGAACCAAAGACGAGAATTTTATCATCTTCGGCCGCCTTGGCACAGGCATGGCGATAAGCTTCCGCCACCGACGGAAACGCCTCGGCATGTTTCACCAAGCCCTCCTGTTCCAGTACGCGCAGCAGCTCCTCGGCGCTCGCGCCGCGCGGTTGGCCGATCCCGGCTACCAGCCACAGGTCCACTTGTTCCTTCATCGCCCGCACGACGCCGGCGATATCCTTGTCGCGCAACATGGAAAAAACAGCAAAGGTCTTCCCCGTCGGCGGCATGGCACGAAGATTTTCGGCCAGTGCCTTAGCCGCATGGGGATTATGCGCCACATCGAAAATCCGCTGCGGTCGCCCCGGCAGCACCTGAAAACGGCCAGGAACTACCGCCTCCAGCAAGCCGCGTCGAATGTCGTCGTGAGCCACCGGCAGCCGCGATCTGAGCTGCTCCAGCGCGGCCAGGCAGGCCGAGGCATTGCCCAGTTGATAGGCGCCGCGCAAGGCGGGATAAGGCAGCATCAGGCGCAACCCGTCCCTGCTCGTAAAACGCCACTGGTTCGGCTCCAGGCCGTCATACCCGAAATCGGGACCGATCCGGCGCAGGTCCGCACCAATTTTCTCGGCATGGGCCAATACGCTGTACGGCACGTCAAACTCGCCACAAACAGCCGGCTTGCCGGCACGGAAAATTCCGGCCTTTTCATAACCGATCGCCAAGCGACTGTCACCGAGATAATCCATGTGGTCAAAGTCCACGCTGGTCAGCACCGCGCAGTCAGTATCGAAAGCATTAACCGCGTCCAGCCTGCCTCCCAGACCCACTTCGAGTATCACCGCATCCAGTCCGGCGCGGGCAAACAGCCATACTGCGGCCAGAGTACCGAACTCGAAATAGGTCAGCGAACCCTCTCCGCGTGCCTGCTCGACTGCGGCAAATGCTTCACACAAGGCTTCATCGCTCGCCTCTTCGCCATTAATCCGCACCCGCTCGTTGTAGCGCAACAGGTGCGGCGAAGTGTACAGGCCAACGCGGTACCCCGCAGCCAGCAAGACCGCCTCCAGCATGGCGCAGGTCGAGCCTTTGCCGTTGGTGCCGGCGACGGTGATGATGGGGAATGAGGGGTTAAGGTCGAGACGATGCCTGACCTCGGCCACCCGATCGAGGCTGAGATCGATGGTTTTGGGGTGCAGGCTTTCGAGGTGGCGCAGCCAGTTGGGTAGGTCGGGCACGCCGTGCCCGACGTTATTTGAGGTCATGCCGATTGCCATCATGTTGGGCTCGGGGAGCCCAACCTACGAAATATCAAGCCGCCGCCGGCGGCAGCCGCATCATCATGGTGATCAGGTTGGCCAACCGGTCGCGCAGTTCGCGCCGGTCCACGATCATGTCAACCGCACCATGCTCAAGCAGGAATTCGGAGCGCTGGAAGCCTTCCGGCAATGTTTCGCGCACCGTCTGCTCGATCACGCGCGGGCCGGCGAAACCGATCAGGGCATTGGGTTCGGCAATGATGGTATCGCCGAGCATGGCAAAGCTGGCGGAAACACCGCCCATGGTGGGATCCGTCAGCACCGAGATGAACGGCAGCTTGGCTTTGGCAAGCTGGGTCAGCGCAGCGCTGGTCTTGGCCATCTGCATCAGCGAGGTCAGACCTTCCTGCATGCGCGCACCGCCACTGGCGGCAAAGCACACGAACGGCAGATTCTGTTCGACGCAGACCTGAACGCCGCGCACGAAGCGTTCGCCCACCACCGACCCCATCGAGCCGCCCATGAACTTGAATTCGAACGCCGCCACCACCAGGGGCAAGGTTTTAACACTGCCCTGCATCACCACCAGCGCATCGGATTCGCAGGTATCGCGCTGCGCTTCAGTCAGGCGGTCGGTGTAGCGCTTGCTGTCCTTGAACTTGAGAAAATCCACCGGCTGCAGTTCCGCGCCGATTTCGAAACGGCCTTCCGGGTCGAGCAGCAAATCGAGCCGAGTCCGTGCCGACAGGCGGTTGTGATAGCTGCACTTTGGGCACACCTCCATGTTTTTTTCGAGGTCGGCGCGGTACAGCACTGCCTCGCAGGAAGGGCATTTGCTCCACAAGCCCTCGGGCATGCTTTTCTTGGTGCCCTCTACCTTGCGCTTGATCTTGGGGGGTAATAGTTTCTGGAACCAGCTCATTTTCTATTCCTCATTTGTTGCCATCCATGGCGTCCCGGAAGCTCTTCACCAGGTTGTAAACATTATCCAGCAACGATTCAGCCGTCGAATTCTCGATTTCCTCCACGATGCGGCTGCCGATCACTACCGCATCGGCCATTTGCGACATGGTTCTTGCCGTCTGACCATCCCGAATGCCGAAACCGATACCCACAGGCAGGTTTGCGGCCGCCCGGATCTGCGGGATTTTCCTCGCCACTTCGGCGCTGTCGAGAGTAGCCGCACCCGTCACTCCCTTGAGCGAAACGTAATAGATGAAGCCACGTGCCAGTTTGCCAACCTGCGCCATGCGCGCTTCCGGCGTAGTCGGCGACAGCAGGAAGATCGGATCGATGCCATGGTGGCCAAGGTGCGCCACGAACGCAGCACTCTCCTCTGGAGGATAGTCCACCGTCAGAACACCGTCCACTCCGGCCACTGCCGCAGCGGCTGCGAACTGCGCATAGCCCATCGCCTCGATCGGATTGGCATAGCCCATCAGCACTACTGGCGTAAGCGCGTCCTTCTTGCGAAACTCGACCACCATGCCGAGCACATCGCGAAGGCTGACGCCATGCTTGAGCGCCCGCTCGGACGCGCGCTGGATGGTCGGGCCATCCGCCATCGGGTCGGAAAACGGCACCCCCAACTCGATGATATTCGCCCCCGCCTCCACCAACCGGTGCATCAGCGGCACCGTCCTGTCCGGCTGAGGATCGCCGGCGGTAATGAAGGGGATCAGGGCTTTTTTGCCCTGCGTTTTAAGTGTGCTGAAAGTGGCTGCAATGCGTGACATAGCTTTCCTAGAACTTGATTCCCGACAACTCCGCCACCGTATTCATGTCCTTGTCGCCGCGGCCGGACAGGTTGACCAGCAGAATCTGGTCGCGCGGCAGGGTGGGGGCGAGTTTGGCGGCGTAGGCCAGCGCATGGCTCGATTCCAGCGCCGGGATGATGCCCTCGAAGCGGCACAGGTCGTGGAAGGCCTGCAATGCCTCGGCGTCGGTCACCGCGACGTACTCGGCACGGCCGCTATCCTTGAGCCAGCAATGTTCGGGGCCAACGCCGGGATAATCCAGCCCGGCCGAGATGGAATGGGTTTCGATGATCTGACCGTTGGCATCCTGCATCAAATAGACCCGGTTGCCGTGCAGCACGCCGGGCGTTCCGGCATTCAGCGGTGCGGCGTGCTTGCCGGTTTCCAGACCGAGTCCGGCCGCTTCGACGCCGATCAGCTTGACGCTGTCGTCGGTGATATAGGGGTAGAACAGGCCGATGGCGTTCGAACCTCCGCCGACGCAGGCAATCACCGCATCCGGCTGGCGCCCGGTCATTTCCGGCATCTGTTTCCTGGCTTCCTCGCCGATGACCGACTGGAAATCGCGCACCATCATGGGATAGGGATGCGGTCCCGCAGCGGTGCCGAAAATGTAGAAAGTGCTTTCGACGTTGGTGACCCAGTCGCGAATCGCCTCGTTGCAGGCGTCCTTGAGGGTCTTCGAGCCGGATTCGACCGGCACCACGGTGGCGCCCAGCAGCTTCATGCGGTAGACGTTGGGCGCCTGGCGCTTGATGTCCTCGCTACCCATGTAGACCACGCATTCCAGTCCGTAGCGTGCGGCTACGGTGGCGGTCGCGACGCCGTGCATGCCGGCGCCGGTCTCCGCAATGACGCGCTTCTTGCCCATGCGGCGGGCGAGCAGGGCCTGGCCGATGGCGTTGTTGATCTTGTGCGCGCCGGTGTGGTTGAGATCCTCGCGCTTGAGGTAGATTTGCGCGCCGCCGAGGCGTTCCGTCCAGTTTTTTGCATGATAGATCGCGCTGGGGCGGCCGACATAGTGCTTGAGCTCGTAGGCGAATTCAGCCTTGAATTCCGGATCGTCGCGATAACGCAGGTATTGCTGGCGCAACTCCTCGACAGCCGTCATCAGCGTTTCCGCCATGAAAATCCCGCCGTAAGGCCCGAAATGGCCGGTCTGATCCGGCAAATCATACATCTGCACTGCGTACTCCTTCGATGAACGCGGCGATCTTCGCCGCATCCTTGATTCCTTTTGACGCTTCCACACCGCTCGACACATCCACCGCCCACGGCCTCACCCGGCGAATCGCAGCCACGATATTGGCAGGCCGCAATCCCCCGGACAAAATCACCGGCAGCGACAATCCAGACGGTATCAGTTCCCAGTCAAAGGACTGGCCGGTGCCGCCCGGCGTACCTTCGACATAGGCATCCAGCAGCAGGCCTTGGGCTGCCTGATAACGAATTGCACATTGTACCAAATCCACCCCGGCTTTGACGCGAATTGCCTTTAGATAAGGAACACCGAAGCCGGCGCAGAATTCCGGCGGCTCGTCACCGTGGAATTGCAGCACATCGAGATGCACCTCGCTAAGCACTGCTTCCACCTGCTCCACCGCAGGATTGACGAACAGGCCGACGGTGGTGATGAAAGGCGGCAGGGCACGGGCAATCGCCGCGGCCTGTGCCGCCAGAACGTGGCGCGGGCTGGACGGGTAGAACACCAGTCCGATGGCATCAGCGCCAGCCTGGGCGCAGACCAGCGCATCCTCGCTCCGGGTGATGCCGCATATCTTGATTCGGGTCATGCTTGTTTTCAACCTATAAAAAGCTTGAACCACTGAGAGTATCGTCTCGTTGGAAACAATATTACATTAATTCGGATAATCCATTAGCGTAAAACTTGCGATTCTAGGCGCGCCTTCAGCATCCACATTCCCTCCCCTTTTTAGGGGGAGGGCTAGGGTGGGGGTTGGATGTTTCGCCAGAGAGTCAGCATGTTAACCCCCATCCCAACCTTCCCCCTGCGAGGGGGAAGGGGCAATAGCGAAAGGCGCTTGTTTATATTTGCAGCTCAGCCAAACGCAAAATTTGGCATTCTCGAAACATTGGGAATAGCCCATTTCGGATCGTAACCGATGCCCGCCAGGTACAAACCATCCGGCGCGAAAGTGGGCGCAGAGTGTGTACGGTTCCGGTTTTCCAATAGCTCCAGCATCCAGGCCGGCGAATGCTTGCCCTTGCCGACATAAACCAGGCTGCCGACCAGATTACGCACCATGTGGTGAAGAAAGGCATTGGCGGTGAAATCAAATAAAATATAGTCGCCGCTTGGTTCAATCCCGATTTTCTGCAGATCTTTGATCGGCGACTTGGCTTGGCACTGGGCGGCGCGAAAAGCGGAGAAGTCATGCTCGCCCAAAAGAAACTGAGCCCCCTGCCGCATCGCCTCCATATCCAGTGGCTGGTGAAACCAGCCCACCTTGCCGGAAAGCAGCGCGGGACGCACCGGGTGGTTGAGCAGAAGGTAGCGGTAACTTCTGGATACCGCGCTGAAACGGGCATGGAACTCCTCGCTCACCGGGTGCGCCCACTGTACGCCAACACTGTCCGGCAGCAGGGCATTAACACCGCGAACCCAGGCGCTGTCCGGCCTGGCTACGTCAGTGTCGAAATGCACGACCTGGTGCAGCGCATGCACGCCGGCGTCGGTGCGCCCCGCCGTCACAACCCGGATCGGTTCCCCGGCGATGCCAGAGAGCGCACGCTCCAGGATATCCTGCACGCCACAGCCGGAAAGCTGGCTCTGCCAGCCACAGAAACGGCTGCCATCGTATTCCACGCCGAGTGCGATTCTCAAGTCACCCCCCGCGCCAGCAGCAGCCCGAATGCCAGGGCAGAGCAGAATAATGCCGCGTAATCCGGCCGGGATAAGCGCCCGACTTCCAGTTCGATCCTAACCATTTCATGCCCCGAGCCATGCAGCGCCGCTTGCAATCGTTCGCGCCATTCGCCGGAGCGGCGCGGCCCGGCCTGCTCGCCCTTCTCCGCATAGTGCAGGGTTAGCCAGATGCGCGCGGCAACCCGGTCGATATCCACCCCGATCAAGACGAAAGGCCGCAGCAGAAAATACAAGCCCGCCAATATCCGGTCGCGGGAAGTCGTCGCCAGCAATAGTGCCAGCGTAGCCAGCAGCGAAATCAAGCGCAGCGCCTGGAGGCCGCCCGACAGCAAGCCCTCCCGGCTGGGGCTATAAGCACCCAGGACGGCAATCGCCGCCGCGCCGGGTGTAACGAAGGCATACACCAGAATCAGGGAAATCAACAGCCAACGGCTGCGACGCAACAACCTGAGGTACTGGGCGGAGTGCCGCAGCAGCAGCGGCAGGGAAAACAGGAAAACAATCGCTGACAGTTCGGCGGGTCGCAGCCAGGGAATGCAAAAAGCAAAGGCCAGCCAGATCAGGATCAGGCTGGCCGGATGCAGGAACTCACCGCCTGCCTGCGGTGATTTTTCTACAGACACATCACCCCAGTTCAGCGAGCAGCTTCCGTGCTTCTTCCTGTTGCTCGGCTGCGCCTTCTTTCAGCACTTCCTGCAGGATATCCCGCGCACCTTCCACGTCGCCCATGTCGACATAAGCTCTCGCCAGATCCAGCTTGGTCGAAACTTCCTGATTGCCGAAATCATCCGGAAAATCGGTGGGCGCCGCCTTTGCCGAACCAGGCTCGCTCATATCCAGGCTGATACCGGAAAGGTCGAGATCTGGAACAGCCACTCCTTTTGATTCGGCGGGCGCAGGGGTTTCTTCCTGATCCAGGTTGAAATCGAAATCCAGCGGAGCCTCTTCAACGGGAAGCGCGGCAAGCTCGATGGATTCCATCTCTTCACCCGCAGATGCAGCTTCTTCGCCAACAGAGAAATCGGGCATAGCCAGTTTGTCCCCGACTTTCGCCATCTCATCCTCGGCGCCGGGTGCCATTGTCAATCCGCCGACAGCGAGCCCCATCACTTCATCTTTCCAGCTCTCGGCGCTAATCAATTCCTCGGCAGGTATGGCAGGAGCCGCCTGAGTCAGCGCGAACTCCATCGCGCTCTCATCCGACTCCATGGTTGCCGCAGCCGGTCCTGGCGCAGCTTCAACCACAGTGGGAGCACCCAGATCCAGATTAAAATCCAGCCCCATGTCGGCAACCGACGCTTCTGTCTCGACAACCGGCGCAGCCGCAGGTTGCTTAGCTTGAGTACCCGCTCCAGCAAGCGCACCCAGATCGAGGTCGAACCCAAGATCGGTAGCGGCTTTCTCAACAGGCAGGTGCTCCTCGGCCGGCTCCGGCAACAGAACATCAGGAGCGGCTTCGGCCGCCGGCGCTGCGATGTCGAGATTAAAATCCAGGTCCGACCCGGCGACTTCCGTAATCTCCGGGCCACCCAGATCTAGGGTGACACTATGCTCTGCCGCCGCGACCAGACCCGCGGTGCCACCCGCCGCAATCATGGTCTTTTCGAATACATTCTCATCACCGCGGGCGGCAGGCTCGGTCGCAACCGCAGCTTTCGGTTTCTCACCATAGAGCGGGTTCTGCGGATCCAGCGCACGACCCATTTCGGCCGCCTTGTCCCAGACCGGGCTGGCTTGCCCGCCAAGCGCGGCATAAATTTCTCCTGCCACGGCTTCAAAGGCATTCAGATTCTTGCGCCCGGCATAGATTTCCAGCAGCTTGAGGCGAATCTCGTGACGGTTGGGATCCTTGCTCAGCGCTTCCTTGAGGATTTCCTCCGCCTGTGCATCGCGACCGTAGGCCATGTAGACCTCAGCCTCGGCGATGGGATCAACTTCGTTGGTATCGATCGACCCCAGTCCGGATTGACTGAAATCGGTCAAAAACGAGGTATCGCTGGTGTCGATCTTGCCGCCGCTGGTACCGCCCATGATCGTGTTGGCCTTGAGATCGCCATGGGTCATGATGCTGTCTTCGAAGCTGGCGACGTTTTTTCTGCGTCTAGCCACAACCGCTTTCGCACCCAGCAGGCCTAGCAGCAGGATTGCCGCTGCGCCGCCACCCAGATAGAGCGGATTATCCATCGCTTCATCGAGGAAGGATGCTTCCTGCTCCTTCTGCTCAACGAGCACCGGTTGGGGTTTCTTCGGCTTGGCCGCCGGTTTTTCGTCAACCGCGAGCGCTTTCTCAGCGACCGCAGCGGGAACGGCAGGCTTTTCTTCAGGCTTGGCCGTTGCTGGCACAGCTGGCGCGGGGGCGGGCGAAACCGACGGCGCCGTCTTGGTTGCGGCAGCTTGTTTCTGCAGATCCGCCAGGTTCTGATTTTTCAGCTCCAGCAGCTTCTGCATTTCCTTGATATTCTTTTCCAGGTCAGAGATGCGCTGGTTAGCCTCCTTGATCGCCTTTTCCTTGGCCGTGGCTTCTTCCTGCATGGCCTGGATCTGCCCCTTCATCGCCTGCATGTCCTTGCCGCCGCCAACTGCTGCAGCCGGCTTTGCGCCACCCAGGCCTTCACTCCTGGACAGCTTGAGAACATCCGTGGCGGATTCTTTCGCTGCGGCTGCCTTGTCTTCCACCGCGGTGGTGATCTTGCCGCTCACCACCTGCCTGGCCGCGTCTTCCTGTTCCGGCTTAGCCTCGGCCACGGCCGCCGCCAGCTTCTGACGGTAGGCATGCCAGTCGGCGGAATGGGCTTTCACCTGCTTGGCTGCCTCGTTCGTTTTCACCTCTTCGGCTTGTCCGGCCTCAGGCACACGCAGAATCTGGCCCGCCTTCAACCGGTTCATGTTGTTGCCAGCAAACGCCTGTTTGTTGGACTGGAACAATGCGACCAGCATCTGCTCCAGGCTGACACCCTCCGGTTTCAGAGCAGAGGCGATACCCGCCAGATTCTCACCTTTCCTGACCGGACCATAGGTCTCCCGGGCAGGTTTACTCTCTCCAACAACTTTCGCTTCTTCTTTTGCCTGCAGCTCCTTGTCCAAGGGAATATTCGCCCTGATTTCCGGCTTTACAGCACCATTCGACGTATCGGCCGGCTGAGCCGAAACCGCCGCCTGTGCGGGTACAGCTGAAACAGGTTTGACCGCCGGGGCGACTTCTGTCGGCTGCTCACCATAACCGGGAGGGTCAAGCAGGACGGTGTATTCACGTACCAGACGACCGGCGGGCCAATCGAGCTCGATCAGCATGTCCAGGAAGGGTTCGTCTACAGGTTTTGAGGAGGTAATCTTGAGATAGGGATCGCCGTTCTTTTTCTGTTCCACACTCAAGCGCATGGCAGAAAGGACTGGGGAGCGCTCTATTTTCGCTTCCTTAAAAGCCTCGAAGGAGGCGAAACGGGCATGGATTGAGCTGAGATCTTTCTTGTCCACCGCAAATAGGTCAATTTCCCCCCTGAACGGTTGCCCCAAGGTCGACGTCACCGTCAGCTTGCCAAGTCCGGCCGCAAAAGCGGGAAGAGATGCCATCAGCATCAAGCCGGCAGTCAACCAAGCCGTTTTTTTATAATATTTTCGATCCATGCCACCCTCAATAGATTTTTTTGGCTAGGTTAACTAAATTAACATCATGGAGTTAGTGATGCAAGCCAATCTTGCATGTTAAATTGGGTTGTAAGTGAGTAGATTAATTACAAGTTTGTAACCTCGCCACAGCGAAATCGAGAGGAAAAAGCGAAGCCCCGGCCGGCACGAGGATACCCGTACCGGCCGGGGCTTAAATATCGCCAATTTCAGTCTTCGATCAGGATACGCAGCATGCGGCGCAACGGCTCGGCAGCCCCCCACAGCAGCTGGTCGCCGACGGTGAAAGCCGACAGGTACTGCGGCCCCATATTGAGCTTGCGCATGCGGCCTACGGGCACGGTCAGCGTGCCGGTCACTGCCGCAGGGGTGAGCTCCTTCATGGTAATCTCACGGTCGTTGGGCACCACTTTCACCCAGTCGTTGTGCGCCGCGATGATGCCGTGAATTTCGTCCAGCGGCACATCCCCGGTCATCTTGATGGTCAGCGCCTGGCTGTGGCAGCGCATCGCGCCGATGCGCACGCACAGGCCGTCGATCGGAATCTGGCTGTCGGAACGACCCAGTATCTTGTTGCACTCCACCTGTGCCTTCCACTCTTCCTTGCTCTGGCCTGATTCGAGCGCCACGTCGATCCACGGAATCAACGAACCGGCCAAGGGCACCGGCCAGGCGTCCACGGGATAGCGGTCGGAGCGGATGAAATCGGCCACTTTCCGGTCGATCTCCAGAATCGCCGAGGCCGGGTCGCTCACCAGCGCCTTCACTTCATTGTCGATCGCGCCCATCTGCTGGATCAGCTCGCGCATGTTGCGCGCGCCGGCACCAGAGGCAGCCTGATAGGTCATCGGGCTGATCCACTCGATCAGGCCCTTGTCGAACAGGCCGCCGATCGCCATCAGCATCAGCGAGACCGTGCAGTTGCCGCCGACGTAAGTCTTCACTCCCTTGGCCAGACCTTCCTTGATCACGTTCCTGTTGACCGGGTCGAGAATGATGATGGCATCGTCTTTCATGCGCAGCGTGGAAGCCGCGTCGATCCAGTAGCCGTGCCAGCCGGCTGCGCGCAAATCACCATACACTTCCTTGGTGTAGTCACCGCCCTGGCAGGAAATGATCGCGTCCATCACCTTGAGTTCGGCGATATCCTTGGCATCCTTCAGCGGCGGAACGTCCTTGCCGATATCCGGCCCCTTGCCGCCCGCATTGGAGGTGGTGAAGAACACCGGTTCGAAATGGTCGAAATCCTTTTCCTCGCGCATCCGCTGCATCAGCACCGAACCCACCATGCCGCGCCAGCCAACCAAACCTACTTTCAACATCATTCAATTCCTCTAATAAAAACCAATATTCACCGCAGAGACGCAGAGGCGCAGAGATTATTTCGAATTTCTCCGCGCCTCTGCGTCTCTGCGGTTCAATCCAGAATCACAATGCCGCAACCACCGCGTCGCCCATCTCGCTGCACGACACCTTGCGCGTCCCTTCGGTCCAGATGTCGGCGGTGCGCAAACCGTTAGCCAGCACCTTTTTCACCGCGCCTTCGATGCGCTGTGCGACTTCCTCCCGGCCGAAGGTATAGCGCATCATCATCGCCGCCGAAAGGATGGTGGCCAGCGGATTGGCGACATTCTGGCCGGCGATGTCCGGCGCGGAGCCGTGGCTGGGCTCGTACATGCCCTTGTTGTTGCTGTCCAGGGAAGCCGAAGGCAGCATGCCGATGGAGCCGGTCAGCATCGACGCCTCGTCGGACAGGATGTCGCCGAAAATATTGCCGGTCACGATCACATCGAACTGCTTGGGCGCGCGCACCAGCTGCATCGCCGCGTTGTCCACATACATATGGGACAGCTCGACATCCGGGTAGTACTGTGCCACCTCGATCATGACTTGGCGCCACAGTTCGGTGGTTTCCAGCACGTTGGCCTTGTCCACCGAGCAAACCTTGCAATTGCGCTTGCTGGCAATGCCGAAGGCGACATGCCCGATGCGGCGGATTTCCGACTCCGAATAGCGCATCGTGTTGAAGCCCTCGCGCTCGCCCTTTTCATTGACATGGATGCCGCGCGGCTGGCCGAAGTAGATATCGCCGGTAAGCTCACGCACGATCATGATGTCGAGGCCCGACACCACTTCCGGCTTGAGGCTGGAAGCGCCGGCCAGTTCAGGATAAAGCAGCGCCGGGCGCAGGTTGGCGAACAAATTGAGTGCCTTGCGGATGCGCAGCAAGCCTTGCTCCGGACGCATCGGCCGCGGCAGTGTGTCGTATTGCCAGCCGCCGACCGCTCCCAGCAGCACGGCATCGGCATCCTGCGCCAGCTTCAGCGTCGCCGCCGGCAACGGATCGCCCGCTGCGTCGTAGCCCGCCCCGCCGATCGGCGCTTCTTCCATCTCGATTTTCACGCCATCGCTGGACAGCGCCTTCAGCACTTTGACCGCCTGCGCGACGATTTCCGGACCAATGCCGTCACCCGGCAAAACTGCGATTTTCATTTAATTATTCCCTAGTTCAAAACCTTCTTGAACCGCAGAGGCGCGGAGGCGCAGAGAAAACCAAAAATCTCTGCGCCTCTGCGCCTCTGCGGTGAAATCAATCCCTAACTAAACACCCACGGCTCCGACTGGCGCCGCCGCTCTTCGTATGCCTTGATCTTGTCCGCGTTCTGCAAGGTCAGGCCGATATCATCCAGGCCGTTGAGCAGGCAGTATTTGCGGAAAGCGTCCACCTCGAAGCGGATGCCATGCCCACCGGGTGTGGTGACCAACTGTTTCTCCAGGTCCACCGTCAGGCGGTAACCCTCGGTCGCCACCGTTTCCTTGAACAGGCGGTCGACTTCTCCGGCATCCATCACGATCGGCAGAATGCCGTTCTTGAAGCAGTTGTTGAAGAAAATATCGGCAAAGCTGGGCGCGATGACAGCACGGAAACCGTAGTCCAGCAACGCCCATGGGGCATGCTCGCGGCTTGAGCCGCAACCGAAGTTCTCGCGCGCCAGCAGGATTTGCGCGCCCTGGTAGCGCGGCTGATTGAGCACGAAATCCGGGTTGAGCGGACGGTTTCTGCAATCCTGTCCCGGTTCGCCGTGGTCGAGATAGCGCCACTCGTCGAACAGGTTCGGCCCGAAGCCGCTGCGCTTGATGGACTTCAGGAACTGCTTGGGGATGATCGCGTCGGTATCGACGTTGGCACGATCCAGCGGTGCCACCAAACCTTCCAGCCGGGTGAATTTTTCCATTTATTTAACCGCCTTCTGAATGGCTTCGCCACCCTTCTCGATATCCTGGCCGACGCCGCGCATGGTATTGCAACCGACCAGCGCAAACATCATCCCGATGGACAGCAATGCAATCAGTTTCTTCGCCATTGCGATCTCCTTAAACGTGTTGTTACAGCCAATCTCGAATATCGACGAAATGCCCGGCAATCGCCGCAGCCGCGGCCATCTCCGGACTGACCAGATGGGTTCTTCCACCCGGCCCCTGCCGTCCCTCGAAATTGCGGTTGGAGGTGGAGGCGCAACGCTCTCCCGGTTCCAGCCGGTCGGCGTTCATCGCCAGACACATCGAGCATCCGGGATCGCGCCATTCGAAACCGGCCTCGATAAAAATCTTGTCCAGGCCTTCCGCCTCAGCCTGCTGCTTGACCAGACCGGAACCCGGCACCACCAGCACTTGCTTGACGTTCGCCGCCTTGTGCTTGCCCTTGGCGATTTTCGCCGCGCCGCGCAGGTCTTCGATCCGGGAATTGGTGCAGGAGCCGATGAACACCTTGTCCACGGCGATCTGCGTGATCGGCGTATTCGCCTGCAAGCCCATGTAGGCCAGTGCCCGTTCCATGCCGGAACGCTTGACCGGATCAGACACCTGCGCCGGATCGGGCACCTTGTCGTCCACGGTAACCACCATCTCCGGCGATGTGCCCCAGGTCACGCTGGGCTTGATCGCCGCAGCATCGACTTCGACCACCGCATCGAAATGCGCGCCCTCGTCGCTCACCAGCGTGCGCCAGTTGGCTACCGCCTTGTCCCACAGCTCGCCCTTGGGTGCAAAGGGGCGGCCCTTGATGTAATTGATCGTGGTGTCGTCCACCGCCACCATGCCGGCACGCGCACCCGCCTCGATCGCCATGTTGCACAAGGTCATGCGCCCTTCCATGGAAAGCGCGCGGATCGCCGAGCCGACGAACTCGATGGCGTAGCCGGTACCGCCTGCGGTGCCGATCCTGCCGATCACCGCCAGGGCGATGTCCTTGGCCGTGGCGCCTTTGCCCAGAGCCCCCTCCACCTTGACCAGCAGGGTTTTGGATTTCTTCTGCAGCAAGCACTGCGTAGCAAGCACATGCTCGACCTCGCTGGTACCGATACCATGGGCCAGCGCACCGAACGCGCCATGCGTACTGGTATGCGAATCCCCGCACACCACCGTCATCCCCGGCAGGGTCGCGCCCTGCTCCGGGCCGATGACGTGAACGATGCCTTGGCGCACATCGCCCATCTTGAATTCGGTAATCCCGAAAATGGCGCAGTTGTCGTCCAGGGTTTCCACCTGAAGACGCGAAATCGGGTCGGCGATACCATGACTGCGGTCGGTAGTCGGCACGTTGTGGTCGGCCACCGCCAGATTGGCAGACAAACGCCACGGCTTGCGCCCAGCCAGGCGCAGCCCCTCGAATGCCTGCGGGCTGGTCACTTCATGCAGCAAGTGGCGGTCGATGTAAAGCAGCGTAGTGCCATCCGACTCGGAGTGCACCACATGGGACTGCCATAACTTGTCGTAAAGGGTTTGTGCGCTCATGACTGACTAATGACGGCGAAAAACAGAAATTATGGCATATTTTTAGCCCGGATATTCCATAAATTCGCGTGATGATCGCGCAGGATTTTGCGAGTTGGGCCATAAAGCCGCCCATCCCTGCTTACCCCATTTGATTGATAGGGAAGTTTTGAGAAGGAGTGTCGTAGTTATTCATACGACCGACTGTCTCGCCGTGGTCGACGCGTAGCGGCGGGAACCCGGTGGGGACACTCCTTGCGGGTGAGAAAAATATTTCCTATCAATCAAAAGACTAGCGATGGCGCGTGTTAATTTATGGAATATCCGGGCTTAGTAAATCGGATAGTTGCACAAGGAAAACGGGGCGCGCCACGTTTCCTTTACAAGCTACAACCTCAACTTCCAAGCCACCAACCCAAACGCCGCCAAGGCAAAAGCCGCCGCAATGGTAAACGTGACATTCGGCCCCAGCGTTTCCCAGGCCATGCCGCTATACAGCCCGCCCAGCGTCCCTCCCGCCCCGAACGACACGCTGTTGTAGAGCGCCTGCCCCTGGGCCTGATGCCGGCCTTTGAAAAAGCGGTGCACCATTTCCACCGCCGCCGAATGGTAGGCGCCGAACGTGGCGGCGTGGAGCAACTGGGCCGCCACGATCACGGCAATCCAGCCCACCCCCCAGCCGATCATCAGAAAGCGCAACACTGCGAGGGCGAGGCTAGCCAGCAACACCTGGCGCAGTGTGACACTGCGCAGCAGGCGCGGCATCCACAGGAACACGCCGATCTCGCACACCACCCCGAGCGACCACAGCAGCCCCACGCTGCTCTTGGCATAACCGTGATCGACCAGATAAATCGAGTAGAACGTGTAATAAGCGCCATGCGCCGCCGCCATCAGGAAGCCGGCGCCGATGAAGGCCAGCACTTCGGGGCGACGGATGATATGCCAGATCGGCAAATGGTCGGTGTGATGAGGCAGCACCTCCGCCTCCGGAATGTGGCGCGAAAACAGCAGCAACGCAATCACGATGCCCAGCACTGCCGACAGCAGCCAGCGAATCGCCACAAAGTCGAACAGGAAGCCCAACCCGATCACCGCAATGATGAATCCGACCGAGCCCCACAGCCGGATGCGCCCGTACTTTGCAGTCTTCTCGCCGAGATGGCTGAGCGTGGTCGCTTCCACCAGCGGCAGGGAAGCACTCCAGAAAAAGCTCATCAACGACATCGCCACGAACAGCCAGGCAAAGCTGGAACCGAAGAACACAGGAATAAAGCTCAGCAAGCTCAAACCGACAGCAATCTGGACGATGGCGACGCGCTTGCCGGCACGGTCGGCCACCCAGCCCCAGAAGTTGGGCGCAAAAATCCGCATCACCTGCAGCAGCGACATCAGCACGCCGATCTGGAACGCATTGAATGCTAGCGATTTGAGATACAGCCCCCAGAACGGAGCCATCGCGCCGACAAAGGCAAAATAGAAGAAATAAAAACCGGAGAGTCGCCAGTAGGGTAGGGAACGCATGGACGGAATTTTAACACGCCGCAGAGGGGGTGAGGGGTGATTGGGGGACTTGAAACTGACACCCCTGTTTTAATTCCAACTCGCGAGAATTACCGTTCCCGACCCTCACCGGTCTGTCAGCGAGATTGTCATGACGGTCCGCTCCTCGGCCATTACGGACAGTCATCGAATCACAAAACCGTGGTCTGTCCCCAATTGTCCCATTACGGACAGTCATCGAATCCCAAAACCGTGGTCTGTCCCCAATCGTCCAATCAATTGTTAGGATTTGGCGTCACGCGGGGGATACTAATAAGGTCAAGACCTGACTAGCCACCGCCGAGCAGCAGGCAGTCATCTCGCTGGACTGGCTTGCCTTGGCACGGACCTTGATCGACCTGGACGTACCTAAAGAAGCCAGGCGCTGCCTGAGGCAAGCGGAGAATCAAGCGGACGGGACCGCGTGATGTGCCAATGCGCGTTGCGATGGCTGGATTTAGGGCATGCGATGATTTCACATCGCCTACTGAAAAGTGCGGAAGCCATAGCGAGAAATGCCGAGGATTGGCTCTACTTTGCTCTGCCGAGCAGAAGATGGAAGCACTGAGATTGGCCGCTTAAGTGGCCACTAGGACAACCTCAGCCATGGCCTTTTTGCACAACTTGACGGACACAACCACCCTTAGTGGATGCCCAGAGTGCTAGGACCAGCTGGTAATTATCAGTTCGTGCGGCTGTCACCCCCCTTATGGAAGGGGGGTCGCACCATCGCCCTAAAGCCTCATGGTCTAGCCATGGGGGCCGGGCGCCAAAGATCCCCGCGCCAGCATTGTCCCAGCGTCTATAGTGAAAGTAATTCTATTTCAGGACAGGAGGAAGATATGACCACGCGCAAGATCCCTGTTTGGAGCCCGGCGGAACTTCACCGTCATCTGAACGAGGGTAGCCGGTTATCCATTCTGGACGTACGCAATCAGGACGAATTCGATACCTGGAAAATCGAGGGCAAGGGTCCGATCCAGACCCTCAACATACCCTACTTCGATCTGCTGGACCTGGAAGAGGAAGACGAAGAAATCGCCGCAGCGGTTGCCCGCGCGGTCCCGGATCGGCTAAAGGACAGCTTGCCCCGGAGCGGGCCGATCCTGGCGGTATGTGCCAAGGGCGACACCTCGGCCCATGTTGCCGAGGGGCTGCGGCGGCTCGGCTATCAGGCGTTCAACCTGGAAGGCGGCATGGCGGCCTGGGGCGACCACTACGAAATGCGCGCCGTGGAGGAGACCCCGCGGTTCACCCTGCTCCAGATCAGCCGACCGGCACGGGGCTGCCTCAGCTACCTGCTGGCCAGCGGCGGCGAGGCCATGGTAGTCGACGCCGCGCGCCACATCGAGGTCTACACCCGAATCGCCGCCGAGCGCGGTTGGCGCATCACGACCGTGTTCGACACCCATCTTCAGGCTGACCATCTGAGCGGCGGGGTGGCCCTGGCGAAGTCGATGGGGGTGGACTACTGGCTGCATCCTTATGACAGCATCCATCCTGATGACCTGCTTCCGGCGACTTTTTCCTTCCGTTATCTGGAGGATGGAACGGCATTTACGCTGGGTGAGGTGAACGTCCGCGCACTCCATCTCCCCGGCCACACCCTCGGCATGACCAATCCGCTGGTGGACGACCGCTTTCTGCTTACCGCCGATACCTTGTTCATCGGCTCGATTGGCCGGCCCGATCTGGGCGGACGGGCAAAGACCTGGGCTCCCCTTCTTTATCGTTCGCTGCAACGTGTGCTGACCTTGCCCGACCACACCGTCGTGCTTCCGGCCCACTTCAGCCACATGCAAGAGGCAGATGATCAGGGCTGCTACTGCGCCACCATCGGTGCGCTGCGCAGCCGCAACGAGGGTTTGCGCATGTTGAGCCAGGGACTGGAGGTGTTCACCGCCTACATCCTGGAACACCTGCCGGAACATCCGCCGTCCTACGACGACATCCGGCGGGTCAACACTGGCCTGCTTCAGGTAGACGAGGCGAAGGCCAGCGAACTGGAGCTCGGAAGAAACCAGTGCGCCCTCTCGCACGGGAAGACAGGGTAGCGTCTGGCGGGGGCGGTGATACAGAAGCGGCTGCAACACGACGGGTCAAATTTGCATGTTTGGTCAGGCGCATTGCCGATAGAATGTCATGGCACATCCTTGCAATTCATGGAATGAAAATCCGTAATTGCAAACATGATAGACAGAATACTCAGCACTCAACTTGCCGATGCCATAGCGCATTCTCCCGCCGTGGCACTGCTAGGGCCGCGCCAATTGGGCAAGACCACGCTGGCTTTGGAGATAGGCAACGGCGCCGCCTGCCACTCTGGCATGCCAATTTAGGTAAGCGGCTAGTCAAATCCCCCAAGGTTTATGTGCGCGACAGCGGCCTGGTTCATGCCCTGCTTGGCATTCCAGACAAGGAATCCCTGCTCGGTCACCCCGTGGTCGGCCAAAGTTGGGAGTGCTTTGTCATTGAGAACCTGATCGCCGCCGCGCAAGGGGGCGGCAAAGTCGACGTACAAGCCTATTTTTACCGCACCAGCGGCGGTGCCGAGATCGACCTGCTGCTGGCCTGGCCGGATGGCCAATTGTGGGCCATAGAAATCAAGCGCAGCCTTGCTCCAAGGTCGAACGCGGCTTTTATGCCGCCTGTACCGATCTTAAACCCGCAAGAAAATTCGTCGGTTATCCTGGCCAGGAGCGCTATCGTTTAGCGGAAGATGTCGAAGCCATTTCGCTTGCCGATATGGCGCAGGAAGCTCGTGATTGATTAAAGAAAAAACAAATCAAAGCTGCATTTCACTATTTCACTGCCTTGGAGAAATGCGGCCGATGTCCGCTTTGGAGGGCCATGACCAGACGGGCGCTTTGTGCCAGTTTCGGTCATTCGTCCCACATTAAATGACAGTCAGAAAGCTGCCGAACTACAGACATTCGTCGTTGGAATTACTGAAAGAGTTTTTCTAAAGCCTCAACGTTTAAATTAGGGGGGCGCGGGTTAGCGCGTCCCGCTTGAATGATGGGGTTAAGTATATTCATTGAGCGAATGGTGTGTTGAGTGTTCGCTTTCCGTCCCGTTTTTTCTTCTCAATGAGTTCCATATTGTTCATTCCAGAAAACATAGATTCATCGTTCTCGAAGGCGGCGTGGCTTTGGCGTTCATCGTTAAATTGGGGATCTATTTCATAGAGATAACCACGGAGGCCGTCGAAGGCCTCAAGAACGAGGTCTAGTTTTTGGTGCACATGCTTTAACCGTTCGTTTAGATACCAGCCATGAGCAAACCAAAGAACAATAGCTGTAGTAACAATTGTTTTTTCTATGCCGGTTTCAAACATCATTCCCCCCTTAATATGCCCATCGTCTGAATAACCGGCCTGCGCGGCTTTTCGCGCAGGCCCGGTTGACTTGCCGGGTAAGCCCACTGGATAGGCAAGATGATCTGACTATAATGCACGTTGGTTCCAAACCGACGGATAGTTGGCCTTGATGTAGGACAGGAATTCCGCACCATGCTGGGTAATGCGATAGCGTAGGATGTCCGGCGGGCCTTCGGCGGACAAGACCCCAAATGCAACCAAAAAATTGACGTAGTCTCGCAACTGATATTCGGTGCGACCCACAAGAGCTTGGTGTGCAGAGTGGAACGGAGCTACTTCTGGAAGCGTAATGCTCTCAGTTGGACGGGATGCAAGGAACTCTAGAAGAGAGATCTGAGTGCCGTAGACGGAATTAAAGAGGCGCTCATAGTTGTAACTTAAGAAGAGCCTCTTATATTCAACTACCGTTTGAATGGGGTTATTCTTTACGTAGGTAATCGCCAGTTGGGCCTGCGGGTCATTTTGAAGCTCAGGCGGCAGAGTTGCATGTTCTGGGGTTGCTGCGCCTGCAACCTGCGTCGATTGAACCTTGGCTGCTTGAGTAAGACGATCCTCTGTGCTGCCCTTTACTTCTCGCTGTAGCTCAATCGGAGGGGCTGCCTTAACAGTTTGCCCCAGAACATTGGCCTCAGTAGCGCGATTCAGAAAGCCCTGAATGGCCAACCGAAACCGCGCAAGGATTACGAGTGCAATGACGAGCGCGATGGGCGGCCAAGAAAAAAGAACTTTGGCGTATTCGAGGAGAAGTAACCAGTTGAGTTCACACATGGCGGCTATAGCGGTTCCGAAAAGTGGGCTAACGTTCAAAGTCACCGGCCTGCGCGGCTTTTCGCGCAGGTCCGGTTGAATGATTGGTTAGCTGCGTTGTAGTGGTGCATCTAGCCTTCACCTTGCAACGCACTAAAGCGCACTGAGGACAAGTGTAGGGCGTGCTCACGACTTGTTCCCCAAGAGTGCGGAGGGCAAGACTCCAAAAGGGTAGGAAGTGATGAAATTGTGATCTGCGCGATACGGCTAACATTTTCTGCAAGAAGGTATTGCGGCAGAGACTCATTGGACCATACCGCAGCACCGTGAACGAACGCCTTACCGTTTGATTCCCGTGTGTGGCAAAGAAAGCCGACATCATTTGCAGTCAGATCGCGGTCAAGTTCTGCTGGCGTACGCCACTTGGATGAAATGGAGAAATGAAGCTCAATCTCGGACAGGGGCTCCCCTCCGGACAAGTGAATTCTTGTGTCGCGATCAGCGAGGAGGACCAGCTTGAGACTGTTGATTGCACAGGGAAGGCCGCCATGCACTTCAATCTCGGATGACATTGATGCCCGCAATACGCTGAATGAGACAAGCATTGGAAACTGAATCGTCATGGCGCACCTTTTTGTGAAGCGGCTAACAGTTATTTTACTGCCCCACCGGTCAGTACTATTATAAGTTATAAGGCGGGCTGATTATTGATGGGCTGTTGATTCATAGCAACCCCATAAATTTCTTTGTCCGCATATGATGTAATAGTACAGCCCGATATATCTCGATGTCTGTTTTATGATGTTGAACTGACATTGGAGAGCAATGTGATGACGGTCTCTTCGGGGTCGGGAGTACGCATTGGCAATTTTAGAAAGCGGCCGCTTGCGCTGCCTTCAACACAGCACCGCCAAGGAATATCTGAGCGGCGGCTCACGGCACGGTCCCGCGCAAGGCAGGCCACCCGAGCTACCACATCAAGTCGTCCGGGATCTGGAAGGCGGCATACGGATCGTTCGCATCGATTTCGGTGCTGGTCTTGTTCACCCGAATGACGAGCGAGGCATCGCGCTCGGCGATCTTGTCGGCGATAACCCTGGGTACCAATTCGGTGGTGCCGCCCTGGCAGACGATCACCAGGCGGCCGGCCGTTAAATGCGCCTGAACCGCGGCCGACACATACAACCGTTCGATCTTATTGTCGCGGGTAAAATTATAGGCGATGTCGCCGTTGCCCTTGCTTTGGCGATTCTCTTGCACCATCTGTGCAATTTGCGCCACGATCGCCTTCTGGGTGGCGGCCGCATCGCGCTGGGCGTTGAGTTCGCGGGCCCGCTCGGCATTCTTGCGTTGCGTTTCGAGTGCGGCCAGGCGCACTTCATCGACACTGTGCGTACCGGTCCGGCGCTCGACCTTCTTCTGCTTGCTCTTGTCTTGGTTGGCCAGTTTGACTTTGTTTTTGTCGACTAGGCCGGCTTTCAAAAACTGATCTTGCAAAGAGGCCATATGTGCTACTCCGTAGAGGGTCCGCTGGCCCAGACAGCGGCGCCGACTTGGCCAGTGAAAAGACGCTATCATAGCAAAAGTCGACTCTGCATATCTGTCGGCTTTTTAAGGCGATCGGTTGTAGTGTCTTCGGTAACGAACGCCCGGTTTGTAATCGATAGCAGCCAAATTCAGCCATGAGCCCCACCGGCGGCTATGGCCGAGGAACGGTCACTTCCTGCGGCAGCCTTGACCGGCATGGCACACTGCCACCAGATAGTTTTGACATTACGCTGCCCTACAGCGGACGGTCACGAATACCTCATCAGACAAGGCCAGTGTTTAAGATCACAATTTACGACCTTGAAAATTCTACAAAAATGAAAGCCTCGCATCCCTGCGAGGCTTTCATTTTTGTGTGCTTGCGTCTCAATGGTGCAGCGCTTTATCCAGCGAATGGAGAAACTTCTCGGCGTCGTGTTGTGTGACGTGATATTTCACGGTTGGGCCGGTCATCAATTTGGCACAGGAGTTCACCAGTTCCATGGCGATCGGATATTTGCCGATGGCGATGGCTTCTTTTAGGGCGGTGAGTCTATTGCCTGCGTCTTCCAATGTAATGCAGAAGTGGTGCGCGTCATCGGTGATGCTGATGCTTTTGATGCCTTCGTGAGTAACCACTTGGCAGTGGAACCGTTTCTTGGACATTCTCTTCTCCTGTGGTGCTACATGGTTTGGGAATGCGCGGCAGTCTGCGCCCCGTCAACTTGTGTGTCAAACCGCGGCTCTGGAGCGTTGGTATCCAGTCACTTTGGTTTGTTGCAGCGGCTACAGTGCCGGGTGTTCTTCGGCGAGCTTAAAGAGACGTTTACTATGCCGAAAAGCGATGCAGTAAAGGCGCCACTATATGCACCATTCTTCAGTGCCGGCCGTTGGTGCATCTGGATGCCACCGGCAGCTAAGGCAGAACTCCAGCCCATTCGAGTAATCCCGGCGCCCTTCCGGTCCTCTGCCAAAGCCGCTGCTTGAGTTCATACCTGTGTCAGGCTGCTTCGGACAGTGAATCGGCCATTCGAAAACACCTAACGTGGGCCTAAGCGATTGCCAGGTGAATCAATACCTACGCCCCGCTTCTTGGCGGGCCAGACCGAGCTTGGCCGAGCGCTCGATTTTTTCCAGGAAGGTGGGAAAGTCCAGTCCGTACTTGGACCGCAATTCCTTGGCCAAGCCTCGCAGCCGACGCCAGTTGGGCTCGAACATCGGATCCCTGAAGGCCAGCAGTACATGGTTGTGGTCCTCCCGCACCGGGAACACGATGACCTGATCGTCGAAGACCTGCATGACCACCCCGATCAGGCCCGCATAGGTCTGCGCGTCTCCCGCCAGATTCACCACCAGCATGCCGCTTCCCGTCAGCTTGGAGCGGGCTCGTTCGAAAAATTCCTGGTTGGCGAGACTGGGGGCGAAACCGGTGCTGTCGAAGGCATCCACCAGCAACACGTCGATTCCTTTTTCCGTTTGCTCCAGATACGCTGCACCGTCAGCCTCCTGCACCTTGAGATTGGGCCCATCAGGTGGCACCAGAAAAACGTCCCGCAATGCGATCACGTCAGGATTGTTTTCCAGCACGGTCATGTGCGTAGCCGGCAGCCGATAGTGGCAGAACTTGACCAGGGAGCCACCACCGAGGCCGATCAACAACAGCCGACGCGGCCTGGAGCAGAACAGCAGGAAGGACATCATCTTTTGCGTGTAGCGCAGGTCCAGGTCGTTGGGCGCGGCAAGACGCATGGCGCTCTGGGTCAAGCGTTCGTTGAAATGCAGAAAACGCCGCTCGCCGTCGTCCATGACGTAGGGCTTGGTGTAAGTCTCGTCAAGCAACTGTGATCGCAACGCCTCCGCACAGGCCCAAGGCGGCTCCAGCATTAGCACCCGGCCACCGTAGGAATCGAAGGGGCTGGGCATTTCAAACCAAGTAGAAGCGGCTGACATGGAGGTCGATGGGTAGTGAGGTAAAGACAAGAATCATACGGCGCAATGCGCTACGCTTATTGGCGCCCTACTCGTGCCATCCCAACGCTCGAACCAGTCGGTCAACGAGCGGATTTCGCCAAGACCTGCAAGCTGGTGATCAATGGCATCGTGATTACCCCACACTACGGCGATCAAGGCGCCGTCGGCTACCCGAGATTCGATGTCGTGGCAATAAAGCCCCAGATCGCGCTGCACGTAGAAGCCGTAGGTGCGACACGCTACTGGACGCTGAGCATAGACAGGGCAGGCGCCGGTAGAAAGATCCAACAGTGGGCAGATAATGGGGTGAGGCCGCTGATTGCTCAAGGCGGCCATGTTCCTGCGAATTTCCTGGAATCGTTCCGCCGATAGATCGGTCAAGCCCTCCCGCAGCAGGTTCCATTCCGCTACCGTCAGTTGTGGCACGTCGGCGAGCCGCCGGCAACAACTGTCGCAGCCTTTCCCGCACTGCCAGTCGGGACGATCCCCCCGGATGGTTTGTACGCGCACGTCAATATCGGCATGAAGTTGGGTTAACGTGGTCATATTTATCACTTAGATATGTATCTGTGGCTGTGTCGCCTTCGCGCGTGTTTCCATGAGCGGCATACCCAGGAAGATCGGGCCAAAAGTGGAATTCATTCCGCCTGGCCGAACCGCTCGCACAGGCCCTTCACAGCCTCGCTCTCGCCGCGTATGCGCAGGAACGCGCCTTCGCCGTCGGCACGCTCCTCCAGCACCTCGCAACTCGCGAAGATTTCGCCGCGCAGTTGCTGTGCCGACCAGGGCAGGAAAAGCTCGGCCTCAACGAGGCCCTGCCGGAAAAACGCGACTATCGCCTCGCGCAGTTTTGCGACGTCGGCTGTGCGGCGCGCGCTCATCACGAGGCAATCGGGGTACTGCGCGCGCAGCGCCGCTTCGCGTTCGGCTTGCGCTGCTTCGTCGCCGACGTGGTCGATCTTGTTGAAGACGCGGATGCGCGGCACGTCCTTCGCGCCGATCTCGGCCAGCACCTTGTCGGTGACCTCGAGTTGCCGTTCGAAACCGGGATCGCTCGCATCGATGACGTGGAGCAGCAGCGACGCATCGAGCGCCTCCTCGAGCGTCGATTTGAACGAGGCGACGAGCCCGTGCGGCAGGTTCTTGATGAAGCCGACGGTGTCGCTGACCAGCACGCGCGGCCGGCTCTCTGGCTGGAGGGCGCGCACGGTGGTGTCGAGCGTGGCGAAGAGTTTGTTTTCGACCAGCACCTCGCTGCCGGTGAGGGCGCGCATCAGGGTGGACTTGCCCGCGTTGGTGTAGCCGACCAGCGCCACGTTGGCGAGTCCCTGGCGCTCCTGCCGCCGCGCGCGCTGCGTCTTGCGCTCGACGTCCATCGCAGCGATCTCCAGCTGCAGTTCGGCGATGCGGTCGCGGATCTTGCGTTTGTCCAGCTCGGTGTGCGATTCGCCGGCGCCGCGGCCGCCGGTGCCGCTGCGCTGCCGCCCTTGCGGCCCGGCGAGCTTCGCCGCCTCGCGCAGGCGCGGTGCCATGTAGCCGAGGCGGGCGATTTCCACTTGCGCGCGCGCGGCGCGGGAGCTGGCGTGACGGTGGAAGATTTCGAGGATGACCATGGTGCGGTCCATCACCTCGCAGCCGACCTCGATTTCGAGGTTGCGCGCCTGCGACGGCGAAATTTCGTGATCGACGAAGACGGCGTCGATCCTGCCGGCATTGGGGTCGGCGGCGGCCTGTGGCGTATGCTCGAAGGCGACGGGCTCGGGCACGTTGTCCACGAATTCGCGGATCTCCTGCCGCTTGCCGGCGCCCAGGTAGGCCGTGGTGTCGAAGCTGGAGCGCTTCTGCGTGAAGGTGGCGGTGATCTGGTAACCCAGTGTCTTTGCCAGATCGCGCAGCTCGGCCAGCGACGACTCGAACTCGACGTCGCTTACGTTCGGCAGTTGCACGGACGCCACGACGGCGTATTTGGGCTTCTCTTTGACTTCTTTTCGCATTCGGGGATGGCTGCTCTTGAGTGGGAGAAGCCGGATAGTATAGTACCTGACTATGCAATAGTCGCCGGCATTGAGCATGCACAGCCCAAGCCTTCGGCCCGGCGTCATTCCCGCGAAAGCGGGAATCCAGAGAGATAAAAATTCCACGTAGCGGACAAGACCTCGGTCTGTCCCGCTACGCGAGGTCATTCAAACAAACTGGATTCCCGCTTTCGCGGGAATGACGAAACTAACGGATAGCCTGGTTTCAAATCGTATCGCCCGCTCACACAATGATCTGATGTACAGGCAGCTTGCTCATGTGCCATTCACCGGTCTTTGCGTCGTATTGCGACGCGGTGAAGGCATGCCAGTCGGCATCGTTCAGTTGCGGATAATCGCCACGGTAATAGTATCCTGGCCATCGGGTTTCCTGCCGGTACAGCGTGTGCCTGAGCACCGCCTCCGCAGTCCAGACCCGGTGGTTGAGCTCCCATGCCCGCTGGAGTTGGTGGAGATCCTCGGCACCGATATGGTCTAGATCCTCCTTGAGCATGGCCAGCAGCTCCATGCCCCGGTTGAGCATCGGTTCGCTGGTCACGTAAATGGTACTGATGCCCCCGGCGTACTCATCCATGATCTTCTCCAGCCTCTGCAGGCCGTGAAGAGGCGATATGTAGCTCGGCGCCACGCTCCCGGCGACGATCTCGTTCCTGCCGATTTCATAGTTTTCCAGCGGCTTGAATATTTCTTCCTGGAGCATCCTGATCTGCGCTTCGTCCACCTGCGGCGTGTTCCCGGCCATTTCCATGACATACCTGACCGCCGCTTTCCCCGCTATCCGGCCCTCCGTAAAGGAACCGGACGAAAACTTGTGGGCGGAACCGCCTATCGTGTCGCCGGCGCCGAAGAGACCTTCAACCGTCGTCATCCTGTTATGTCCCCACTGGTAGTCCGCCGGGGCGCAGTCCTCCGGCCCGCTGGCCCATGCGCCGGAACAGGTGGCGTGGGAGCCCATGACGTAGGGTTCGGAGGTGATCAACTCCGACGATTTCTCCTTGGGGTCGATGTTCTGCGATGCCCAAACCACAGCCTGGCCGACCGTCATGTCGAGAAAGTCTTCCCAGCCGATCGCCTCCTTCTCCTTGGTATCGAGAACCGGCTGGGTGTGCATGTAGATGGGGCCCTTGCCGGCCTTCATCTCCTGCAGCATGGCATGGTTGCGCAGGCAGGTCGGCATCGGCTTGGCCTCCGCATATTTGCCGACCAGGGATTTCATTTCCTCTAACCGGGCGGCGATGTAGTTATCCCCGTAGGCGTTGGTGTCAGTCGCACCGAGCAGCAGGAACCAGGCGCCAACCGGGCCGTAACCATCCTTGAAGCGGGCGAGAACGACGCGATTCTCCATCTGGATCATTTTGGCGCCTGCGCGCAAGACGAGGCCGTAGGCCGAAGCGCTGCTCCACGGCGCATACCAGGTCCTTCCCGCGCCTTCGCCTATCGACCTCGGCTTGAAGATGTGCGAAGCGCCGCCGGCGGCGACGATGACCGCTTTCGCCCTGAACACGTAAAAACTCCCATCCCTGACGTTGAAGCCGACGGCACCTGCGACTCGGTTGGGGCGAACCTTGTCCATCAGCAGATGGGTCACCATGATCCGGTTGTGCACTTCGCTGGCGGACTTCCTGGCGGCCTCGGCGATGATCGGCTTGTAACTCTCGCCGTGTATCATGACCTGCCATTTTCCTTCTCTCAGATACCTGCCGGTCTCCGGGTTCTTCATGATCGGCAGGCCCCACTCCTCGAACATGTGGACAGTAGCATCGACATGCCGGGCGATGTCGAAGATCAGATCTTCCCTCACCAGCCCCATCAGGTCGGCGCGTGCGTAGCGGACAAAGTCCTCCGGCTGGTTCTCGCCCCAGCGCATGCCCATATAGCAATTTATCGCCGACAGGCCGTGGGCAACGGCACCGCTCCTCTCGATGTTGGCCTTTTCGACGAGGGTGATCTTCAAGTTCCGCCCCCAATATCTGGATTCGTAAGTGGCGCCGCAGCCGCCGAAGCCGCCGCCTATGACCAAGATGTCAGTATCCACGAACTTGGTTTTTCTGCGTGAAAATAGGCCCATGGCATCTCCCAGCGGCGGTTAGTGTTGCGGCTCGACAGGCGGCAGTGCAGGAAGCACATCCACCTTGAGTGCCGCAGGCTCGTGCGCGAGCATCTGAGAGCTCAGCGCATTTGCGTCGGGCGCCTCATAATCGGATGGCGGCTTGATGGAACCCCAGGGGGTTGTCCTGATCGGGAAGGTGAATTCCTTCACCCGCCCGTCCCGGTACCTTATCTTCCATGAGATGGATCCATTGGCCTCTTCCCTGAGTACCCTGACGCTGTGGCCCAGCGGGGCGAAGTCCGCAAATCCTCGAACGTCTATCGCATGCTGCGGGCATGCCTTCACGCACGAGTAGCACTCCCAGCAAAAATTTGGCTCGACGTTGTAAGACCTTCTGTAGACCGGGTCTATGTGCATGATGTCGGAAGGGCAGATATCCACGCACTCTCCGCAGCCGTCACATCGCGTCATGTATGTGAATGTGGGCATCGCTCACCTCCCGCCGTTGTGGGCGTTGGTAGATCGGAGGAGCCGTCTGCTTCCTCCACCCTTCTCTGGAAGGCCACTACGGGCTTGTAGAACATATGGGCGAACTTGGACCAGGGAACGGAAACAAAGAGCAGCGTCGTGAAGAAGAGGTAGATGCCGGCGAATACCTTGGTCGCAGCAGTGTTCTCCGCCATCTCCACGACTTCCAAAAGAAGTGCAAACGTTACACTTGCGAGGAGCGTGACGATGAATAGGTCTGCACGCACCAGCCGCCAAGGTGAATGGCCGTCGTGGACTACGTTTACCCTGAGAAAGAAGAAAAACCAGTAACCCCCAACAAGCGTCATCAGGACGCCGATGTTCCACAGGATCGGGAAGATAACCGGCGTACGCGTGTCTGTTGGATAGACGAATACCAGCACGATGGTCGTGATTAAATAGAGCACGAAGCCATAGAACATCAGGACATGGGAAATTCTTCTGTACCTGTTGCAGAATTCGCCGAAAGTGGCGATGTCGTTTACGAGGGTCCTGGTCGCGATGGCGGCCATACCCACGGTGCTGAGTTGCTGCTTTGCGGCAGCCTTTGCTCGCTTCCTCTCTTGCAAGAAGAATTTGGCCTTCTTCCCATGAAGAAGGTCGAATGCTGTGCCAATGGCAACCGCGATTATCATCAGAATGATATAGCCCTGCATGACGGCAGGGGACACGAAGGCTGTCAGCGGGGTGAACGGATTGGTAGTGAACACATTACCTCCCAATGCCAGCCGGCGTCCTCCTGAAGAGGCAGAGGCGCCTTGTCTTGCAGGCGAAGCCTGAGTTTGGATGTTGCGGCGCTATGGTTGCCTGGAGTTCCAGTCCCTGCGCCAAGGGTAAGAAAAGTGGACCACTTTATTAAAACTAGCACTTATAGAGGTCATGTCAATCCCCAATCAGTTAACGCAGGGAAAGGCAACTCGCTACCATGTAACGAGTGTCTGGTAAGGCAGAATTGCGTTGAAAAACGCGCTTTCAATTTTGGCGCTGAGCCAACCAACCTGGTTTTTTCTGAGAATTTCTTCTTCGCGAAAGAAATATGTTCGGATTTAGAGATTTTTCTACTGATTTTCTGTTTAACTTACCGCTAATTTCCTTTCTTGCATTTCTAAGAACAACCACACCAGTAGGCGAGACACGTTATTGGGCAACCGGAACGGTGTCCCCTTTGTGTTGGTGGATTGCCGGATCCGCGCGAATCTGGACCCTGGGTGTTGATGGCGCCCAATCCGCCGCTCGATTGGGCAAGGATATGGGGGGGCGATTCAATTCGTACAAAAAAAAGCCTTGGCCGCAGCCAAGGCTATATTCGAGAGATCCTGAATTTGTTATCTATCGGGTGACCATCACCCGATTCAGCGTTTAGCAGGTGTCGCCTTGCGATGGCCGCAATGCCCATGGCGGTCGCTGACTAGATATTATGACTTTCTCTTTTCTGATCGAGCGGCAGGTTGAATTACGGCACCAGAGTAAAGTTCTGCGTTGCGTCCGCCGCGGGAATGTCCTTGATGACTGACTGGGTCTGGTAGCCGGTCGCGGATGCTTCAACGGTGTATTTGCCCGCCACGCCAGCTTGTGCAACAAGCTGAATCGGCAGCGTGCCCGTACCGTACTGGCCGAGCATCGGCGCGCCAACGGGCAAGGTTAGCGTATAGGCGCCGGGTGGTGACGTTGAATCATCGGCGGCCACGAACTTCACCGTCACGATCGGGGCGGTACCGAAGGTTTGCTTCGCTGCCACATAGGCGGCTTCAGTCGAACTTGTTGGATTCAAGGTTGCCGTGCCGCTGACGATGTGGGTGGAAGACACGGGCAAAGTAATCGGCATGGCGGTGTTACTAAGGATAGCAATACTGGTGGTGCTCGCGACTGGCACTGAGGCAATCACTGCAGTGGCATGGCTGCCCGCGGTGAGAACGACATCGTAATTGCCGGGCACAAGACGGCCTAGGAAAAACTCGCCGGTTTGCGCGTTCGGCGCCGTGGATTGAACTACAGCGCCGTTCTGCTGCGCCGTCACCAAGACGCTGTTGCCGAGCAACGCGGTATCGACAAAACCGTCAATGCCGTTCAGCACAAAAGGGACTACTTTGATCACTGGTTTCAGCGCATAGGTTCCGTTGCCACGCTTCACAACAGACTTGCAGGCGTCGAAATCCAGCACCAAGTCGACACGCTGTCCGGATGCCACGTCGAACTCGTTAATCAGCTTGATCCCGCTTTGCACAGCGCTTGGGGTGACGAGCGCGGTCTCAACCCCGCCCGAAGGGACAACCGAGTTGGTTAGGCCCGCTGAGGTGTTCGGGTCCAGCACCAGGCGCAGTTGCGTGTAATGCCCTGCTGCCAACGGTGTCTCGCCTAGGTTGTCGAGCACGCCGTTGTTCAGATTGAGCAAATTGATTTTCCGCGCCGGGTTCAGCGTAATATCGGTCCAGCCGGCATCGGTGTCGGAGGCCGAACTGCTTTGGTGCACCCGAACCTTGTTCACTGTTACATTTACCGCGTCAAAGCCGCAGGCTGGCGCATCGGTGAGGGAAACGCCGAGCGTACCTGTGGCGGCGCCACCTCCACCGCCGCCGCCGCATCCGGCTACAAGTAACGCTAATGATGATGCCATCAACCACGCTATTGATTTGGACTTGAAATAATTGTCGAATTTTTTCATTTTATTTTCCTTCTAAGAGTGACCGCGAAATGCATTGGTGGGAACTATGAGTTGAGTACCGATGTACATCACTCGCACAAGTCATCGCGAGCATCATGAGATCGCAAAATGCGCTTCTAAAAGTGGTTCGTCTGTGCGGAAACACACACAGTGCGATATGTCGCGACGCGAAGGAATCAAGATAAGTTGTATTTGCGGAACACTTGGGCGCGGATCGCGTAACGTACGCTATGAACAACGCGCTTCAGGCTGTTGAACAAGCTCTCGGTCGGCGCGTGACCGTACCTATTTCTTTCTTGCCTGAAGGGACGGACATTCATTTGATCATTCTCAACGAATAAATTTCAGCTGGCGCGACCGACTGCTATGGCCGAACAAGAGACGGTCGTGCCGCTCAGCCTGAACTTCCGCTCTTGGCAGGCACAAAGCAGCCCAAAGAGTACAGACTTCAGGCATTACATGTCAGATCAAGTCGGTACTTTTCCAGGTTAGTGAACCAACCTGCGACTTCTACTTCTCCCCGCCGGGCATATCCTCCCGCACCCGCATGAAACTGGCGAACCGGGGAATGCCGCTGCCTTCGTTCAGTCCGATATAGCGATAGGTCACCCAGCTTCCCGGCGCAGGCGGGTTTCGCCGCTCAGCGTCGGAAAATCCCGTTCCGATGCGGAATCGCAGCCCCTCCGCCGTTTCCACCAGCAAGGCGCCGAGCACGCCCAGGTGTCTGCCCTTGCCCGGCAGATGCGCAATGACCCTCGCTTCAGCGTCCTGGTACGGCTTCAGCTTGAGCAAGTCGTCGCTGCGCCCGGCCTGGTAAAGGGACGCGGTGCGATGGAGCATCAGCCCTTCACCCCCATTTTTGACCACCCGATCGAACGCGACGCGCAATCCGGCCCGGTCGGCCACCTTGAACTGCTCGACCGGACGTACCCAGGGAAGCGCAAGCCCGGCAAGCAAGGACTTCAGCGCCGCGTTACGTTCAATGAAGGGTCCGGGATGGCCCGGCAGATCGAACACCATGAAACGCAGCGTACGCCATGCGGCGTCATCCGGCGTTTTCTGCCGGACGATGGAAACGGCACTGGCAAACCGCCCTCGCCCGACCCACAACTCGCCGTCCAGGGGGAAATCAGGCCACCCTGCGGTGAACCATGCGGGTGCCTCGATTCGTTCACCGCCACGCGTCAGCAGCTTTTCGCCGTCCCAGTAGCCGCGCACCCCATCCAGCTTCTCACTGACCAGATAGTCGGCCAGCGGCGTACCACTGCGATAGACGTTCGCCAACATCGCCGGCGGCGGTGGAAAATCCACTGCGCGAGCTACGGGCGACTGCATAAAAAGCTGAAAACATAGGGAAAAAAGAACAAGCACCGGCAACGCCCAACCGCGACCACGGCGGAAAACACCCGCAATACGCTCCCACACTCTCATGGAGAGAACGGATCCAGTCCGCGTAGGAAGGAAAAGCGTAGCGCCTTCCGCCGTATGGGATTGCCGCACATCATTTCGGTGGATTGAACATTCGGCGGATAACGCTTCGCTCATCCGCCCTACAGGGCGCATGGCGGCAATCATAAGGAGCCAGCAATAACGTCGGCAAGACCAAGGATTAGCTGCCGGCGCTAGCCGGAATTCGCGGCGTATCGCAAACCACGTCGGCATTCTGAGCGCGGTGGCGCAAGGCATGGTCGATCAGCACCAGCGCCAGCATCGCCTCGGCGATGGGCGTGGCGCGGATGCCGACGCAGGGGTCGTGCCGACCATGAGTCTCCACCATCACCGGCTCGCCTGCCTTGTTGATCGAGTGGCGCGGAATGCGGATGCTGGAGGTGGGCTTGATGGCGAGGTGGGCAACGATGTCCTGGCCGGTGGAAATGCCGCCGAGGATGCCCCCGGCGTGGTTGGTAAGGAAGCCCTGCGGCGTCAGCTCGTCGCCATGCTCGCTGCCCTTCTGCGCCACCGAAGCGAAACCGGCACCGATCTCGACGCCCTTGACCGCATTGATGCTCATCATGGCATAAGCGATCTCGGCGTCGAGCCGGTCGTACACCGGCTCGCCCCAGCCCACCGGCGCGCCTTGCGCCACCACGGTGACTTTTGCGCCGACCGAGTCGCCGGACTTGCGCAGGGCGTCCATGTATTCCTCCAGTTGCGGCACGTAGCTGGCATCAGCCACGAAGAAGAGATTCTCGCCCACGTCCGCCCAAGACTTGAACGGCACCTCGATCGGGCCGAGCTGGGAAAGGAAGCCGCGAATTTCCACGCCATAGCGCTCCTTCAGCCACTTCTTCGCCACCGCCCCCGCCGCCACCCGCACCGCGGTTTCGCGCGCGCTGGAACGCCCGCCGCCACGGTGGTCGCGAATGCCGTACTTGTGCCAGTAGGTGTAATCGGCGTGGCCGGGACGGAAGGTCTCGGCGATGTTGCCGTAGTCCTTGCTGCGCTGGTCCTCGTTGCGGATCAGCAGGGCGATGGGAGCACCGGTGGTCTTGCCCTCGAACACGCCCGAGAGAATTTCCACCGTATCCGACTCGCGCCGCTGGGTCACATGGCGCGAAGTGCCGGGCTTGCGCCGGTCGAGCTCGCCCTGGATATCCGCCTCGCTCAAGGCCATGCCGGGCGGGCAGCCATCCACCACGCAGCCGATTGCCGGGCCGTGGCTTTCGCCGAAGGAGGTGACACAAAAAAGTTTACCGAGGGTATTGCCGGACATTTTATTTCATCTCGCAAAATCAACCTGCTAAGTTTAACATAAGTGCCCATAACCGGCTTTTGGCCATGAAAATCCACCACCTCACCGTCGAAGACGCGATCAGGAGTCTCAACAGCCGCCCCGAGGGGCTGTCCGCTCGCGAAGCCGCACGCCGACACAAGGAATTCGGGCCAAACCGGGTGGAGCGGGTCAAAAAGGAGCCGCTGGCGCTGCGCTTCCTCAAGGAGTTCACCCACTTTTTCGCCCTGATCCTGTGGCTGGCCGCGGCGCTGGCCTTCGTCGCGGAATTCAGCGACCCCGGCAAGGGCATGGCGATGCTGGGCTGGGCCATACTCGGCGTGATCCTGATCAACGGCATTTTCTCCTTCTGGCAGGAGTACCGCGCCGAAAAAGCCCTGACCGCACTGGAAAACCTTCTGCCACACCAGGTAATGGCGCTCCGCAGCGGAATCATCGAGCAAATCCCGGCCGTCGAACTGGTTCCCGGAGACATTCTTATCTTGCAGGCAGGCGACGACATCCCCGCCGACTGCCGACTGGTCGAAGCTTTCGGTGTGCGCGTCAACAACGCCACGGTCACCGGAGAATCCCTGCCCAAAGCCAGAAATACCGAACCCTGCAAGGAGGAGGACCTGCTTCTTGCACGCAACGTCCTGCTCGCCGGCACCTCGCTGGTATCCGGCGAGGCACGGGCGGTAGTGTTCGCCACCGGCATGCATACCGAATTCGGCAAAATCGCCCACCTGACCCAGACTGCGAGGGAAGCGCCATCCCCATTGCAGCGCGAGATTGCGCGCGTAAGCCGCCTGGTAGCAGCCTTGGCCAGCCTGCTCGGTGCAATTTTTTTCCTGATTGGCCAGGCGATCGGACTCCCTTTCTGGGAAAGCCTGATTTTCGCCATCGGCATCATCGTCGCCAACGTGCCCGAAGGCCTGCTGCCCACCGTCACCCTGGCGCTGGCCATGGCCACCCAGCGCATGGCCAAACGCAACGCCCTGGTGCGCCACCTGCCCGCGGTGGAAACGCTGGGCTCCGCCACCGTGATCTGCACCGACAAGACCGGCACCCTCACCCAGAACCGGATGGCGGCGAAGAAGGTCTTCCTCGCCGGCGAGTTACGCGCCGCCACCGACTTGACCCTTGACCCCGCACTGGCGGAAGACAACCGCTGCTTTTTCGAGACTGCGCTGCACTGCCACAACCTCCAGACCACCGAAAGAAACGGCGCCCCCGAACTGCTCGGCGATCCGATGGAAATCGCGCTGGTGCGCATGGCACAGGGCGTGTTGCTGAAGCCCCCAAGTTACGCCAAGGTGGGCGAAGTGCCCTTCGACACCGACCGCAAACGGCTTTCCACCCTATGCCGCACGCCGACAGGACTATCTCTCTACACCAAGGGCGCCCTGGAAATGGTGCTGCCCTTGTGCACGCGGGTGCAGATTGGCGCGAAAACCCTGTCTCTCACCCCGGAACTGCGCGAAAAATTTGCCGCTGCGCAGGAAGCCCTGGCGGAAAAAGGACTGCGCGTGCTCGCCTTCGCCTGGCGCACGGTGGCGGAAGAAGAGCCGAAGGGGAATCCAGAACACGACCTGATCTTGCTCGGCCTGGTGGGGCTGGAAGACCCGCCGCGCCCGGAAGTGCCGGATGCCATCCGCAAATGCTTTGACGCCGGCATCCGCGTCATCATGGTCACTGGTGATCACCCCCATACCGCCCGAGCCATCGCCCGCGAAATCGGCCTGATCCGTGGCGAAGCCCCGGTTGTCATCTGCGGCGAGGAACTGCGACGGCTGTCCGATATCCAGTTGCAGCTTGCGCTGGATGCGCCGGAAATCATTTTCGCCCGGGTCGGCGCCGACCAGAAGCTGCGCATCGTCACCGCGCTGCAAAAAAAAGGGGAAACCGTCGCCGTCACCGGCGACGGCGTCAACGACGCACCGGCGCTGAAAAAGGCCGACATCGGCATCGCCATGGGTCTTTCCGGGACCGATGTGGCGCGCGAAGCCGCCGACATGGTGCTGCTCGACGACAACTTCGCCAGCATCGTCGCCGCCATCGAGGAAGGCCGCGCCGTGTTCGAGAACATCCGCAAGTTCCTCACCTACATCCTCACCTCCAACATCCCGGAACTGGTGCCCTACCTCGCCTTTGTCCTGTTCAGGATTCCCCTGCCGCTGACCATCATCCAGATCCTGGCGGTGGACCTCGGCACCGACATGCTGCCGGCGCTGGGGCTGGGGATGGAGAAGCCGCATCCCGGCGTGATGCAGCAGCCGCCGCGCGCCCGCCGCGAACGCCTGCTCAACTGGCCGCTGGCGGCGCGCGCCTACCTGTTCCTCGGAATAATGGAAGCGGCAGCGGCAATGGCGGCGTTCTTCTTCATGCTCAACAATGTCGGATGGCGCTACGGCGAGATGCTTTCGCCACTCGATCCCATCTATTTGCAGGCCACCACCGCCACCCTCTCCGCCATCATCGTGATGCAGGTGATGAACGTGTTCCTGTGCCGCAGCGGCACGGAATCGATTTTCAGCCAGGGGCCGCTCGGCAACTGGCTGATCCTGTGGGGTGTCGCTGCCGAAATTTCCCTGATCCTGGCCATCGACTACACGCCCTGGGGCAACCTGGTATTCGGCACCGCGCCGATCGGCCTGAATGTCTGGCTGTTCGTGCTCCCCTTCGCTTTTGCCATGCTCGCGCTGGAGGAAGTGCGGAAATGGGTGGCGAGAAAATATATACTTCGGGCATGAAAGCCAACGAACAATTGAAAAAACTACTGGCGGAGAAGCAGGAAGCGCTACGCCGCAAGCAGGTCCAAAACCCCGCCAACAAACTGATGGACAAACAAAACCGCTGGCAACGTTTCAACCGCTTCGGCTGGGACAAGCGGCAAGGCTAAGCCAGCCGCGGAAACGCAGAAGTTTTTTTCAGGAGAACATATGAAAGCCATGCTGATGGCCGCCCCCGGCGGCCCCGAAGTCCTGCAAATCGCCGAGTTGCCCCTGCCCGAGCTGCCCAGCCCGGTGCATCTGCTGGTGCGCCTCAAGGCCGCCGGCGTGAACCCGATCGACACCAAGCTGCGCAAGGACGGCACCTACTTCCCGGACAGGCTGCCCACGGTGCTGGGCTGCGACGGCGCCGGCGTGGTGGAGAGCATAGGCAACGCCGTGACCCGCTTCAAACCGGGCGACGAGGTGTACTTCTTCAACGGCGGCATCGGCGGCGAACCGGGCAACTATGCCGAATACGCGGTAGTCCATGAAGACTGCGCCGCCGCCAAGCCGAAAAACCTGTCCATGATTGAGGCCGCCGCATTGCCGCTGGTGCTGATCACCGCCTGGGAAGCACTGCACGACCGCGCCCAACTCAAGGAAGGCCAGACCGTGCTGATCCACGCTGCCGCCGGCGGCGTCGGCCATGTCGCGGTGCAGCTCGCAAGAGAGATGGGCATCCGCGTGGCTGCCACCGTCAGCAGCGCAGAAAAAGCGGCCTGGGTGAACAAGCTGGGCGCGGAGAAAGTCATCCTCTACACCCAGGAAGATTTCGTCCATGCCGCCCTCGACTGGACCGACGGCCAAGGCGTGGACGCGGTGTTCGACACCGTGGGCGGCGACACCTTCTGCCGCTCCTTCGCCGCCGCCAAGCTCTACGGCAAGATCGTCACCCTGCTGCAATCCGACTGCACGGCCAGCCAGATCAAGCTGGCGCGGCTCAGGAGCCAAAGCATCCATTTCGAGCTAATGCTCGGCCCGGCCTATTTCGGCGCGCACCAGGCGCGCATCGCGCAGACCCGCATCCTCGAAGCCGGGAAGAAGCTGTTCGAGGCGGGCAAGCTGAAGATCGAGGTCAGCAAGACCTTTTCGCTGGATCAAGCGGCGGAAGCACACCGCCTGATCGAGGAAGGGCATACTGCCGGCAAGATCGTGCTGACTATCGATTAACCAGCCAACAACAGCGGGGCTTAACGTTCGAGTTCAGGAGCGCGCCGCTTGCTGCGCGTCCGTGTGGAGGCGGCCATTTGCAAAGCACTGCGGCTAGACCGCTCAGCGCACCCACTAGGCCAGCGAGCGCCGCAAACCATATCCAACTCCGCTCGGCATTAGGGAAAAGCGGGTTAAATCCGCTCGGCCTGAGCCCAAACGGAGCGAATAAATCAGCGCTTCCTTAGCTGTTCATAAATCAAGCCGGGGAATGACGAATTTCCCGACTTTTTTATTTCAAACCGCGTAGCAGCGCCATCCCCCAGCCCACACCGAATCCGTTGACATCAGACGCCACCGCGCCCAAGCCACCCTTGCAGTTGCTGGAGGAAAGATCGACGTGCAGCCACGGCGCATCCTCGATGAAGCGCATCAGGAAACGCGCTGCAAGGATATGGTCGGCCTCGCCCTCCATGGAGCACTGCTTGATGTCGGCGATCTGGCTGTCCAGCCCCTCTTCGTAGTCCGCGTCGAGCGGGAAGGCGCAGACCCGCTCACCGGAAATTTTCCCGGCCGCCACCGCCTGCTCAACAAACTTTTCACGGTTGGAAAAGATGCCGCTGTAACGCGCACCCAGAGCGGTAGCCATGCTGCCGGTGAGGGTGGCGAAATCGACGATCAAATCGGGTTTCTCGCGCGCCGCCAGGGTCAGGGTGTCGGCCAGCACCATGCGCCCTTCGGCGTCGGTGTGGATGATTTCTATAGTGGTACCGTTGAGCGCGGTCACCACATCGTTCTGCTTGTAAGCCTTGGGGCTGATGTGGTTCTGCGCCAGAGCCAGCCAGCAGTCGATGTTGAGCGGGAGATTGGCGCGAGTGGCGGCAAGCAGTATGCCCAGGCTGACCGCGGAGCCATTCATGTCTTCGTGCATGCCGTGCATGTAGCGGGCAGGCTTGAGGTTGTGGCCACCGGTATCGAAGCAGATGCCCTTGCCGACCAGGGCGATGTTTTTCCTGGCTTCGGGATGGCGATAGCGCAGATGAACGATGGCGGCATCATCCTCGCTGCTGCCCTGAGCCACGGCAACGAACGCCCCCGCCCCGATCTTGCGCAGCTTCTTCATGTCGTATTCAGCGCATTTCCATCCATTCTCCTTGGCCAGCTTGCGTATGCGTTCGCGGTACAGTCCCGGGGTCAGTTCGTTGGCGGGCAATATGGTCAGTTCCCGTGCCAGCTCATTGCCTTCGGCCTGGCCGCGCAGCAGGATGAAGTCGTCTTCGGCTTTGTAACCGTGCAAGGCAATTTTTTGCAGCGGGCGGCGCTCGTCCTTTTTCTTGCGCTGCGGCAGCACGGCGCTGTTAACCAGGGCCGCATAGATTGCCGCTTCAGCTGCCAGGCGGCGTTCCTCCGCACCGCCCAGGACGACGATGGCAATTTCCTTGGGGTGCTCATCCAGCAATGGCTGCAGTGCCTTGCGCATCAGCGTGTGCCGCTCGAATGTCGTCTGCCCGGTATCCAGCATCACCCAGATGGCCAGCGTGCCCGGTTTCAAGTCGCCGCTCAACGGTGTTTTGGCCAGCTCTTCCGGCTTCATATGGCGGCGCGCCAGGCGTGCCTGCAGGGTGTCGACTCCGGGCATGGTCACGGCAAGGCTTTTCGTCTTCGGCATGACGAACAGCACATGGGATGCCTTGGCAAGTGCATTGTCCGACACCGGGGATGGGTTTTGTACTATCTTTATCATTTCCGCTCCAATAACTATCCTGACTGTTTAACCATTATCGCCGGAGTTGATCAATCAAGAAAAAAATTAATTCACTTTCCAGCCCGGGTAAAAGATAATACGCTCTTACCCAAGTCTAAAAATCTCAAGAAAAGCTATAAGACTTACAGATAGAAAAAATATTACGCTGTTTAATCAGGAGATTACAAAATGTCAGAAATTCCGGACATCGATCAGCAGGAGACGCAGGAGTGGCTGGATGCCCTCGATGCGGTGCTGGAACGGGAAGGCGCGGAGCGCGCCCACTTTCTGCTGGAAAAACTGACCGAAAAGGCCCGCCGTTCCGGCGCGCACCTGCCTTTTTCCGCGAACACAGCTTACCTGAACACCATCCCGGTGCACCAGGAAGACCGCTGCCCCGGCGACCTCGCCATGGAGCGCCGCATCCGTGCCTTTATCCGCTGGAACGCCATCGCCACGGTGATGCGCGCCAACAAGCAAAGCCCCGGCGTCGGCGGCCATATCGCCAGTTACCAGTCCGCTGCTACGCTCTACGAAGTTGGCTTCAACCATTTTTTCCGCGCTCCAACGGAAGACCACGGCGGGGATCTGCTGTATATCCAGGGTCACCTGGCCCCCGGCATCTATGCCCGCGCTTTCCTCGAAGGCCGGATCACGGAAGACCAGCTCCTCAACTTCCGCCAGGAAGTGGGCGGCAAGGGCTTGCCCTCCTACCCGCATCCCTGGCTGATGCCGGATTTCTGGCAGTTCCCCACGGTGTCGATGGGCCTCGGTCCGCTCACGGCGATCTATCAGGCACGCTTCATGAAGTATCTGCAGGACCGCGGCCTGGTCAAAACCGAGGGGCGCAAGGTGTGGGCTTTCCTCGGCGACGGCGAAACCGACGAGCCGGAATCGATGGGTGCGATTTCCCTGGCCTCGCGCGAGAAACTCGACAACCTGGTGTTCGTCATCAACTGCAACCTGCAGCGACTGGACGGCCCAGTGCGCGGCAATGGCAAGATCATCCAGGAGCTGGAAGCGGACTTCCGCGGCTCCGGATGGAACGTCATCAAGGTGGTCTGGGGCCGCCACTGGGACTCGCTCCTGGCGATGGACAAGAAAGGCCTGCTGCGCAAACGCATGGAAGAATGCGTCGACGGCGACTACCAGAACTACAAATCCAAGGACGGCGCCTACGTGCGCCAGCATTTCTTCGGCAAATATCCCGAGCTGCTGGAAATGGTTGCCCACCTGTCGGACGAGGACGTCTGGCGCCTCAACCGCGGCGGTCACGATCCGCTCAAGGTCTATGCTGCCTACTCCGCGGCGATGCAGCACACGGGACAACCGACCGTGATCCTGGCGAAGACGGTCAAGGGCTACGGCATGGGCGAATCGGGCGAGGGCATGAACATTACCCACCAGGCGAAGAAAATGTCTGAAGCGTCGCTCAAGCAGTTCCGCGACCGTTTCAACCTCCCCATTCCCGACGACAAAGTCGCCGAGGTGCCTTTCTACAAGCCGGCCGAAAACAGCCCGGAAATGCAGTACCTGCGCGAGCGCCGCATGGCGCTGGGCGGCTACCTGCCGGCGCGGCGCAAGGCCGCTGAGGCGCTTGCCGTGCCCGACCTGTCTGCCTTCGAAAGCCAGCTTGCCGGCACCGGAGACCGCGAAGTTTCCACCACCATGGCCTTTGTGCGGGTGCTTTCCACCCTGCTCAAGGATAAGGCGATCGGCAAGCTGATCGTGCCGATCATTCCGGACGAGGCGCGCACCTTCGGCATGGAAGGCATGTTCCGCCAGCTCGGCATCTATTCTTCGGTCGGCCAGCTCTATGAGCCGCAGGATGCCGATCAGGTGATGTACTACAAGGAAGACAAGAACGGGCAGATCCTCGAGGAAGGCATCAACGAGGCCGGCGCCTTCTCCTCCTGGCTGGCTGCAGGCACCAGCTACAGCAACCATGGCCAGGCCATGATCCCGTTCTATACCTTCTACTCGATGTTCGGCTTCCAGCGCATCGGCGACCTCGCCTGGGCGGCGGGCGACGCCCGCGCACGCGGCTTCCTGATGGGCGGCACGGCGGGGCGCACCACCCTGAACGGAGAAGGACTGCAGCATGAGGACGGCCACAGCCACATCCTGGCCTCGACCGTTCCCAACTGCGTCACTTACGACCCGACCTATGCCTACGAACTGGCGGTGATCATCCAGGATGGCCTGCGCCGGATGTACAAGGATCAGGAAAGCGTCTACTACTACATCACCATCATGAACGAAAACTACGTTCATCCGCCGATGCCCAAGGGCGCCGAGGAAGGCATCCTGAAAGGGATGTACCTGCTCAAGCGCGGCGCACCGAAGAAGAAGATGAAGGTGCAACTGCTGGGTTCCGGCACCATACTGCGCGAGGTGATTGCGGCAGCCGATCTGCTGGAAGCCGATTTCGGCGTGTCTGCCGACATCTGGAGCGTCACCAGCTTCAACGAGCTGCGCCGCGAGGGCCTCGACGTGCAGCGCTGGAACATGCTTCACCCGGAGCACACCCAGCGCACGACCTACGTCGAGAAATGCCTGAAGGACGGTTCCGGCCCGGTCATTGCTTCCACCGACTACATGAAAGCCTACGCCGACCAGATCCGCAACTTCGTGCCGCGCCACTACGTGACGCTCGGCACCGACGGCTTCGGCCGCAGCGACAGCCGCGAAAACCTGCGCCGCTTCTTCGAGGTCGACCGCTACCATGTCGTGGTGGCTGCGCTCAAGGCGCTGGCCGACGAGAACGTGATCCCCGCCGCCAAGGTGGCCGAAGCGATCGCCAAATACGGCATCGATCCGAACAAACCCAACCCCGTAACGGTTTAGGGAGGAATTTATGCCCACAATAAAAGAAGTCCGTATTCCCGACATCGGCAATTTCGACTCCATCGACGTGATCGAGGTACTGGTCAAGGAAGGTGACATCGTCAAGGCCGAAGACGCGCTGATTACGCTGGAAAGCGACAAAGCCACAATGGACATCCCTGCACCCTGGAGCGGCAAGGTCACCGCCGTACGCACCAAGGTGGGAGAAAAGGTTTCCGAAGGCAGCCTGATCCTGTTGATGGAAGTCACAGAAGAGGGCAAGGCTCCGGCAGCAAAACCGGCAGCCGCCGCACCGCAACCGGCAGCTCCTGTAACCACAGCACCGGCGGCCGTTGAGCCTATCAAGGACGTGGCCCCAGTTGCGCCTGCCGCATCGGTTGCCCCGGCACCGCATGCCGATATCGGCGAAAATACAAAAGTACACGGCAGCCCGTCGGTGCGTGCCTTCGCCCGCGAACTGGGCGTCAACCTCGCCCTGGTCAACGGTTCCGGCCCGAAGCGCCGCATCCTGAAGGAAGACGTGCAGGCCTTCGTCAAGGCCGAGCTGTCGCGCCCGCGTGGCGGCGCTGCCGGCGGTACCGGTCTGTCGGTGCTGGAAATGCCGCAGGTGGATTTTGCCAAATTCGGCGCGATCGAAGTCAGGCCGCTCACCAAGATCAAGAAAGTATCCGGCGCCAACCTGCACCGCAACTGGGTCACCGCGCCCCATGTCACCCAGCACGAGGAAGCCGACATCACCGAACTGGAAGCCTTCCGCAAGGCGATGAGCGACGAGGCACAGAAACAGGGCGTCCGCCTCACCCTGCCGGCCTTCCTGATCAAGGCCATGGCAGCGGCGCTGAAAGCCCATCCCAACTTCAACACCTCCCTCTCCGCAGACGGCGAGAGCCTGGTTTTCAAGCAATACATCCACATCGGCATGGCCGTGGACACGCCGGACGGACTGGTGGTGCCGGTGATCCGCAATGCCGACCAGAAAGGCGTGCTGGATCTGGCGCGCGAGCTGATGACCATCAGCCAGAAGGCGCGCGACAAGAAGCTCACCCCCGGCGAAATGCAGGGTGGCAGCATCAGCATATCCAGCCTGGGCGGTATCGGCGGCAGCTTCTTCACGCCCATCATCAACCTGCCGGAAGTGGCGGTGCTCGGCATCTCCCGCGCCACCATGAAGCCGGTGTGGAACGGCAAGGAATTCGTGCCGCGCCTGATGCTGCCGCTGTCGCTGTCCTACGACCACCGCGTCATCGACGGCGCCCAGGGCGCGCGCTTCATCACCGATCTGAGCCAGATGCTGGCGGACGTGCGGCGGCTGTTGCTATAACCTTTCTGAACCGCGGAGGCGCAGAGACGCAGAGAAAACCGTAAGGATCTCGCCGTGACTGTATTGCCTCTAATGAGATTTTCTCTGCGCCTCCGCGCCTCTGCGGTGAAAAGATTTTAAGGAATCCAGAATGCCAAAAATTATCGAAGTGACCGTGCCGGACATAGGCGACTTCAAGAGCGTCGACGTCATCGAAATTCTGGTGAAGCCGGGTGACAGAATCCAGAAGGACGACTCGCTGATCGCGCTGGAAAGCGACAAGGCGACGATGGAGATTCCTTCCTCCCACGCCGGCGTGGTCAAAGCACTCAAGCTGAAAGTCGGCGACAAAGTTGCCCAGGGATCGCTGATTCTTACCCTGGAAGCCGAACAGGAAAGTGCACCAGTCCAGCAGCCGAAAGCCCCTGAACAGCCTGCTGCCGAAGCGGCCACTACGATATCCGCAGCGGAAATCCAGGCCGACGTGGTAGTACTGGGAGCCGGCCCGGGCGGCTACACCGCCGCCTTCCGCGCCGCCGACCTGGGCAAGAAGGTAGTCCTGATCGAACGCTATCCAAGTCTCGGCGGCGTCTGCCTCAACGTCGGCTGCATTCCCTCCAAGGCGCTGCTGCATGTCGCCAAGGTCATCTCCGAGGCGGAAGAGGTCAGCCACCACGGCGTCAGCTTCGGCAAGCCGAAAATCGATATCGACCAGATCCGTGCCTGGAAAGAAAGCGTGGTCACCAAGCTCACCGGTGGGCTGGGCTCCTTGGCGAAGCAGCGCAACGTCCAGGTCATTCGCGGCGTCGGCCAGTTCGTCGCCCCCCATCACATCCGTGTCGAAACCGCTGATGGCGAAGTCACGGTGGCCTTCGACAACGCCATCATCGCTGCCGGATCGCAGGCGGTGAAAATCCCGACCTTCCCGGTCGACCCGCGCGTGATTGACTCGACCGGTGCGCTTCAGCTGGCTGACATTCCGAAAAGAATGCTGGTCATCGGCGGCGGCATCATCGGCCTGGAAATGGCCACCGTCTACCATGCGCTCGGCGCAAAGATCACCGTGGTTGAGCGCGGCCCGCAACTCATGCCCGGCGCCGACCCGGACATCGTCAAGCCCCTGCAGAAGCGCATCGAGAAACTCTACGAAGCCATCCTGCTCGATACCAGCGTGGCGGCACTGGAGGCGAGGAAGGACGGCATCCTCGCCACCTTCGGCGGAGACAACGCACCGGCACCGCAGCTGTTCGACCGTGTGCTGGTTGCGGTGGGCCGCAGCCCCAACGGCAAGCTGATCGGCGCCGAAAACGCCGGCATCCGGATCGACGATCAGGGCTTCATCCCGGTGGACAAGCAGCAACGCACCAACCTTCCGCACATCTTCGCCATCGGCGACATCGTCGGCCAGCCGATGCTGGCGCACAAGGCGTCGCATGAAGGCAAGGTAGCAGCGGAAGTGATTGCCGGCCACAAGGCCGCATTCGACCCCAGCACCATCCCCTCGGTCGCCTACACCGACCCGGAAGTGGCGTGGATGGGGCTGACCGAGACCGAAGCCAAGGCGCAGGGCATCGCCTACGAGAAGGCGTCGTTCCCCTGGGCAGCCAGCGGCCGTGCGCTCTCCATCGGCCGCGACGAGGGCATCACCAAGCTGATCGTCGAGAAGGAGTCCCGCCGCATCCTCGGCGCCGGCATCGTCGGCAGCAATGCCGGCGAGCTGATCGCTGAAGCCGTGCTGGCGCTGGAAATGGGCGCGGACGCGCAGGATCTCGGGCTGACCATCCACCCCCACCCAACCCTGTCGGAAACCTTGGGTTTCGCAGCGGAAATGGTGGAAGGTTCGATTACCGACCTTTACATCAAGCGCAAATAAACCCGCCAACCCTTATTCCACCTAGGGTTTTACCTGATTGACGGACAGAACGGATAAGGACATTATCCGTTCTTATGTCCGATAGCCTCCAAGACATCTTTCTCGGCCGCCAGCCTATCCTCGACCGCAATCAGCATATCGTTGCCTACGAGTTGCTGTTCCGCTCTTCCAGTCAGGGCCTCAGCGCCAACGTTACCGATGACATGCTGGCCACAGCGCACGTCATTACCCACGCCTTCAGCGAACTGGGGATCGCCAGCGTGCTCGGGGACAAGAAAGGTTTCATCAATATCAGTGCCGACCTGCTGCTGTCCGACATGATCGAACTGCTGCCGCAAGATAAAGTCGTCATCGAGCTGCTCGAAACCATCCGCGTCGACAATCAAATCATCAGCCGCTGCCGGGAACTCAAGGCGATGGGCTTCAGCCTGGCGCTGGACGATTTCGCCGGCGACTCACAATTCGAGCCGCTGCTCGATATCGTGGAAGTGGTCAAGTTCGACCTGCCGCAGATGGGGCAGGAGGCACTGGAAAAATACGTCAGCCATATCAAGCGCTGGCCGGTGAAACTGCTGGCTGAGAAAGTCGAGGATATCGATCAGGCCGTTCAATGCAAGGGGCTCGGCTTCGACCTGTTTCAGGGCTACTATTTTGCCCGCCCGGTGGTGCTGAGCGGCAAACGCGCCGATTCCTCCAAGCTGACGCTATTGAAGCTGGTAGAGCTGATTCTGGGTGATGCCGAAACGCAGGAAATCGAACAGGCTTTCAAACGCGACCCCTCGCTCAGCTACAACCTGTTGCGCCTGGTGAATTCGGTCGCGGTCGGGACGCGCCACAAGATCAGCTCGCTCAAGCAGGCTATTGTCGTGCTGGGGCGGCAGCAGCTACAGCGCTGGCTGCAGCTACTGCTGTTCGTCAACCAGGGCGGCGACATGCAAAACCCGCTGCTGGAACTGGCCGCCACCCGCGGCAAGCTGATGGAGCTGCTGGCCGTAGCGCAGTCTGAACGGGACAAGGATCACCACGACCGCGCCTTCATGACCGGCATCATGTCGCTGCTCGACACCCTGCTCGGCATGCCGATGGGGGAAGTGGTCAAGCAGGCCAACCTGGCAAGCGATGTCGAAAACGCGCTACTGAAGCATGAGGGAAAACTGGGGAATCTGCTGCTCCTGGTGGAGAAAATTGAGCAGAACGATTTCGGTGCCGCAGAAGGCTTGCTGGCGGACATGCAGCTTAACCAGGGCAACCTGGTGCAAGCCCAGATCGAAGCCATGCGCTGGGCAAACCAGCTCAACGAAGCGGCAGAAGACTAGAAACTCACAACCGTCCGGCCACCCAATCCCTTACCGAAGCCAACGCAGCAGGCAGTTTGTCCGGCTCGGTGCCACCCGCCTGGGCCATGTCCGGCCGTCCGCCACCCTTGCCGCCCACCTGCTGGGCAACGAAATTGACCAGTTCGCCCGCCTTCACTTTTGTAGTCAGGTCGGCAGTTACGCCGGCGATCAACGTCACCTTGCCGCCCTCCACCGCCGCCAGAACGATGGCCGCCGATTTGAGCTTGTCCTTGAGCTTGTCCAGGGTTTCACGCAGGGTTTTGGCATCGCCGCCTTCGATGGCCGCCGCCAGCACCCTGGCGCCCTTGATATCCGCTGCCTGAGCGGCGAGATCGTCGCCCTGGCTGGAAGCCAGCTTGGATTTGAGCCGGGCGAGTTCCTTCTCCAGGGCCTTCACGTGATCGAGAACCTGGATGGCACGGGCTTCCACTTCCTGCGGCTGGGCCTTGAGCGCCTCGGCCACGCCCGCCAGCAGCATCTGCTGCTGCTGCACCAGTGCCAGCGCGTTATCACCACAGACCGCCTCGATACGCCGCACTCCGGCGGCCACGCCGCTTTCCGCCACCACCTTGAACAGGCCGATGTCGCCGGTGCGGGCCACATGGGTGCCGCCGCACAGTTCGCGCGAACTGCCGATGTCGATCACCCGCACCTCGTCGCCGTACTTTTCGCCGAACAGGGCCATGGCACCCAGTTTCTGGGCTTCCTCAATGGGCAGGACGCGGGACTGCGTAGCTACGTTGGCAAGAATTTCAGCATTGACGATTTCTTCCACCTTGCGGATTGCCTCGGCCGTCACCGGCGCGTTGTGGGCGAAATCGAAACGGGTCTTGTCCGGGTCGACCAGCGAGCCTTTCTGCTGCACATGGCTGCCCAGCACTTCGCGCAGCGCCTTGTGCATCAGGTGGGTGACGGAATGGTTGCGCTGGGTGCGGGCGCGGCGGGCGCCATCCACGCGGGCGGTGACGGCATCGCCAAGCTTGAGGCTGCCGGATTTGAGTTCGCCGTGATGGCCAAAAACATCAGCCTGGATCTTGTGAGTGTCTTCCACTGCGAACAGGGTGGTACAGACAGCGCCGGAAACCAGCTCGCCAGCGTCGCCGACCTGGCCACCGGATTCGGCGTAGAACGGGGTATTATCGAGCACCACCACGCCATGCTGGCCGGCGGTCATTTCCTTTACCGGGCTGCCGTCGACGTAGAGGCCGGTGATCTTGGCACCGGCCACTTCCAGCTTTTCGTAACCGTGGAAGGTGGTGGGCTGGCCGCTGTATTCCAGGGCGGCCGCCATCTTGAATTTGCCGGCGGCGCGCGACTGTTCCTGATCCTTTTTCAGTTCGGCATTGAAACCAGCTATATCAACCGTGACACCGTGCTCGCGGCATACGTCCTGCGTCAGGTCGAGCGGAAAGCCATAGGTAGCGTGCAGCTTGAAGGCAGTCTCGCCGTTGAACACCTTGCCGCCGAATAACGAGGCGGCCTCGCTCACAGGTTTAGCCAGTTCCGCCTCCAGAATTGCCATGCCGTGCTCGATGGTCTCGAAGAAGCGCTCCTCTTCCTGCTTCAGCACCTCGGTGACGCGAGCCTGGCTCTGCTTCAGCTCCGGGTAGGCGTCGCCCATCTCGGTCACCAGGTCGGCCACCATCTTGTGGAAGAAGGCAGCGCGGGCGCCCAGCTTGTAGCCGTGCCGGATGGCGCGGCGGATGATGCGGCGCAGCACGTAGCCGCGGCCCTCGTTGCCGGGGATGATGCCGTCGGCGATGAGGAAGGAGCAGGCGCGGATGTGGTCGGCCAGCACTTTCAATGAGGGGCTGTCCAGGTCGGCGCAATGGGTTTCCCGTGCGGCGGCCTTGATCAGGGCCTGGAACAGGTCGATCTCGTAGTTGGAATGCACATGCTGCAGCACGGCGGAAATGCGTTCCAGGCCCATGCCGGTGTCCACCGATGGCCTGGGCAGGGGGTGCATGACGCCCTGTTCGTCGCGGTTGAACTGCATGAAGACGTTGTTCCAGATTTCGATGTAGCGGTCGCCGTCCTCGTCCGGGCTGCCGGGCGGGCCGCCGAAGATGTCCGCGCCGTGGTCGTAGAAAATTTCGGTGCAGGGGCCGCAGGGGCCGGTGTCGCCCATCATCCAGAAATTGTCGGAGGCATAGCGGGCGCCCTTGTTGTCGCCGATGCGGATGACGCGCTCGGCGGGCACGCCGATTTCCTTGGTCCAGATGGCGTAGGCTTCTTCGTCCTCGGCATAAACGGTGACCCACAGATTGTCCTTGGGCAGCTTGAACACGTCGGTGAGCAGTTCCCAGGCGTAGTGGATCGCCTCGCGCTTGAAATAGTCGCCGAAGCTGAAGTTGCCCAGCATCTCGAAGAAGGTGTGGTGCCGGGCCGTGTAGCCGACGTTTTCCAGGTCGTTGTGCTTGCCGCCGGCGCGCACGCACTTCTGGGAGCTGGCGGCACGGGTATAGGGACGCTTGTCGAAACCGAGGAACACGTCCTTGAACTGGTTCATCCCGGCGTTGGTGAACAGCAGGGTGGGGTCGTCGTGAGGCACCAGGGAGCTGGACGTCACCACGGCATGGCCCTTGGAAGCGAAATAATCGAGAAATTTCTGGCGGATTTCACTGCTTTTCATTCTTGCTTTCCCAAAACACAATATCCTTAAATGCGCGCATTACGCGCCAACTACGCTAAAGCCGCTTCGTTTCCTTGATACGCAGACCAATCGACTCGCCACCCATGATTGCCATACTTTCGACGACACCCTTGAGTGAAACGGTTTCGTTTACAGCCGGCAAACTCTCCCGAGTCACAACCGTCACCTCGCCGCTACCGTCATCCAGCACATACATCTTAAGGTCGACCAGCGGAACTTTAATAATGTCTTTGACCTTGCCTTTGACTCTAACTTCCTTGCCTTCGAACTGGCCGGGAGAGGTCACGATCTCCTTCACCGGGGTGAATCCGAACGGCAAATAGTCGCAGCCGGACAATGCCAGCAGACCCGCACAAGTCGCAGCCAACAGTATTTTCTTCATTGCATACCCTCTTCAATTTCCAACCGGCACAGATTTCACCCGTCACTGCCATTCAGCAGCTTGCCGATCACATCCAGACCGAACCCCCTGCTTTGCAAAAAACGCATCTGCTTCGCACGTTCTTTGGCATCCTCCGGCCGTTTGCCGAATTTTTTCGCCCAGACCGTGCGGGCGGTTTCCAGATCGTTTTCCTTCAGCTGCGGCAGGGCCTGCGCGATCAGTTCTTCGGCGACCCCCTTTTCCCGCAGTTCGTGGGCAATATACCGGCTTCCGTAGCGGCCGCTACGCGCATGAACCACCTGCTCGACAAAGCGCTGCTCGGATAGCCAGCCGCGTGCCTTGAAATCAGCCAGAAGGTCTTCGAGAGAGTCCGATTCCTCGGTGTAAGGCAGCAGCTTGCGATACAGCTCATCGCGGGTATATTCGCGCCGCGCGAGGTAATTCAACGCCCGCTGCCTGACGGTCAAGGCGTCACGCGCCATGGCCGGTTCCCTGCATCAATCGGCTGGGTTCAGGCATCCACCGTATCGGGATCGACCGTCGCCGGCAGGCCGCTTACGCCGACCGCGGCGCGCACCTTGGCCTCGATCTCGGTGGCGATGTCCTTGTGCTCCTTCAGGTACTCGCGCGAGTTGTCCTTGCCCTGGCCGATCTTCTCGCCCTTGTAGCTGTACCAGGCGCCGGATTTCTCGACGATCTTGTGCTGCACGCCCAGCTCGATGATCTCGCCTTCGCGCGAGATGCCCTCGCCGTAGAGGATGTCGAATTCGGCCTGTTTGAAGGGCGGCGCCACCTTGTTCTTGACCACCTTGACGCGGGTTTCCGAGCCGACGACTTCCTCGCCCTTCTTGATCGCGCCGGTGCGGCGGATGTCCAGGCGCACCGAGGCGTAGAATTTGAGCGCATTGCCACCGGTGGTGGTTTCCGGGTTGCCGAACATGACACCGATCTTCATGCGGATCTGGTTGATGAAGATCACCAGGGTATTGGTGCGCTTGATGTTGCCGGTGAGCTTCCGCAGCGCCTGAGACATCAGCCGGGCCTGCAGGCCCATGTGGGAGTCGCCCATTTCGCCCTCGATCTCGGCCTTGGGGGTGAGTGCCGCCACCGAGTCGATCACCACGATATCCACCGAGCCGGAACGCACCAGCATGTCGGCGATTTCCAGCGCCTGTTCGCCGGTGTCGGGCTGGGAAATCAGCAGGTCGGAAACTTGCACGCCGAGCTTCTGTGCGTACTGCGGATCGAGCGCGTGCTCCGCGTCGATAAAGGCGGCGGTGCCGCCGAGTTTCTGCATTTCTGCGATCACTTGCAGGGTCAGCGTGGTCTTGCCGGAGGATTCCGGCCCGTAGATCTCCACCACCCGTCCGCGCGGCAGGCCGCCCACGCCGAGGGCGATGTCCAGCCCCAGCGAACCGGTGGAAACCACCTGGATATCCTTGACCACTTCGCCATCGCCGAGGCGCATGATAGAGCCCTTGCCGAACTGCTTTTCGATCTGGGATAGTGCGGCAGCCAGCGCCTTGTTTCTGTTTTCGTCCATGGTATTTCCCTTAAAATCAACCGCTCAATTATGTCACAAGTATGCAGCGCAGGTAAGCGGATCCGGATGCGCCTGCTTGACCCTCAACAGCACGTTATCAATGCTTCATACCCCCTTCATCACGCCCTCTTTCCAGGCACTCCAGCAACCCCTGCAACGCTCTTTCCACCGCCTGTTGCCGCACTTCGCGCCGGTCTCCGGCAAATACCCGTTTTTCGCTCGCCACTGCACCGTTTGCAAAAGCCCAGGCGATCCAGACCGTGCCCACCGGCTTTTCCGCCGTGCCGCCGCCGGGACCCGCGATGCCGCTGATCGCCAGCGCCGCCTGGGCGCGGCTGTTGTTCAGCGCCCCGGACGCCATCTCCCGCACGGTCGGCTCGCTGACCGCGCCATGCTGCTCCAGCGTCGCCGCGGCAACGCCCAGCATCTCCCGCTTGGCTTCGTTAGAGTAGGTGATAAAGCCCCGGTCGAACCAATCGGAGCTGCCCGGCACCGCCGTCACCGCTTCTCCGACCCAACCCCCGGTGCAGGATTCCGCCGTAGCCAGCCTCATGGCGCGAATTTTGAGTGCCGCACCGACCTGTTCAGCCAGCTCGAACAGCGCGCGCTCGGCTAATGGGTGATTATCCATAACGCCCCTTTCAAGACGATCACGGCATACAACGCCGCCAGCAGATCATCCAGCATCACGCCAAAACCGTTCTTGATCCGCTCGTCGAGCTGACGGATGGGAAACGGCTTCCAGATATCGAACAGGCGAAACAGCAAGAAAGCCGCCGCGTACCAGCCCAGCGTCGGCGGGGTGACGCAGAGCACCAGCAGGAAGGCCACGATCTCGTCCCAGACGATGCCGCCGTAATCCGGCACGCCCAGCGCCTGGCCGGTGTGCTGGCAAGCCCACACGCCCACCGCGAACATCAGCAGAATGACCGCCAGAATGGCCGTCCCGCTGAGCCAGTGCAGCATCAGCCAATACAGCGGAAACGCCACCAGCGTTCCAGCGGTGCCCGGTGCCACGGGGCTCAGCCCGCTGCCGAAACCGAAGGACAGAAAATGGGCCGGATGGCTGAATACGAATTTAGGCGAAATGGTCAAATCCGGTCGCCTTGATGGTCATGGTCTGGCCGGCCCGAAGGACGCTCAACCCTGTCGTACCCTTAATAATCCCGATGCAGGCAAGCGGCAAGCCGATTCGCTGCGCGATGGACAGAACCTCGGCATGTCTTTCAGGCGGCGCGGTAAAGCACAGCTCGTAATCGTCGCCCCCGGCCAGGACGCAGTTTTGTACCGCTTCCTGCTCGATATAGCGGCTTGCCACTTCGGACAGCGGCAATGCCTCAAAATGGATTTCCGCGCCCGCTCCGGAGCATTCCAGGATATGCCCCAGATCGGCCAGCAACCCGTCGGATATATCGATGGCAGAGCTGGCCACGCCGCGCAGTGCCAGGCCCAGTGCGACCCGCGGCTGCGGCACGCGCAGCCTGGGCAGGCAGGATGCAGCTTCTAGCGGCATCAGCTCGACCCGGCGCTGCAAGTGGGCCAGCGCCAGTGCAGCGTCACCCAGCACACCGGACACCCATATCTCGTCACCACCGCGCGCACCATCCCGACGCAACGCTAGTCCCGGTGGCACTTCGCCGATGATCTGCACGCAGATGTTCAGTGGTCCGCGCGTGGTATCGCCCCCCACCAGCTCCACGCCGAATTTTTGCGCCAGACTGAAAAAACCGCCGGCAAAACCGCGCAGCCAGATTTCATCCGCCCCCGGCAAGGCGAGCGCCAACGTCACCCAGCGCGGCGTAGCCCCCATGGCCGCCATGTCGGACAAATTCACCGCCAGAGCTTTGTGGCCGACCGTTCCGGGCCCATCCTGGGGGGCGAAATGCTGCCCTTCCACCAGCATGTCGGTGGACACCGCCAGTTGCATGCCGGGAGTAGGCGCCAACAGCGCCGCATCATCCCCCACGCCGAGCACGGCACTGGGCGTTTCGCGGGTGAAAAAACGGCGGATCAGGTCGAATTCGGACGGCATACTTCTGCTTTACCGCAGAGGCGCAGAGGCGCAGAGGACTTCAAAAACCATTAATCCCAGAAAATAAATTTCATTCAAACTGGCGCACCTAAGCTCAAAATAAGAAAGGGCCCGGCTTTTCTCCGCGTCTTAGCGTCTCTGCGGTTCAAGTTTTGCGTTAACCTCCACCGCCCGCACCTGAGCGGCGAGCTTGTCCAGGACGCCGTTGACGAACTTGTGGCCATCCGTGCCGCCGTAGGTCTTGGCCAGCTCGACCGCCTCGTTGATGATGACGCGGTAGGGAATTTCCGGGTGATGCTTCATTTCGAAGGCGGCCAGCAGCAGGATGGCATGTTCCACCGGGCTCAGATCGCCGGTAGGCCGATCGATGTAGGGCGCGATCAGCACATCCAGTTCCTGCGCCTGACCGATTACCCCATGCAGCAGGACTGCCAGGTGTTCTTCGTCGATCTTCGGGTATTCCTTTTCCTCACGCAACTGGCTCAGGATGGTATTGGCGTCTCCACCCGTCAGCTTCCACTGGTACAGGCCCTGCACCCCGAATTCCCGCGCCTTGCGCCGGCTTTTTTTCGGTGCCTTGTCGACTCTTTTTTCGCTGCTCATAGTCTCTTCAGCAGCTTCGCTACCTCAATCGCCACCAGCGCGGCATCGCTGCCCTTCTCGCTCATCCGCTCCAGTGCCTGCTCGTCGGTATCGGTGGTGAGAACGCCGTTGGCGATGGGAATGCCGGCATCCAGCACGACGCGGGTCACGCCGCTGCCGGCTTCGTTGGAAACCAGCTCGAAATGGTAGGTATCGCCACGAATCACCGCGCCGAGCCCGATCAGCGCGTCGAATTTGCCGCTCTTGGCCATTTTTTGCAGCACCAGCGGGATTTCCAGCGCGCCTGGCACGGTTGCCAGAACGATGTCCTTCTCCGCCACACCCTGCTTCAGCAGCGTCGCGGTGCAGGCGCCAAGCAGCCCCTCGCACACGTCGATATTGAAGCGGCTCATCACGATGCCGATCCTGAGGCCTTTGCCGTCGAGATCTTTCTCGTACTCGAAAATATTGTCATATCTTGCCATGTCGTTGTCCTTGTTGATTTCAGTTCATGCGCCGGTCTTGGGCGAAACATATCCCGTTACTTCGAGATCGAAGCCGGTCATGCTCGGCATCTTGCGCGGAGTGGCCAGCAGCCGCATTCGGGTGACATTGAGATCGCGCAGAATCTGCGCGCCGATGCCGTAGTTGCGCAAATCGACCTTGGCGGGCGCCTTCGGCTGGGTGCGCTGGATGCGCTCGAGCAGATCCGCGGAAGTTTCCGGGCGGCGCAGCAGAACGATCACGCCGCTGCCCGCTTCGGCGATGGTCTTCATCGCCTCGTGCACGCTGAAGGTGTGTTCGAGGCTGGCCACATCGAGGAAATCCAGCGTCGACAACGGCTCGTGCACCCGCACCAGGATCTCCTCGCCGGGTTTGATTTCCCCCTTCACCAGGGCAAGATGAGCCTCGTTGGCGGTCTTGTCCAGATAGGCGATGAGCTTGAATTCGCCGTAGCAGGTTGTAACCGCACGCTCGGAAACCCGCTCCACCAGACTCTCGGTCTGGCTGCGGTAGTGGATCAGGTCAGCGATGGTGCCGATTTTGAGCTTGTGATGTTTGGCATATTCGAGCAAGTCTGGCAAACGCGCCATTTCGCCATCTTCCTTGAGGATTTCGCAGATCACTGCCGCGGGCTCCAGCCCCGCCAGGTTGGCCAGGTCGCAACCCGCCTCGGTATGACCGGCGCGCACCAGCACGCCGCCCTTCTGCGCCTTGAGCGGGAAGATATGGCCAGGCTGAACGATGTCGGACGCTTTGGCGTCCTTCTTCACCGCCGCCAGGATGGTCTTGGCGCGGTCGGCCGCGGAGATGCCGGTAGTCACGCCTTCCGCCGCCTCGATCGATACGGTGAAGTTGGTGCCCAGAGCCAGCTTGTTAGCCGACACCATCAACGGCAGGTCGAGCAGGCGGCAGCGCTCCTCGGTCAGCGTCAGGCAGACCAGGCCGCGGCCGTATTTGGCCATGAAGTTGATCGCCTCGGGCGTGACGAATTCCGCCGCCAGCACCAGGTCGCCCTCGTTCTCGCGGTCTTCTTCGTCCACCAGGATGACCATCCTGCCGGCCTTGAAGTCGGCAATAATTTCCTCGGTTGAGCTGATTGTCATGAATTTTTCCTTAGTTATCCGGGTGCAGCAGGCGATCCACGTAGCGCGCCAGCATGTCCACTTCCAGGTTGACCCTGGCACCCGGTTGAAGATGCTTGAGGGTGGTCACTTCCACGGTATGAGGGATAAGGTTGATGCTGAACACCCCATCGCGGATTTCATTTACGGTCAGGCTGACACCATTGATAGCGATCGAGCCCTTGGCCGCGATGTAGCGTGCCAGCTCCCTGGAGGCGCGAATCTGCAGCAAATAGCTCTCCCCAACCGGTTCGAATTTCACCACCTCGCCGACGCCGTCCACATGGCCGCTGACGAGGTGTCCGCCAAGCCGGTCTGACAGGCGCATCGCCTTTTCCAGGTTGACCTCGCCGGGTTCGCTCAACCCCACGGTACAGTTCAGGCTTTCCTGCGACACGTCCACGGTGTAGGCGTTGCCAGCCAAGGCGGTCACTGTGAGGCACACGCCGTTGGCGGCGATGCTATCGCCGACCGCAACATCGCTGAAATCCAGCCGCTCCGAGGCAATGGTCAGGCGCACGCCCTTATCGCGTTGCTCCACCTGCTTAATCTGGCCCACCGCCTCGATAATTCCGGTAAACATTTTATCCTTTAAACTTGGTATCTGAACCCATTAATTACGAAACATACGTCGCAGATGTAGGTTGGGTTAGGCGCGGTTTTTGCGCCGTAACCCAACAAACCCAATCTTCCTTCTAAACACCGGTCTCGCCTAGAGGCGCCTACTTTTGGTGAATGTTTGGGTTTGTTGGGTTACGCGATAAAACCGCTAACCCAACCTACATCACTTTTGTAAATTAATTCACAGGCAAGGCACGAATACGCAGGTCGCGCCCGACCATCGCCACGTCGGCAATGCGCAGCTCGCGCCGCTCGCCCATCTCAATCAATTCCGGCAGATCGAACATGCCACGCGCCCGGTCGCCCAGCAGCAGCGGTGCGAAATAAATCACGAATTCGTCCACCAGGCCCTGCCGCACCAGCGCACCGTTCAGGCCGCACCCGGCTTCCACGGTAATTTCATTGATGCCGCGCTTGCCCAGTTCATCCAGCATCCGCGCGAGATCGACCCGGCCATCCAGCGGCGGCAGCACCAGCACTTCAGCACCGGCCTCGCGCAAGCGCCCGGCCTTGGCCTGGTCGCCGCTGGCGGTGACTACCAGGGTTTCCCCCGCCGTCAGCATTTTCGCCGTGGGCAGCATCTTCAATGTGCTATCCACCACGATGCGCAGCGGCTGGCGCGGGGTTTCCACATCACGCACGTTGAGCGACGGATCGTCAGCCAGCGCCGTGCCGATGCCGGTCAGCACCGCGCAGGAGCGGGCGCGCAGACGGTGGACGTCACGCCGGGCATCCGCGCCGGTGATCCACTGGCTGACGCCATTGTTGAGGGCGGTTTTGCCGTCCAGGCTGGCGGCGATTTTCAGCCGCAGCCACGGCCGCCCGCAGGTCATGCGGGAAACGAAACCGATGTTGAGATTGTGCGCCTCCTTCTCTAGCAGGCCGATATCGGTCTGGATGCCGGCCTGTTGCAGTTGCGCCAACCCCTCTCCCGCCACCTGAGGATTAGGATCGACCATCGCCACCACTACGCGGCCCACACCCGCCTTGATCAGGGCCTCGGCGCAAGGCGGCGTGCGGCCATGATGGCTGCATGGCTCGAGCGTGACATAGACCGTTGCGCCCTGCGCCAACTCGCCTGCCTGTGTGAGTGCATGGATCTCGGCATGGGATTCGCCGGCACGCTCATGCCAGCCGGAACCCACCACCTTGCCGTCGCGCACGATCACGCAGCCGACGCGCGGATTCGGCGTGGTGGTGTACAACCCCTTCTCGGCCAAGCGCAGCGCCTGCGCCATGTGTTCATGATCAGCAGCGGAAAACATGGGGCGCTTACTTATCCAGATCCCGGATCACGTCGCGGAAGTCATCCACATCCTGGAAACTGCGATAGACCGAGGCGAAGCGGATATAGGCCACCTTGTCGAGCTTGTACAGCTCGTGCATCACCATTTCGCCGATCTGGCGAGACGGCAACTCTCGTTCGCCCAGACTCAACGCCTTTTGCGCGATGCGCTCAATCGCCTGATCCACGAATTCGGTCGGCACCGGGCGCTTGTGCAGCGCGCGCATGAAGCTGGTGCGCACCTTGGCGCGGTCAAATTCCTCGCGGGTACCGTTCTGCTTGATCACCTGCGGCATGTGCAGCTCGGCCGTTTCGTAGGTGGTGAAACGCTTGTCGCAGGACGGGCAGCGGCGGCGGCGACGTATGCTGTCCCCCTCCTCGTTGACGCGGGAATCAATTACTTGGGTGTCGATGGCACCACAAAAAGGGCATTTCATTTTTTAGTGAGGAGTGAAGTGTGAGGAGTTAGGAGCGGAACACCCCATAAAAAACTCCTCACTCCTCACTCCTTACTCCTCACTTTCCATACACAGGAAACTTCGCGCACATCGCCTTGGCCTCATTCGCCACGCGGCTGATGACAGCCTCGTCGGTGGGTGCGTCGAGCACATCGGCGATCAGGTTGGCGAGATGCTCCGCTTCGATTTCCTTGAAGCCGCGCGTGGTCATCGCCGGCGTGCCGATGCGGATGCCGCTGGTGACAAAAGGCTTCTGCGGGTCATTCGGAATGGCATTCTTGTTCACGGTGATATGAGCGAGGCCCAGCGCCGCCTCGGCTTCCTTGCCGGTAAGATTCTTGGCACGCAGATCGACCAGGAAAACGTGCGACTCGGTGCGCCCGGAAACGATGCGCAAGCCGCGCTCCTGCAGCACCTTGGCCATCACGATGGCGTTTTCGATCACCTGCTCCTGGTACTGCTTGAATTCTTTCGTTGCCGCTTCCTTGAACGCCACCGCCTTGGCGGCGATCACGTGCATCAGCGGGCCACCCTGGATGTTGGGGAAAATCGCCGAGTTGAGCGCTTTCTCATGCTGAGCGGAGGACAGGATGATGCCACCGCGCGGGCCGCGCAAGGTCTTGTGGGTGGTGCTCGTTACAAAATCGGCAATCCCGACTGGATTGGGGTACAACCCTGCCGCGACCAGGCCGGCGTAATGCGCCATGTCGACGAACAGGTAGGCACCGACCGCGTCGGCGATCTTGCGGAAGCGTTTCCAGTCGATGATCAGGGAATAGGCGGAAGCCCCGGCCACGATCATTTTCGGCTTATGCTCGTGGGCCAGACGCTCCACTTCATCGTAATCGATCGCCTCGGTTTCCGGATGCAGGCCGTAGGTGAACGCCTTGAACAGCTTGCCGGAAAGATTGACCGAAGCGCCGTGGGTGAGGTGACCGCCATGTGCCAGCGACATGCCCAGAATGATGTCGCCGGGCTGCAGTACCGCCATGTATACCGCCTGGTTGGCCTGGGAACCGGAGTGCGGCTGGACGTTGGCATATTCCGCACCGAACAGGGCCTTGACCCGGTCGATCGCCAACTGCTCGGCCACGTCCACGTACTCGCAGCCGCCGTAATAGCGCTTGCCAGGATAGCCTTCGGCATATTTATTGGTCAGTTGCGAGCCCTGCGCTTCCATCACAGCCGGGCTGGTATAGTTTTCCGAGGCGATCAGCTCGATGTGGTCTTCCTGACGGCGTGTTTCATCCTGCATCGCCTGCCACAACTCGGGATCGAACTTGGCGATGGTCTGGTCTGCGCTAAACATAACGAGCTCTTTCCAAAAAGCAAAATGGTAATTTTATCATGACACGGCTTCCTTTTGCTGAGTATTCGGATTTCCCGGCTGATGGAGCCATCAGATTAACCGCAGCATGGTTGATATGGGGACGGTCGCAGCGGCTTTGCGCCGGCTCAAGCAATGACGGCCCGCACCCTCCTTGCCGCCTCGACCATGTTGGCCAGAGCCGCTTCTGTTTCCTCCCAGCCACGGGTCTTGAGCCCGCAGTCCGGGTTGACCCAAAGGTTTCCCGCCGGAATGACGGCGGCTGCCTTTTCCAGCAACCGCACCATTTCGTCAACCGTGGGCACGCGCGGAGAGTGGATATCGTACACGCCCGGCCCGATCTCGTTGGGATAGTTGAAATCTCCGAAGCCTCGCAACAGTTCCATATCCGAGCGGCTGGTTTCGATGGTGATGACATCGGCGTCCATCGCCGCAATCTCCGGCAGGATGTCGTTGAATTCCGAGTAGCACATATGGGTGTGGATTTGCGTGTCGTCCGTAACACCCGATGCCGAAACACGGAAGACGCGAGTAGCCCAGGAGAGATATGCCTGCCACTGCGCGCGCCTCAAAGGCAGGCCCTCGCGGATGGCGGGCTCGTCGATCTGGATGATGCCGATGCCGGCCTTCTCCAGGTCCTCCACTTCGTCCCGGATGGCGAGCGCGATCTGCAGGGCAGTGTCGGCACGCGGCTGGTCATCGCGCACGAAGGACCATTGCAGAATGGTGACCGGCCCCGTGAGCATTCCCTTCATTGGCCTGGCGGTAAGGCCCTGGGCGTAGGCCGCCCATTCGACTGTCATGGCGGCAGGCCGCGACACGTCGCCGTAGATGATCGGCGGCTTGACGCAGCGGGAACCATAGGACTGCACCCAGCCGTTCCGGGTAAAGACGAAGCCGGCAAGCTGCTCGCCGAAATATTCCACCATGTCGTTACGCTCGGGCTCGCCGTGGACTAGCACGTCGAGGCCGAGTTCTTCCTGCTTTCTCACCGCAACGGCGATTTCCGCGTACATCCGGCTGCGGTATTCCTCTTCACCGATTTCTCCGCGTCTGAAGGCCGCGCGGGCGGCACGAATCTCCGCTGTCTGCGGGAAGGAGCCGATGGTGGTGGTGGGAAAGCGCGGCAAATTGAACCTCGCCCGCTGCACGGCCTGGCGCACAGCGAAAGACGAGGCACGCCGGTCGGCATCGGCGGGCAGGCCGGCGATGCGTTCGGCGACCCGGGGGTTGCTCACACGCGCGCTGGATCGCCGGGATATGAGCGCTGCGCGGGCGGCGGCAAGCTCCCCCACCACGGATGCCTCTCCCTCGTCCAGCACATGTTTCAGCATGGACAGCTCGCCAAGCTTCTCCACGGCGAAGGCGAGCCAAGACTTCAATTCCGCGTCCAGCCCGGCTTCCGCCTCCAGGCCCACCGGAACGTGCATGAGCGAACACGACGGCGCCAGCCAGAGGTTTTCGCCCCTTTTCTCATGCACTGGCCTTAGCACCGCCAGCGCGTAGTCCGGATCGGTACGCCAGACATTGCGCCCGCCCACGATGCCGACTGAGAGCACCTTGTGTGCGGGCAGCCAGTCCGCAGCCCCAATCAGCTCCTGCGGCGCACGCACGGCATCCACGTGCAAGCCTGCCACGGGAAGCTGACAGGCCATGCGCAGATTCTCCCCCAGCGCAGAAAAATAAGTGGCAAGCAGCAGTTTCGTACCGGTCGAGGCAAGGCGCCAATAGGCGCCCTCAAAAGCCTTCTTCCACGCGGCCGGCAGATCGAGGCCAAGGATGGGCTCATCCATTTGCACCCACTCGACACCGGAAGCCTTCAGCCGGACGAGAATTTCACAGTAGACCGGCAGCAGTTTTTCCAGCAGACCCAGACGGTCGAATTGGGTTGTCTTTTCCTTGCCCAGCCAGAGAAAAGTGAGCGGCCCCACCAAAACGGCCTTGACTGGATAACCTAGAGCCCTCGCTTCCGCTACCTCGTCAAACAGGCGTTCCGAGGCCAGATGGAAACCGGTATCGGACGTGAATTCCGGGACAAGGTAATGGTAGTTGGTGTCGAACCACTTGGTCATCTCCAGCGCGGGTTTTCCGACGACATCGGCGCCGTGGATCTGACCGCAGCCGCAAACGGGCACCTCCCCCGCCACCCCCCGCGCCATCGCAAAATAGCGCGCAAGTTCCGGTTCTCGCACGGTGAAGCCGAAGCGCGCCGGTTCGCAACCAAGCAGCTGGACATGGGCCGCCACGTGATCATAGAAGGCGAAATCACCCACCGTCACGAAGTCCAGTCCCGCCTCCCGTTGCAGCGCCCAATGCCGTGCCCGCAGTTCGCGGCCCACGGCCTCAAGGCCAGCGGCGGAAATCTCTCCGCGCCAGTGCTTCTCCAGCGCGAACTTCAGTTCCCGTTGCGCGCCCATGCGCGGGAATCCCAGGGTGTGGGTGGTGGTCATGGCGATCTCCTGATGCAAATTCAGCCATAATCCGGGTTTATCATGTATGATACAAACGCATGTTTATCACTTTATTATGATTATAATTCATGATTGAGCTACGCCACCTGAAAGCCATCGTTGCACTGGAGGACACGGGCAGCGTAACCCGTGCCGCCGCCAGGGTTCATTTGACGCAATCCGCCCTGTCCCATCAACTTGCGGCGCTGGAGGATTATTTGGAGACTCCGCTTTTCGAGCGCCAGCAACGGCCGCTGAAACTGACTGAAGCCGGCAAGGCGCTTCTGGCGCTTGCCAGGCAGATGCTGCCGGAGGTGGAGGCGGCGCGCCGGACGATAGCCCGCATGAAAGCCGCGCCACCCACGCGCGAACTGCGCATCGCGGTGGAATGCCATACCTGCTATGACTGGCTGATGCCCGCCATGGACGCCTACCGTGAGCGCCATCCAGAGGTGGAACTGGACCTGGTGCCGGGCTTTCACACCGAACCGCTAGCCCTGTTGACCGAGCACCAGGCCGACATGGTGATCATTTCGGAAGCGAAGCGCCAGGCAGGGATCGCCTACCACCCCCTGTTCGCCTACGAGATGGTGGGGCTCACAGCTCGCGGCCATGCTCTGGCCGCACGGGCTTCTCTCACGGCGCGCGACTTCGGGCAGGAAACGCTGATCACTTACCCCGTGCCGGACCGGATGCTGGACTTGGTGCGGCGGGTTCTAAAACCCGCCGGGGTGAACCCGCCCCGGCGCACGGCGGAGCTGACCGTGGCCATTCTGCAACTGGTGGCTTCCGGACGCGGCATCGCAGCCCTGCCGCGCTGGGCAGTACAAACTTATTTGGAACGTGGCTATGTCGCGGCGCGGCCCATCGGCCCCAGGGGATTGTGGGGGCGGCTCTATGCCGCAACGCGCTCCGCCGAGAAGGAAACCCACGCCGAGTTCACGGCATTACTGCCAGAGACGGTGTTTGCGACGTTGCACGGCGTGAAACCCATTGCCGAATCAGCCAGGGGCCGGTAAGCAATTCCCGGCAGCCGTGACATCCGTCTTCATGAGCGCTATCGGCTTATCTTCAACAAGGCAGCAATGACGAAATCTGCTGAAATAGGCTCTTATTCGCCCGCGACGGTCATTTTCTCAATCAATATCGAACCGCACTGCTTCGAGCCTTGGATCAGGATGTCGCTGCCGACCGCCGCAATCTGCCGGAACATGTCCTTAAGGTTGCCGGCAATGGTGATTTCCTCGACGGGAAACTGAATTTCGCCGTTTTCCACCCAATAACCGGCGGCGCCGCGGGAATAATCCCCGGTCACCGGGTTGATGCCGTGGCCGAGCAGTTCCGTCACCACCAGGCCCTTATCCATCATTTTCAGCAGACCGGCAAAATCCTGGCCGCTGCTCTCGATAATCAGGTTATGGTTGCCGCCGGCATTGCCTGTGGAGGCCATGCCCAATTTGCGCGCCGAATAGCTGCCGAGAAAATAACCTTGCAGCACGCCGTCCTTGACCAAGTCGCGTGCGTGGGTGGCGACGCCTTCACTATCGAAGGGGCTGCTCGCCAGCCCCTTGGGGATGTGCGGCAGTTCGCGGATCTGGACGAACGGAGCAAAAATTTGCTGGCCCAGGCTGTCGAGCAGGAAAGAGGATTTGCGGTACAGACTGCTGCCGCTGACAGCGCCGACCAGATGTCCAATCAGGCCGGAAGCAATCGGCGCCTCGAACAGCACCGGGCACTCGGTGGTCTTGATCTTGCGCGCGCCGAGGCGGCGCACGGTACGCTCGCCGGCCTTGCGGCCAACCGCTTCGGCGCTTTCCAGGTCGGAGGCATCGCGCCGCGAGCTGTACCAGTAATCGCGCTGCATTCCTCCATCTTCGGCGATCACCGCACAACTGATATCGTGGCGCGAGGAAGGATAGCCGCTGAGGAAGCCCAGGCTGTTGCCGTACATGAACAGCGATTCCTGGGTGGAGACCGAGGCGCCCTCGGAATTGTCGATCCGCTTGTCCACCGCGAACGCCGCAGCCTCGCAGTTTTTTGCCAGTTCGATCGCCTGTTCCACCGACAAATCCCACGGGTGGTACAGGCTGAGATCGGGGATCTCCCTGGCCAGCAGGTTCTCGTCGGCGAGCCCGGCGAATTCGTCGCTGGCGGTGTATCTGGCAATGCTCACCGCCGCCGCGACGGTATCCTTGATCGCCTGGGGCGACAGGTCCGAAGTGCTGGCATGGCCGCGCTTATGGCCGAAATAGACGGTGACACCCAGGCCCTTGTCGCGGTTGTACTCAATGGTTTCGACCTCGCCGCGGCGCACCGAGACGTTCTGGCCGAAGCCTTGCGACACTTCCGCCTCGCAGGCCGTAGCACCGGCCAGTTTCGACTGGTTCAGAATGTCGCGAGTGATCTGACTTAGCGTTTCAATAGAGTGGGAAAAACGGGAATCTGGCACATGCACCTCAAAAATTTCAGCAAACGGTTTGCCCCACAAGGGGACTCCGACTTTCTATCCGCTGAAACGACCAGCGGATGAAAGGTCGTATGCCGAAGGCCGTTGGGAAAAGGAGTTAATAAAAAGCATTTTAACCGCAGAGGACGCGGAGGACGCAGAGGAATTCAAAAACTTCATGACGTACCCATGTAGCTCCCCAGATAAAGAGCTCTTCACAAGGCTCCAGCCTCTTGGTTTCCTCCGCGTCCTCCGCGTCCTCCGCGTCCTCCGCGTCCTCTGCGTCCTCTGCGGTGGAATGACGTTTTTAAGGTTATCATATCAACTTTGATTCCATTTGCGAAACCATGACGGATACAGAAGACAACGCGGCGGACGACTTACCGGAAACCCCGAGCAAAACCAAGCGCAAGCAAGAAATGCACGCATTGCAGGATATCGGCGAGGAGCTGGTGGGGCTGAACAAGGATCGGCTGGCACAGTTGAATCTACCCGATAACCTGCTGGATGCCATCATTGAAGCCAAGCGCCTGACCCGCCACGAAGCGCGCCGCCGCCAGATGCAATACCTCGGCAAATTGATGCGCACGGTGGATGCGGAACCGATCCAGGCCAAGCTGGACGAGTGGAACAATGTCACACGCGTCCAGGCGGCCAAATTCCACTCGCTGGAGCGCTGGCGTGAGCGCCTGCTAACGGAAGAGCAAGCCTTGAGCGACCTGGTGGTGGAATATGCGCGGGCCGACATCCAGCAGATCCGCACCCTGATCCGCAATGCGCAGAAAGAGGCCGCAGCCGGCAAGCCGCCAAAGAGCAGCCGCGCCCTGTTCAAGCTGCTGCGTGAAATGATCCTCGAAGAAAAAGAAACCGAACCGGAGGAAGGGTGACTCTAAAAATTCAGAGTTCGCCCAAATGCAAGGCGCGGAAAAAATTTCGCAGCGCGGCATATGGTTGATATGTAAGCAAGAAATTTTTTCCGTAACGCAGCAGTTGGGATGAAATCTGGGTTTTTAGAGGTGCCCGCAACATGAATAGCGAACAGCAAGTTTTGATCGGTCTGGTCACCATCAGCGACCGCGCCGCACAGGGCGTTTACGAAGACCAGGGCATCCCGGCGCTCAACGACTGGCTCGGCAACGCGCTGGCCACGCCGTGGCGTGCCGTTACCCGCCTGATCCCGGACGAGCAGGCGCAAATCGAAGCCACGCTGCGTCAGCTGGCGGATGAAGAAGGCTGTTGCCTGGTGCTCACCACTGGCGGCACCGGTCCGGCGCCGCGCGATGTCACACCGGAGGCGACGCTGGCTGTGGCGGACAAGGTGCTACCCGGCTTCGGCGAGCAAATGCGCGCCGTCAGCCTGAAGTATGTGCCCACCGCCATTCTCTCCCGCCAGGTCGGCGTCATCCGCAAGCAATGCCTGATCATCAACCTGCCCGGTCAACCCAAGGCGATCAAGGAAACCCTCGACGGCGTGTTTGCTGCAGTGCCTTACTGCATCGACCTGATCGGCGGGCCTTACCTGGAAACCCGGGAAGAAGCGATCAAGGCATTCCGCCCCAAGTCCGCCATCCGGGCAAAAGAATAGCCGAGGCTGACAAATCCAGGCCCACCATTCACTCCGGCCTTCCCGACCATCAGTTCGACCATGCGCTTGCTGATGGCAAAGCCGATACCGCTTCCCCCGATTTCACCAAACTGCGCTTTCGCTACGCTCAGCTCGCGTAAGGCGTAATGTGGGTGCCAATAAGCGAAGCGCATTGCACCGGATGTTTTGCGAGTTGGGCGACAAGTCGCCCATCCCTGCGAACCCCATTTCATTCGGCGCAATAACGATTGCGCCTACGCGGGCTGTCCCCTATTGGTCTTCTCCATCAACTCGTGGACTCGGCGATCCGCGCTCCGGTCAAATCATCTTATCCAGTTCGCGATAGTTCACCTTGCCGGTGCCGAGCTTGGGAATCTCGTGGATGAACTTCACTTCGCGCGGGACGGCGATGTTAGGCAAACCTTTCGCTTTGATCGCGGCGCGTACCTCGTCGAGCGTCAGCTTCGCTTCATTGGAAATCGCGATGAGTTTCTCGCCTTTATCTTCGTCAGGGCGAGAAACCACCGCTGCCTGGCAACGCAATCCGTAATGCGGAAATGCCCCGGCCAGCGCGTCTTCGACCGCAGTGAGGCTCACCATTTCACCGCTGATTTTGGCGAAGCGCTTCAGCCGGCCTTGAATGAACACATAGCCTTCTTGATCCACGCGTACGATATCGCCAGTGTCGTACCAGCCGCCGAGCGATTGGAACTTCGCGTTCGCGTCCGCGTTGAGATAGCCCTTCATCACGTTGGGACCGCGCACGAATAAGCGCCCGCCTTCCGCGACGCCTTCGACGCGTTCGAGTTTATATTCCATGCCCGGCATGAGCCGCCCCGCCGAGCCATACTTTGCTTGCAGCGGCGTGTTCCCGCTCACGCACGCAGCGCACTCGGTCGCGCCGTAGCCTTCGAGGACGCGTACACCGAAACGTTGTGCCCACGTCGTTGCGGTCGTTTCCTGCAACTTCTCCGCCGCGGCGAACATGTAGCGCAGGCTGCGAAAGTCATAAGGGTTGGCCTTGCGCGCGTAACCGTTCAGGGATGTGTTGGTGCCAAGCATGATGGTGCAATCTGTGTCGTAAAACACCGTTGGCACCACGCGGTAGTGCAACGGCGATGGATAAATGAACACGGACATCCCGCGCACGAGCGGCAGCAACGTTCCGACCGTTAGCGCGAAGCTGTGGAAGAGTGGCATGGCGTTGAATATCCGGTCGTTGTCCGTGAGGTCGGTCACGGCGAGCATCTGTCGTACGTTCGCGAGAATGTTGCGGTGCGTCAGCTCAACGCCTTTCGGCACGCCTTCGGAACCGCTCGTGAACAAAACGATGGCGGCTGAATTTGTGTCCACCCGCGCACACGGCAGTCCGGCCGAAAAAGTTTGCTTCAATAACGCGCGCAGTTTTGCGCTGCCGGAGATTCGCGCGCGAATGTCTTCGAGATAAACGAAGTCAATGCCTGCTTCGCTTAAAGCGCTCACGTCGAGCTTCGCGCGCTCGAGAAACGCGCGTGACGTGATGATTTGCTTCACAGCTGCGAGTTGCGCGCACGAAAGCATGATCGCCGGCCCTGTGGAGTAGTTAAAGATCGCCGCCTCCTTGTCGAGCGTCCACAGACTCAGCAACACGACCGGCGTGGCGTTCACGTTCGGCAGCAAGACGCCCACCCTCTTCACGTCTCTCGACAACGCGTTGTCGAGTTGTCGGGCCATCAAGTCCGCGCTCACGAGCAGTTTCTTGTAAGTGAGCGCCGCATTCACGTCCTGCAACACGACGTGTCCCGGAAAACGCGTGGCGGGCTCGACCACAGCTTCGGCCAGTGTTTGCGGGCCGAACTGCATCTCGATTTCGAACTGCTGCCGCACCATCTGATCGCGCAGCCAGTTTGTGAACAGCGCGCGCGCTTGCGAGGTGCTGAGGTGCTCGACAGGCGGCGCGATAAGCGCATCGCTGAAGTGCGCGGTGATGCGCGGGAAGCATTTCTTCCGATTGGGATTCGGCGACGCGGGCAGACGGTGCGCACCGCGCAAGTAGCAAGTGATGACCTTCGCGCCCGTCTTGTGCAGGAGAAACCCGGTGCCGTCGAACAGTTTCATCAGCGTGCCGGTGCGGGAAAGCCGTCCTTCAGGGAAGAGCGTGAGCCGGCCGCCTTTCGCCAAAAATTCCGCCATGTGTTTCACGGCGTAAGGCGAATCGGTGTCGATCGGGAACGTGCGGCGGTTGATCATGATCTTGCGGTGCAGCCACGACGTGTGCGCCGTACGCTCGGAGACGACGCACTTCCAATCCTTATCTGTACAGACGAGCAGGAACAACCAATCGAGCCACGACACGTGATTGGGGAGCAACAGCACCGGTCCCGGCGTCTTCAACACTTCCTCGTTGTAGGCGCGGAAGCCGAACAGCAGCCGAAGCAAAAAGCGCAGCAGTGTTTTCATTTTTCAATCAAGGGTGAACAGGGATTAACACGGATGCACCTGCGAGGCGATATGGGAAGTCTTGGCCCGTGATTGAAAGAAGCGATGGCCCTAGCAGCCTGTCGGACTTGAAGAATCGAAGCGAAAATTCGGCTGGGCGAGGTCTGGTCGATTGGCTGCATGGAGGTCCATGACCAGAAACGCGACTTCGTTCATCACATCGATCCAGCGCAAGTCCGGGTTGAATTCGATGCAATCGAAAGCCCGCGGCTCACCGTCCAGGAGCACGATGTTCCCCAAGTGAAGATCGCCGTGGCATTCGCGCACCCGGCCTTCGCGTTTGCGCTGTGCAAACACATTGCACAGGCGCATGTGCTCCTGCCGCGTCCATGTTTCGATGTCGTCCAGAACCTGCAGATGCACCGCATGGTTCGGAACAGCACGGATCTGGCTGAAGTTCTGTGCGACAGAGGCCAGTATCGCCTCTGGCGTCCCATAGTCATCGCTCTCCCGGGAACGGTGCGAGCGGGGGTGAAACTCCGCCACCAGTGCGGCCAGCGCGTCCATATGGCGCGACGGCAACTCGCCCCGGGCAAGCACCCTGTCGGCCAGTGCCTCCTGCGGAAACTCGATCATCTTGACCGCATACTCGATGGCCCGCCCGTCCTCTCATTAGCTCTTAGGGTGCCACTTACCATCGGTACCCTTTTCATACTTATTTTTTACCGCGCTCCAAGCAACGCGGTGCGCCACTTCTTCCCGGCCGGCGTCATCCCGACGATCTTCGGGGTTTTTGTATTCTTCCCATGCACTATTAAAAGCTTCTTTATAAATATCTTGGGCATGATTTGGTAACACATTCTTCACGCTGTCAGGTAATTCATCTATATGCTGATATGGCATGTTAAATCCTCCTTACAAAAATCAACGCAAAAATAAATAGGGTCGTACTCGATTGATCCTGCACTACAAGAAGCGAAGGCTGCCCCCTAAGGCAGCCTGACAGTCGCCGCCATTCCGGCGCGCAGCAACTCCTTCACCGCAAACACCGCATCCGCCTCGTAGGCCGCCCCGTCTTTGTCCTTGACTGGCTCCAAGCCGAGGTTTTTAAGCGTGGCCGGGTAGTCCTGCTTGCCCACAACCACCGTCACTGCCTGTCCGACCTTGAGGCTGCCGATACGGTCGGCGGACACCTTGAAGCGCGCCGCCATCTCCCCCACCTTCGCCAGTACCAGCAAGGGCTGGGGCTGAAGCCCGACCGCCACATGCTGCCCCGGCTCGGCCAAGCGCGCCACCACCACCGCATCGAAGGGGGCGCGCAACGCGCTATCCGTCAGATCCTGGCGTTCCCGCGCAAGCCGTGCCTGGGCGCCGTCCAGTTGGGCCTTGGCGCGGGATTGACGCAACTTGGCCTGATCCAGCTCGGAGGTAGAAATCACGGTCCGGTCGTAGAGCTCCTGGGTACGCACCAGTTCGCGCTGGGCCTCCGCCGTTTCCTCCGTAAAGCGGACGACTGCGGCTCGGCTCTCAGCTACCCGCGCCTGATAAGGCGCAGCGTCCAAGATCAGGAGCGACTGCCCTTTCCGCACCCGATCGCCGGCATTCACCCCAACCTCACGCACAATGCCGGATACTCGCGGAGATAACTCCACCCGTTGCGACCACTGCAACGTCGCAGGAAAACTCTCCGCCCAAGCGGCGCTAGCCGCAGCCCACAGCATGCCCGCCAAAATCCATTTCGTCATTTCGTTCGCCCTTCATCCTACAAAAAGCTGTTGAACCGCAAAGGACGCAAGGGACGCAAAGGAATTCAAGGACTTGAACAACTTAATCTGCTTACCAGATAGGTGATGCAGAATAATACATTAGCTCGTTGTTTTACCTTGCGAACCTTAGCGTCCTTTGCGGTTAATCGCTGTTTTTAGGTTCATCCTTACCCTTACTTTCCAGCGGCTTGCCCAGCAGCGCCTTGATCCGCGCGAACGCCAGCGCCAGCTGGTACTCTGTTCGACGCTCGCGCAGCTTCGCCTCCATCGTCGCCGCCATGGCATCCCCCAGGTTGGTTTTCAGTTCCACTTCATATTGCCCGCGCGCCTTTTCCAGCGCCAGATCACGATATTCGACCTGCTTCCGGGCTGCCGCGCGCACGCTGCGCTGCAACTGATCGACCTCAGCCCACACTTCCAGAAGCGCCTCGGCCAGATCCATCCCGAGTTTGTCGGCCTCGGCCTGGAGCTTGTGAAACTGGGCCTGTTCCCGCGCCAATTGCGCCGACACGCGCCGACCCTGATACACCGGCCAGGTCAGCACCACGCCGGCGCGCAGGTTGTCGCGGGTAGTCGTTTCCCGGCTGTAGCCCGCCGCTTCGACCTCGGCATCCAGCATCGGGGAGTTCTCGGCGCGCAAGGCTTCCATGCGCTGCCGCGAGGCTTCGAGCAGGGCGAATTGGGTACGTAGCCGGGGGTTGTATTCCCGCATTACGGGCAGCAGGATCTCGTAATCCGGCAGGGAAAGGTTGTTGGCGGCAAGCTTCGGGTCTTCCAGTTCAACTGCAAGCTGTCCGGGCTGGTTCATGGCATTTGCCAGCTGCGCCCGGGCGAAACGGGCGCGAACCTGGCTGGCGTTGCGCCGGACCAGAATATCCTGGTAGCGGGACTCCAGTTCCGCCAGTTCCGTGGCGGATATCTGGCCGACCTTGAGGCGATCCCTGGCATTATCGGCATTGACATAGGCCACCGCCATATATTCATTATCGGCAATAAACTGCATGTCCGCCGCCAGAACGTTGAAGAACCGGGCCATCACTTCGATGCTGCGCCTCTCGCGCGCTTCCAGCAGGCCGGCTTCACGTGCATCCACTGTCGACTTGGCGGCCTGCTCGTACAAGGCGGTACGGCCAAAATCGTACAGGCTCTTGCGTGCGCTCAGCCGAAGGGAATTGTCGGAAAGGCTGGCATCCGGGCCGAAGGAAGGGTGTGCGTGACGCAGGCCGGCTTCGACATTGACGGAAAGATCGCTGCGCGAGGCTGCCGCCTCCTGTTCGGCCAGAGCGGCTGACCGGTCGGCCTCGGCCAGCCGCAGGTCGGGATGGGCAACTTCCGCCGCCGCCAACGCCTCGTTGAGCGTGAGCCGCTTGCCGGCAGGCGCGGACCAGCCATGCGGTATCAGCCAGACCATCAAGACCAGCGCGATCCCGATGCGGGAAAAAATCATTTCGCGGCTTGCTGCTTGTACTTGGCAAACGGCATGGTTTTCCAGAACCCCTCTGCCACGTAGCGTCCCAGTAGCATGAACTCATTCACGTCCTTGGATGCCCCAGTGAAACGGGTCATCGGTTTGCCGTCAAGATCGTAAAAACCGAACACCGGGGTGGCACGCACACGCTGCTCGGCGGCAAATTTCTTCTCGGTGGTTTCCTTGCCGGAAAAGTCCACCAGGGGGTTGTCGCCATTGATGTCGACGCTGAAGATGAGGAAGTGCTTGCGGTAATAATCCTGGACTTCGGACTGGTTGAGGATGGTTTCCTTCATGCGGTGGCAGAAGGGGCAATCCTCCAGCTCATACATCAGCAGGATGCCGATTTTTCCCTCTTTGCGCGCGGTCGCAAGTTCGGTCTTGAAGTCACCCAGATTCTGGTCAAAAAAGGTCTGAACGTCACGAGTTTCAGCCACTCCCGGTCCAGCAAAAAAAAACAGCAATACGACGAGTAACCATTTCAACATGAACGCCTCCGTTTACTTCTTTGTCCCAATGTAGCTTTCAACCGTCTTTTTCGTCAACGCACCCACGTTGTACGCCACGACCTTGCCTTGCGGATTAAACATGTAGGTCATCGGCAGTCCTTCCACCCGACCGATCTGCGCCACGATGCCATCATTACCCAGCACGACCGGATAGGAAATCCGGTGATCCCTGGCGAAATCGTTGACCAGCTTCGGGTTGTTATAATCCGTGACGATACTGATCACCACCAGGTCTTTGTCCTTGTGCGCGTCGTGTAGTGCGATCAGGTCGGGAATCTCTTTCAGGCAGGGTGGACACCAGGTCGCCCAGTAATTGACCAGCACCCACTTGCCGCGGTAGTCGGCCAAATTATGCTGCTTGCCGACGATATCCCTGAACGAAAAATCAGCCGCAGCCACAGCCGAGCTGAAAATCGCCAGGCAGAGTCCAAAAAAAACACGCGTCATTGATGCAACCCTTTCCATAAGGCTTTGCGCTCTTCTCTGCGCCACAGGGCGTCATCAAACAGCCATTCCAACCGTTACATTACTCGAATTCCTCCAAAATAAAACGGTTAATGCGCGCTGGGACACCTGCCGCGGCAGAATGAGCCACGGCCATTACCCTCATCGCGGATTGCCCCACCCCGCTTCGTCCGCATCTACTCTTGATGTATGATTCCTGAGTATTGGATTTATTTTACAAAATATCCGATTGTTTCTAGAATTTACCGGATAAAAAACATTCTTGCCAGGGGATACCTCCATGTCGCTAACGCTGACCGTACCCGCACCCGATCCGGTCGAAGACCTGACCGTGGAAAAACGCCCGAAACATCTGAAAGAATGGCTGGACGACCTGCCCCTCACCAACCTTACCGATGTTTGCCGCACCCTGGACGATGAAATCGGCGCACTGAATCGACAAAAAGTCGCCCTGGAAAAGCGCCTGAAATTGCTCGAATTATATCGCAGCGTCATTCTTAAACTGCTGCCCGCCATGGAAGAGCAGTATGTTGCCACCCGTCTGCCGCAACCGGGAAAGAACCGACAAATGGCCGAACAGGCGCGCCAACTCCTGATGGAACTCGCCAACGGCTATAAGATCATCTTGCTCGATTACCAGAACGCACGCATTACCCTAGGCAAGGGAAAAATTGCGGTGACTGCGGCGCAGCGCGCCATATCCGCCTTGAGCCGGATCCTGATGATCTGCTACCAGACCTATGCCCCCGCTCCCTCCGGCATCTGGTTCGAGATCCACCAGATTTTCCGCTTCGCCATCGAGCAGGATAGCGCCAACGAAACCGTTTCCGACGAGGAATGCGAAAGCAGCGTCAATCTGGTTTACAAGCAAACCCTGTTGCTCGCACTGTCGAATCCTTACCAACTGAGTCCCGGCGAAGTCGCATGCATCCAGAACTACCTGGCGGTGTTCGGTGGTCTCGCACAACTTCAGGCATTCGCACAAACCGGCAATCCGATCGGTTTGTTTCTGGCGCAGACTCACAGCGACAAGCCTCCCAAGCCCTTGCCCCAGGATCTGGATGAAGAAGTGGACAACCGTAGCGACATCCAGCTCAACACGCTGGAATTGGCACAGGCGCTACATCACCACATAGAAAGACTGAACGCAGGGGAATTGCCGAAAAACTTGCGTCTGCCCGATGTCGCCAGGGAAGCCAACTACCGGAACCTGCTAAAACGTTTGCTCAAGAGCTGGTCAGCGGCGCCGAAACGGGTGTTCAACCGGACCCGGAACATCTCCAGCACCCAGGTCTGCATCGGTTTGCCGTCCCTCCATCATTTCCTGGGTGGGCGCGAACCCGGAGAAAGCACCGATCTTTCGTTTGTCCAGCCGGCCGAGGATCGGCGCTTCATCTCGGGCAAGTGGCTGGTCATCAATGAAAGTGCTGGCGGCCTTGCATTGAGCGGGGCTTTCGAGACCCTGCCCCAGATTCGCCCTGGCGACGTGATCGGGTTAAAAGCGGATGGAGCGAACAAATGGCATGTCGGCGCCGTGCGCTGGGTGAAAAGCGGCAAGGCCGACCATCTTGAAATCGGCGCGCAGCTTGTCGCCCCCAAGGCCGATCCAGCCAGAATCAAACCTTCCATTGCCGGTCCGGCGGAAACTTTCCAGGCCGCCCTGCTGCTGCCGGAAATCCTCCTGCTCAAGCAGCCGGAAACCCTGATCGCACCACGCGGAACCTTCGGCCCGCAACGCGAGCTGCTGCTCGAGCTCGATGGCAACACGACCCAGGCCGTCCGCGCCGTCAAGCTGGTGGAACAAACAGCGGGCTACGAAAGGTTCGAGTTCAGCCGGGGTTGAGCATCCCGCCCCGCTCAGCCTGGGCTGAACAATTCTTTCAAGGACAGGCTCAATGCCTCGTCCAGCTTGGCCGTCAGGCCAGTCAGCAGGACAGCTGCGCGCGTACCTGCAACGCCCGGAGCCGGACGGCCCTGGTCCGGATCGAACACGAAAACGCGGTAAACATCGGCGAGCCGGATCGCCTCCGCACTTCGGGTCAGGGTCCAGCCGCCGCCCTCCACGCTGCCCACCCAGTTCACCTCGTTCAGCCGGTCGAGGATATCCTCGATATCTTCCAGCCCCAAATCCGATTCGCGCAGCAGGCGCTGCAGGCTGAGTGTTTCACCGGCCCGATGCGCCTGGTAAATCGCCTTGAGAACGGCCAGCGCGGCGAAAAACCCCCGTCCGGCAACTTCCTCGCCACGATGCATGGAGGTGTTCCAATAAGGAAGCGCAGCGGCGATCACCGCACCGGACAGCACCACCAGCCAGGACAGATAAATCCAGATCAGGAAAAGCGGAACACTGGCGAACGCGCCGTACACCAGGGTATAGGTGGAAAAGTGAGTGACATAAAGTGCAAACACCTTCTTCATCAACTCGAAGGCAATCCCCGCCGCCATCCCGCCGACCAGGGCATGAAGCGGTAAAACAGGGCGGCTGGGGACAATCCTGTAGAGCAGCGCGAAGGCAAAGATGGTCAGCGCCACCGGCACAATCTTCAGGGTCACCATGCCGACTGCGGGTACGCCTTTCGCCAGCTCGAGAGGAAAGCTTACCAGGTAGGAAGTCAGGGACAGGCTGACCCCGATCAGCAGCGGTCCGAGCGTCAGCGCCGCCCAGTAGATCAGGAAGCGACGCAGCAGCGGGCGCTTCCGGCGCACACGCCAAATCACATCGAAGGCGTGATCGATAGTCAGCATCAACACGAACGCGGTCACTGCCAGCAACCCGATGCCCAGCGCCGTCAAGTGCGCCGCCTTCTGAGCGAATTGCTGCATGTACACCGAGATGATCTTGCCCGCCGAGATCGGCACGAAGTTGCCCAGGATGAACACCTTGAGCTGGGTCATCAGGTCAGTAAATACTGGGAAAGCGGACAATACCGTCAGCGCGATGGTGACAATCGGTACCAGTGCCAGCAGCGTGGTGTAGGTCAGGCTCGCGGCGAACTGGGCACAGCGATCTTCCTTGAAGCGTCGCCGCACCAGGAGCAGAAACGGCATAACGCGAGAAAAGTTATTGACCATGAATTACGTTATTATCCTTAAAACGACAATTAACCACGAATGACACGAATATTCATGAATAAACACGAATAGTTAGAGAAAATCATCGTGTCTCCAAACAGGTGAATCAGGTCGTCCATGCTAACCATCTGATTATTAGTGAACATTCGTGTTTAATTCGTGTAAATTCGTGGTTAAAAGCTTTCCCAGGATTATTATATTAAAAAGGAGTATCCCATGATGTATGAAATTCCGCATGGTCGCTGCCCCGCCGGGCCGGCCGAAATCGCCCCATGACGACTGCTGAAAAGACCTGGAAACAGGCGCGCAGGTTGCTGCGTGCAGAGCATACCGGCTTGCTTTCCACGCTTTCCCACAAACTCGGCGGCTACCCGTTCGGCTCGGCGGTATCCACCCTGACCGATCATGAAGCCAAGCCGTTGTTCCTGATCAGCCAACTGGCGGAACACACCCGCAATATCGAGCAGGACGAGCGCGCCAGCTTACTGGTACACGAGCAATCCGTCGACATCCAGGCCGGAGAGCGACTCACACTGGTCGGCAAAGCAATGCATGTGGAAACAACGGAGCAGCTCAAGGCGCGTTACCTGCGCTACTTCCCCGGCACTGAACCTTATTTTGCACTGGACTTCAGCTTCTACCGCATCGAGCCCGTCACTCTGCGCTACATCGGCGGCTTCGGCGTGGCGCGGTGGATTTCCCCGACGGAAATCCTGCCGCCGCCAAACTCAATGGCGCAAGATGAAGAAGCACTCCTGGCCCGCTTCAATCGCAACCAGGCCGGCGACCTGCAGTTCTTCTGCAGAGCCTACTACGGCGCAAGTGCCAGCGATGCAACCCTGGTGGGAATCGACTGCGACGGCTTCGACATTCTGGATGACGGACAGCTGTTGCGCTTCGATTTCCCTGAAACCGTCCTCAATGCCGAACAGGCCGAAGCAGCGCTCCTGCGTATGATACGAGAAAGCAGCACATGAACCGAACCGCAGCTCTCCACTATGCCAGCATCGCCAGCCTGATCGCGCTGATCATCCTGTGCCTCGCGTGGGAATTGTGGCTCGCGCCGCTACGTCCCGGCGGCTCCAGCCTGGTTTTCAAGGTGCTGCCGCTGCTGCTGCCGCTGGCCGGCATCCTGCGCGGCAAACGCTACACTTACCAGTGGGCCTCGATGCTGATCCTGCTCTATCTCACCGAAGGCGTGGTACGCGCCATGAGCGACAAAGGCCTGTCGGTGGCCTTGGCGGGAGTGGAAATCGCGCTCAGCCTGATTTTCTTCAGCAGCACGATTTTCTACGCCCGACTTAGCCGCAGGCCCTAATTCAAATCATTAACCGCAAAGGACGCAAAGTGACGCGAAGGAATGCTTGATGATCTTGATTTCCTTTGCGGACCTTCGCGTCCTTTGCGGTTAATCGCTTTTTGATTGCGAATTAGACCTGCGGATTCATCCGCTCCAGCTTTCCAGTCAGCTTGTTCAGGGCATTGAGGTAAGCCTTGGCCGAAGCGATCACGATGTCGGTATCCGCCCCCTGACCATTGACGATACGCCCACCCTTGGCTAGCCGCACCGTGACTTCGCCCTGTGCATCCGTACCGCTGGTGATGTTGTTGACCGAATAGAGCAGCAGTTCCGTGCCGCTCTTGACGATAACCTCGATCGCCTTGAACGAGGCATCCACCGGACCGCCACCATCGGCTTCCGCAGCCTTTTCCTTGCCGCCATCGCTGATGGTGACTTGGGCATGAGGCGTTTCGCCGGTTTCCGAGCAGACGCGCAGGGACACCAGCTTGAACTGTTCCTTCACCATCGCCTGTTCCTCGTCGCTGACCAGCGCATGAATATCCTCGTCGAAGATTTCATGCTTCTTGTCGGCGAGATCCTTGAAGCGGGCGAAGGCGGCGTTGAGCGCTTCTTCCGATTCCAGCTCGATACCCAGTTCAACCAGGCGACTGCGAAAGGCGTTGCGCCCGGAATGCTTGCCCAACACCATCTTGTTCGCGCTCCAGCCGACATCCTCGGCGCGCATGATTTCATAGGTTTCGCGGTGCTTGAGGACGCCGTCCTGATGGATGCCGGACTCGTGGGCGAAGGCATTGGCGCCGACGATAGCCTTGTTGGGCTGCACCGCGAAGCCAGTAATGCCAGCCACCAGGCGGCTGGCCGGCACGATCTGGGTGGTGTCGATGCCGGTATCGCAGGAAAAGACGTCCTGACGCGTACGTACCGCCATGACTATTTCTTCCAGCGCAGCGTTACCTGCCCGCTCGCCCAGGCCGTTGATCGTGCATTCCACCTGACGCGCCCCGGCCAGTACCGCGGAGAGGGAGTTCGCCACGGCCAGACCAAGATCGTTGTGGCAGTGCACCGAGAAGATCGCCTTATCGGAATTGGGAATCCGCTCGCGCAAGGTGGCGATGAGGTTGCCGAACTGCTGCGGCAGGTTGTAACCGACGGTATCAGGAATGTTCAAGGTCGTGGCGCCGGCCTCGATCACCGCTTCCAGGATGCGGCACAGGAAATCGGTCTCGGAGCGGCCGGCATCCTCGGGCGAGAACTCGACATTGTCGGTCCACTTGCGCGCCCATTTCACCGCCTTCACCGCCTGCTCGACCACCTGATCCGGGCTCATGCGCAGCTTCTTCTCCATGTGGATCGGGCTGGTGGCGATGAAGGTGTGGATACGGCCTGAGACGGCTGGCTTGATCGCCTCGCCAGCGCGCTCAATATCGCGCTCCAGGGCGCGCGCCAGACCGCACACCGTGCTGTCCTTGATGCTGCTGGCAACCGCCTTGACCGACTCGAAATCACCGTTGCTGGCGGCCGGGAAACCGGCCTCGATGACATCCACGCGCATCCGCTCGAGCTGCCGCGCGATGCGCACCTTCTCCTCTTTGGTCATGGAAGCGCCGGGGCTTTGTTCGCCGTCGCGCAAGGTAGTGTCGAATATGATTAATTTATTTTTCATGACGGGCTCCGTTGCAGAAGTCGTAATTTAACCTAGAAACCTTAGTTGGACGGGGTGGAGTGTGCGGTTTTTGGGGTGCAGGGCAAGGCGCAACGACGCGGAATGGCCGTTCCATTCCAAGGAGTTGCAACGCCGCCATGTGCCCCAAAAACCGTGCAATCCACCCCGTAGCGGATTCACAAACCGTGTGAAACGGTAAATTTATGAAGAAGTTTATTGGGATCATGCCGTTAAATATCCAGTCGAGCGGTCAACTGAGGTTTCTAGGTTCATATAACACGAAAACCGGTCGCCGCCGATTTCCGCAATTCAAAACAAGTAATGGGGGGAGGAAAGTTAGCGCCTGCGGCGCAGCAGCAGGCCGACCAGCAGGATGTTGGCCCGATATGAAACGAAGGAGACTGGGATAGCGGAGTTCATGGTTTGAAATATAAACGCTTTCATTTGTGAGCGCAAGCAGTTAGCCCTCGGCTAGCCTTTCCGCCTTCTCCGCACCAAACCCCACAGCCAGTCCGCGTAAGCAGACAGCGCATACAGCACAAAAACGCTGAACAGTACACGTGGCGGGTCGGAAGAAATCAGAATGAAGGTCAGCACGATCAACAAGATGCCCACAAAGGGCACGCTCTTGCGCAGGTTGATATCCTTGCCGCTGTAATAGCGCAGGTTGCTGACCATGGTCAATCCGGCGAACAGGGTCACCCCCCACACCAGCCAGCGGATATCGGTGCCGCGGATATGGTACTCGTTCATCACCCACACCAGCCCAGCCAGCAACGCTGCAGCAGCTGGGCTGGGCAAACCCTGGAAGAACCGCTTGTCGGCAACTTCATGCTGGGTGTTGAAGCGTGCCAACCGCAGCGCCGCGCCGGCACAATAGATAAAGGCGGCGATCCAGCCCCATTTTCCCATGTCCTTCAGCGCCCAGACGTACACGATCAAGGCGGGCGCTACGCCGAACGACACCATATCGGAAAGCGAATCGTATTCCGCCCCGAACGCGCTCTGGGTATGGGTAAGGCGAGCGACCCGGCCGTCCAGGCCGTCCATCACCATGGCGATAAAGATCGCCACCGCAGATTGCTCGAAATTCCCGTTCATAGCCTGGACGATGGCGTAGAACCCGGCGAACAGTGCCGCAGTGGTGAACATGTTAGGCAGCAGGTAGATACCGCGCCGGCGCAAGCGGCCATCCAGCAGGGGTTTGCGATTGGCGAGATTATAGTCTTCGTTCATGGCACAAATGTTTTAGCTGATCAGCCGACATTCATCGGCAGTTCGGACAGCACGGTTTCCCCGGCACGGACCTTGTCGCCGATGCTGACACGTACCTGGGCAGTCAATGGCAAGTACACGTCCACCCGCGAGCCGAAACGGATGAAACCGTAACGCTGGCCGCGCGCAAGCCACTCACCCGGCTTGGCATAGCACAGGATGCGCCGTGCAATCAGCCCGGCCACCTGGACACAGGTAATGTCGTAGCCGTAATCGGAACGCAGCCAGATGGCATTGCGTTCATTTTCCGTGGAGGCCTTGTTCAGGTCGGCATTGACGAATTTTCCGGGGTTGTACCAGATTTCCTCGATCACACCATCCACCGGACTGCGGTTGGAATGAACGTTAAACACGTTCATGAACACGCTGACCTTCTGCGCATCGCGCTTGAGGTAGGGATCCTGAACACGTTCGACGGCGACGATGCGGCCATCTGCAGGGGCGATCACCAGATTGCGCGCCGTCGGCACATTACGCCCCGGGTCACGAAAGAACTGCAGCACGAACAGGCTGATGATCCACAATGGCAGCGCCCACAGCCAGCCGGCCAGGAACGTAACCAGCAGCGAAACCGCCACGATGCCGGCCAGGAAAGGCCAGCCCTCGCGGGCAATAATAGGGTGGGGATAATTTTTCACTGGGGGAGCGATACCGATGCACATAGGAGTATGAGTAATGGGGTATGAGTAATGGGTAATGGGGGACCCCATTACCCATCACCCTTTACCCATTACTAGTTTTTGGACTGGTCGACCAGCTTGTTCTTGGCGATCCACGGCATCATGGAACGCAGTTTTTCGCCCACCACCTCGATCTGATGCTCGGCGTTCAAACGGCGACGTGCAGTCATTTCCGGATAGTTGGTCTTGCCTTCCAGGATGAAGCGCTTGGCATACTCGCCATTCTGGATGTTCTTCAGCGCTTCCTGCATGGCCCAGCGGGATTCCTCGTTGATCACCTTCGGGCCGGTGACGTATTCGCCGTACTCGGCATTGTTGGAAATGGAGTAATTCATGTTGGCGATGCCGCCCTCATACATCAGGTCGACGATCAGCTTGAGCTCGTGCAAGCATTCGAAATAGGCCATTTCCGGCGCATAGCCGGCATTGGTCAGGGTTTCGAAGCCGGCCTTGACCAGCTCGACGCAGCCGCCGCACAGCACGGCCTGCTCGCCGAACAGATCGGTCTCGGTTTCTTCACGGAAATTGGTTTCGATCACGCCACCCTTGGTGCCGCCGTTGGCTGCTGCATAGGACAGAGCAACGCTCTTGGCCTTCTTGGACACGTCCTGGTAGATAGCGATCAGGGAAGGCACGCCGCCGCCCTTGAGGTACTCGGAACGCACGGTATGACCGGGGCCCTTGGGTGCAATCATGATGATGTCGAGATCGGCACGCGGTTGGATCTGGTTGTAATGGATGTTGAAGCCGTGGGCAAAAGCCAGGGTTGCCCCCTTTTTCAGGTTGGGCTCCACGTCTTTGCTGTAGACGTCAGGCTGCTGCTCATCGGGCACCAGGATCATCACAATGTCAGCGCCCTTCACCGCATCGGCGACTTCCTTCACCGTGAAGCCGGATTTCTTGGCCTTGTCCCAGGAGACGCCGCCCTTGCGCAGGCCGACCGTCACCTTGACGCCGGAATCCTTCAGGTTGGCGGCATGGGCATGCCCCTGGGAACCGTAACCGACGATGGTGACTTTCTTGCCCTTGATGATGGAGAGATCGGCGTCCTTGTCGTAATAAACTTTCATGACTATCGTTTCCTTAAGAAATATAAATATAAATAACCGCGGAGCCAAAAGTAGGCGCATCTAGGCGACGCGGAGGCGCGGAGCCGAGAGAAAAGCAACGGTTTTCCTCAGCGCCTCCGCGGTTCAAACTAAAATTCAAACTTTCAGTATTCTATCACCACGCCCGATGCCGGATGCACCCGTACGCACCGTTTCCAGAATCGCATCCTTGTCCAGCGCTTCGAGAAAGGCATCCAGCTTGTAGCCTGCACCGGTCAGCTCGATGGTGTAGGTCTTGTCGGTGACATCCACAATGCGGCCGCGGAAGATATCCGACAGTCGTTTCATTTCCTCGCGCGACTCACCTTCGGCGCGCACTTTCACCAGCATCAATTCGCGCTCGATGTGGCCGGCTTCGGACAAATCCACCACCTTGACCACGTCGATCAACTTGTTGAGCTGCTTGGTGATCTGCTCGATCACGTCGTCAGAACCGCGAGTGACGATAGTCATGCGCGACAGGGTGGCATCCTCGGTCGGAGCGACCGTCAGCGACTCGATGTTGTAGCCGCGTGCCGAAAACAGTCCGGCGACACGGGACAGAGCGCCCGCTTCGTTTTCCATCAACAAAGAAATTATGTGTCTCATACCAGAATCATTTCACTCAACCCCTTGCCGGCGGGAATCATCGGGAAGACATTTTCCTTCTGGTCGGTAATGAAGTTCATGAACACCAGCCGATCCTTCATGTCGAACGCCTCTTTCAGCGCGCCCTCGACATCTTCCGGCTTCTCGATCTTCATACCGACATGGCCGTAACTTTCAGCCAGCTTGGCAAAATCCGGCAGCGCATCCATATAGGATTCGGCATAACGGTTGCCGTAAAAGAATTCCTGCCACTGCCTCACCATACCGAGGTAGCGGTTGTTGAGCAGAATGATCTTGAGCGGCAGGTTGAACTGCTTGCAGGTAGACAGCTCCTGAATGTTCATCTGGATGCTGCCCTCGCCGGTCACGCAGGCCACCATTGCCTCAGGGTGGGCAAACTGCACGCCCATCGCTGCCGGCAAGCCAAAGCCCATGGTGCCCAAGCCACCGGAGTTGATCCAGCGACGCGGCTGGTCGAACTTGTAATACTGCGCAGCCCACATCTGGTGCTGTCCGACGTCGGAGGTCACATAGGCATCACCGCGGGTAACCTCGTACAGCTTTTCGATCACGTACTGGGGCTTGATCAGGCTGCTATCGCGATCGTATTTCATGCAGTCTTGCGAGCGCCACAGTTCGATTTGCGTCCACCAGGTCTTGAGTGCAGTCTGGTCGGGCTTCTCCTTGCTGGCCTGAATCAATTTATTCATCTCTGCCAGCACGTCCTTGACGTTGCCGACAATGGGCACGTCCACCTTGACCCGCTTCGCGATGGAAGTGGGATCGATGTCGATGTGGATGATGCGGCGGCCATCCTGAAAGAAATGCTCCGGATTGCCGATAACACGATCGTCGAAACGGGCGCCGATGGCGATCAACACATCGCAATGCTGCATCGCCATGTTGGCTTCATAGGTACCGTGCATGCCGAGCATGCCGGTAAACAGTGGATCGGTGGCGGGGTAGCCACCCAGCCCCATCAGTGTGCTGGTAATGGGGAAACCGAGCTGACGCGTAAACTGGGTTAGCTCCTCCGCCGCATTGCTCAGCACCACGCCGCCGCCGGTATAGAGCATCGGCCTCTTTGCCTCCAGGATCATCTGCACCGCGCGCTTGATCTGCCCCGGATGACCCTTGATCACCGGGTTGTAGGAGCGCATCGTCACCTTCTTCGGATAGGTGAATTCAGTCTTGCGCTGGGTCACATCCTTGGGGATATCCACCACCACCGGTCCAGGCCGGCCAGTTGAAGCGATATAAAACGCCTTCTTGATGGTCTCGGCGAGATCCTTGACGTCCTTGACCAGGAAATTGTGTTTCACGCAGGGGCGAGTGATGCCCACCATATCCACTTCCTGGAAGGCATCCATGCCGATCGCGGCGGTCGGCACCTGACCGGAAATCACCACCAGCGGGATCGAATCCATGTAGGCGGTAGCGATACCGGTCACGGCATTAGTCGCACCCGGCCCGGAGGTCACCAGTGCCACGCCGGTCCGACCTGTGGCGCGCGCATAACCGTCCGCAGCATGCACCGCGGCCTGCTCGTGCCTGACTAGCACATGCTTGAACTTGTTCTGCTTGAAAACCTCGTCGTAAATGTTCAACACTGCACCGCCGGGGTAACCGAAAACAAATTCAGTCCCTTCTTCCGCCAGACAGCGCACAACGATCTCTGCGCCCGTCAATTCCATATACCAGCCTTAAATAATCATTCCGGGGAAACGTGAAACACTAATGGTTGCCGCCAACTTGGTCAAGTGCGGCATTTTACCAAACTTGCCCGGATGATTCATAAATTCGCATGATGATCGCGCAGGATGTTGTTTGAAAGGGAAGTTTTGCGAAGAAGCTGTGCAGTTATTCATACACCTGACAGAGCAACATTTTCATGTCAAACATTTTTAAAGGCTAGTGAGGGCGTGCGTCACTACGAAACATCCGGGCATAAAGAAGACTCTGCTTTATTTTTCTTTATTTGATAAGATACGACGAAAGAACCTTACTCGGGAACTCTCCAACTGGCCACCTTTCAGGAACTTTCCAAGTTTCTTGCCGAAGTCGAACGACGCGCTTACAAACAGGCGCTATTTGCCGTTCGCGACGAACATGGCGCTCTGGACATCGTGCAGGACTCCATGATGAAACTGACGGAAAAATACTCGGGGAAGCCCGCCGAGGAATTCCCGATGCTATTCCAGCGCATTTTGCAAAATACCATCCGCGACTATTACCGACGCCAGAAAGTGCGCTCGTTGTGGACCACCCTACTGTCGTCTTTCTCTCCGCATCAGGAAGAAGAATATGATCCTCTGGAAACTTTAGAAGTCGAGGACGACTCAAATAAGATTCATCGGCCGGAAGAAACCCTGGCTCGCTCGCAAGTCGTTAAATTGATTGAGCAGGCACTAAAAATATTGCCGGCTCGTCAACGGGAAGCGTTCCTGCTGCGTTATTGGGAGGAACTGGATGTTTCTCAAACCGCTGCCGCGATGGGTTGTTCCGAAGGCAGCGTCAAGACACATTGTTCCCGGGCCACCCACGCAGTGGCGGCCTTTTTGAAATCGAAGGGAATTGAGCCATGAACGAGCACGATCTGGCAAAAAAAATTGTCCATCACCTGGATTACGGCACGGCCCATCTGGACAGCCGTCTGCAACACCGCCTCCAAATGGCGAGGCAGCACGCCCTGGAAGCCTATGCCAAACCTCGTCACAGCTTCAGCCTGGCTTGGGCAAGGCACGGCCACAGTAGCCACCGTGGCCACTCCCCTTTCCGTGCCTGGGTGCCGCTGGCGTTGCTGGTGTTGGGGCTGATGTTCGTCACCTATTGGCAAAACACCCAAGAGATGAACGACGTGTCGGAAATCGACGCCCATCTGCTGGCCCAGGACTTGCCGATCCATGCATTCATTGATAACGGGTTCGATACATGGCTAGAAGGCTCGCCGCAGCAATAACTCTCGCCTTCTGCCTTTTGGCACAAGGCATCGCGATTGCGGCCCAGGAAGCCCGGCAACCCGCATGGACCGAGCTGACATACGAGCAGAAGCAAATCCTTGCCCCCGTTCACGGCGAATGGGACAAGATGCCGGCCATTCAGCGCAAAAGACTGCTGGGCGTGGCCAAGGGTTATCCAAAAATGAAGCCCGAGGAGCAGCAGCGCATCCAGAGGCGCCTGAAAGACTGGAGCAAGCTGACACCGGAAGAACGCACCCTGGCCCGGAAAAAATACGAGAAACTGAAGCAGTTGCCGCCGGAAAAACGTCAGGAAGTCCAAAAGAAGTGGCAGGAATACCAGCAGCTACCGGAAGAAAAAAAGGAACAGCTCCGGCGCAGCAAGGCCAAGGCCGCGGAAACCAAGCCGGCCGCCGCACCCGAACCTCCCAAAACCAATCAGGCACCTCCGGCCGTTGAGTCGGCTGCGCCGGCCGCTTCGCCCAAGGCGGAAACGTGGCCCAATCCATGGCAGTTTGATACACCGCGCCCGTGATCGCCCGCCCCCCAGAAACACCCAGCATACGGCGCCGCATCGCCAGCATGCTTTATGAAGCCTTGCTCCTTGCCGCAGTCCTGTTCATCGCCGGCTTCGTGTTTACCGCCATATTCCATTCCCCGCTGCCGCCCACTCTCCGCTACGTTTTCCAGCTTTACCTGCTGCTGGTAACGGCGACCTATTTCATCTGGTACTGGCTGCACGGCGGGCAGACTCTGCCCATGAAAACCTGGCACCTGCGGATAGTGCGCACTGATGGCCAACCCCTTCGCCTGAAACAGGCATGCCTGCGTTTCCTCCTCGCCTTAATCGGCGTGGGGTTGGGCTTCGGCATCCTGTGGGCGCTGCTCGACCGCGAACGCCTGTTCTGGCACGATCGCATGGCGGGAACTAAAGTGGTGATGAGTAATGGGCGATGAGTAATGGATTGCCTCACCCTTCACCCATCACCGCCTCTCCACCCGCCACATCATCACTATCGCCGCGCCAAGGAATGCCAGCGTCGGAAACAGGGCACTGAACAGGGGCGGCCAGTCGTTCAATAGCCCGAGATGAGCGAATAGCCGGTTCAGCAAATGAAAACCCAATCCCAGCATGATGCCGGCAAAGATTTTCGCGCTTACCCCGCCTGAACGTCCCTGGTAATAAGCAAACGGCAATGCCAGCATGATCATCACCAAGGCCGCAAAAGGGTAGACCAGCTTCGACCACAGCGCGATTTCGTAGCGCGTGGTTTTCTGTTTGTTTTCACTCAGGTGCTGGACATAAAAATACAGGTTCCAGGCCGACATCTGCTCCGGCACCACCAGCAGCACATTCAGGATGTCAGGGGTCAGTACCGAATGCCAATAGGCCTCGGGAAGCGTGCTGACTATCGTCCTGCCCGGCTCGAACCGGGTCTGCGCCACACCAGTCAGACGCCAGCGGTTCTCGGCCACGTGCTCGCCACGCTGGGCATAGCTAATGGAGCGCAAACGGAAGTCGGGGTCGAACTCATAGATTTTTACCCCCTTCATGGAGGCATCCGGCAACACTTCCTCGACATTGACGAAGCTCCCCGCATCTTTCACCCACAGCCCGGAACGAAATTCCTGCGCCACGACCGAACTGGTCGCCTTCAGACGTAACTCTTGGGCCGCTCGCCCGCTAAGCGGCGCGATAAATTCCCCGAAAATAAAGGTCAGCACCACGAACAGCAATCCGGCTTTCGCCAGCGACAAGGCGATGCGCGGCGCGGACAACCCCGACACGCGCATCACGGTAAGCTCGGAATGGGCTGTCAACTGCGCCAGGGCGAACAGGGAGCCGATCAAGGCCGCAATCGGGAACAGTTCGTAAACATGGCCGGGCAGGGAAAGCAGCACATAGCCAAAGATTTTCACCAGCCGGTAATCGCCCTTGCCCAGGTCGCCCAACTCGTGAATCAGGTCGAAAAAAGCAAACAACATGAGCAGCGCGGCAAACACCAGCACCGTGGCCGAATAAATTTCACGCGCCAGATAGCGGCTGAGGATTCTCATTTACCTTCACCACTGAGCCGATGAATCAATCTCTTCAGCCAGGTCATCCAGAATGGGGCCAGTACAAGCCGGCGGTAAAACAGCAACAACAGCACCAGCAGCATCACCCCATGCACCAGCCACAGCCCGATATACGGAGACAATTTGCCCTGCGCCACCCAAGCCTGGGTAATGCTGAGGAAATTGCTGTAAATCATGTAGAGCAGCAACGCCAGGATTAAATTAAGTGAGCGCCCTGCACGCGGATTGACGAAACTCAGCGGGATCGCCAGCAAAGCCAGAATAAAGGCACTGAGCGGCAAGCCCAGCCGCCACAGCAGCTCCCCCATATTGGCCGCTGAGCGGTCGCTCAGCAACATCAACGTGGACAGGGATTTCTGCGTCGGCAGGGTCAGGCTCGCCTCAAAGGCATGCATCCGGATGGAATAGCGTTCGAAGGCCATGACCTTGTAATCCGGCGTGCCGCCTACCCCCTCATAGCGCCTGCCGTTGAGCAGCACCAGGAATCGGTCGCCATTTTCAGATACCGTCTGGTAGCCATGCTGAGCGACCAGAATGCCCAATTTCTGATGCTGGACAGAGCGCATGAAAATGTTGCTTACCGTGTTCTTCTCGCCAGCGAAGCTTTCCACGAAATACACCCGCTCGGCAAATTTGGATTCCTTGAACACGCCCGGCGCCACCGAGTATACGTCGTCGCGGCTGTCCAGTTGCTGCCGGAACTCATCGCTTTTTCTCAACGCCCAAGGTGAAACCACCAGGCTTAAAAACGCGATGGCGAATACCGCTGGCGCGGCGAAGGCAATTACCGGACGCACCCATGCCGCGACGCTCAAGCCGGCGGTGAACCAGACCACCATTTCGCTATCGCGATAGCAGCGGGTCAATGTCATCAAAACAGCAATAAACACCGTCAAGGACAGCAAAACCGGCAAATAATTAACAATACTGAAGCCGAGGAAGGCCGCCACCGCCTCGTTAGCCACGGCGCCACCGGCCGCCTGCCCTAGATAGCGGATCAGCATCGTGGTCAGGGTAATCATCAGCAGCACCGAAAAAACCAGCAATGCATTGCTGGCCATCTCGCGCAGCAGAGCGCGGCGGAAAATCATCGTTCGAGGTTTTCTTTGACTTTTAGACTACAGTCTGCGGATAATTGCCGATTATTAAACATGAATAAACCTAGAAAAGATTTTAACCACGAATTCACACGAATGAAACACGAATATTCACGAATAATCAGTAGATTAGCCTAGCTTAGCTGATTCAACTGTTTGGTTACACGATGTTTGTCTCTAACCATTCGTGTTTATTCGTGAACATTCGTGTCGCCTGGAGGCGCCTACTTTTGGCATTCGTGGTTAATCGCCGTTTTAAGGATAAAGCCTGATACACAGGCAGGCATCAAGAAGGAGCAAAAAGTGGAATTTAGCATAAAAAGCGGCAGCCCGGAAAAACAGCGCACCGCCTGCGTCGTGGTCGGCGTATTCGAGCCACGCAAGCTTGCACTGGCCGGCGAGATGATCGACCAGATTTCCAACCATTACCTGAGCGACATTATCCGCCGCGGCGACATGGAAGGAAAGTCCGGCACTACACTTATGCTGCACAACGTCCCCAACACTCTGTGCGACCGGGTATTGCTGGTCGGTCTGGGCAAGGAACGTGAGTTCAAAGACAAGGAATATCGCGATGCGGTCCGCGCAGCCATCAAAACCCTGAATGAGTCCGGGTCACTTGAAGCCTCGGTTTTCCTCACCGAACTCCCGGTCAAGCGCCGCGACACCGCGTGGAAAGTCGAGCAGGCCGTATTGATGGCAATGGAAGGGCTTTACCGCTTCGACCGCCTGAAAAGCAAGCAGGAAGAGATGCGCCGCCCGTTGCGCCGTATCGTCCTGAACGTGCCGCGCCGCACCGAACTCGCTATCGGTGAAGAAGCGGCCAAACAAGGCCAGGCGATCGCCGATGGCATGAACATGGCCAAGGACCTCGGCAACCTGCCAGGCAACATCTGCACCCCCGCCTATCTGGCCCAGCAGGCGCAGGAACTGGCAAAAACCTACAAGCTCAAGATTGAAGTGCTGGAGCAGAACGACATGGAAGCCCTGAAAATGGGTTCACTGCTTTCCGTAGCACGCGGTAGCCGCCAACCGCCCAAGCTGATTGTTTTGCACTACCAGGGCAATAAAAAACAAAAGCCGGTGGTCCTGATCGGCAAGGGCGTCACCTTCGATGCCGGCGGCATCTCCCTCAAACCCGCCGCCGAAATGGATGAAATGAAGTACGACATGAGCGGCGCGGCCAGCGTGCTCGGTACGTTCAAGGCGGTGGCCCAACTCAAGCTGCCGATCAATCTGGTGGGCATCATACCGGCCACAGAGAACCTGCCAGACGGTGATGCCAACAAGCCTGGCGACATCGTCACCAGCATGTCAGGACAGACCATCGAAGTGCTAAATACCGATGCAGAAGGCCGCTTGATCCTGTGCGACGCGCTCACCTACGCAGAACGCTTCGAGCCGGAGGCGGTAGTAGATATCGCCACCCTCACCGGCGCCTGCCTCATCGCCCTGGGTAACCATGCCTCAGGGCTGTTCAGCAGCCATGACGCCCTTGCCCGCGAACTGCTGCATGCCGGCGAGTACGCGGTCGACCGCGCCTGGCACATGCCGCTGTGGGATGATTACCAGGAGCAGCTGAAGAGCAACTTCGCCGACATGGCCAATATCGGCGGCCGCCCTGGCGGCGCCATCACTGCCGCCTGCTTTTTGTCGCGCTTCACCAAGAAATACGACTGGGCGCACCTGGACATTGCCGGTACTGCCTGGAAATCCGGCAAGGACAAAGGCTCAACCGGGCGACCAGTGGCACTGCTGGTGCATTTTTTGATTAATAAATGTAAGGTGAATTGAGTAACCACCCCTCATCCCAACCTTCTCCCCTCCGGGGAGAATGGGCGATGGTGAAGGGCGCTTTCTCAACGTATATTCCCTCCCCCTTTTAGGGGGAGGGCTAGGGTGGGGGTGGGAAGTTTCGCGTGAGAATCAGCATCTGAACCCCCATCCTAACCTTCCCCCTAAAAGGGGGAAGGTACAATGGTAAAAGGCACTTGTTTTGATATGACCCAAATCGACTTCTACACTCACGCCGCCGACAAATACCACACCGCTTGCGTGCTCTGCGCCAAGGCCGTGGAGCGCGGGTTGCGGGTCATGGTCTATACTCCCGACGCCGCAACCACGGAAAAAATGGACAAGCTGCTGTGGAGCACGCCCGCCGTCGGCTTCATCCCCCATTGCCGCGCCTCGGATAGCCTTGCCCCGGTCACCCCGGTCATCGTTGACCATAATGCCGACATGCTGGCACACGACGACATCCTGCTCAATCTTCATACCGAGCAGCCCCTGTTCTTCAGCCGCTTCCACCGGCTGATCGAGATCGTCAGCACGGAAGAAAATGACCGCACTGCAGCGCGCGAGCGCTTCCGCTTCTATCGGGACCGCGGCTACGAAATTCATTCCCATGACATTGGAAACAAGGCCAGATAAATGGATCCCGCCAACGGCGAGCCCGACGTACTCGGAAAAATAGATGCCCTGCTCACCCGCCATCGCACCGGTGCGCCCACGCAGCAAGATCTCGCGTCGGCTGAGGCACAAGCTGCCCGGGCGGCGATTCCCGTCCTGACAGAAATCATCACCGAAGACAGCACCATCCCGGTTCTAACTGAAGCCGTACCCGCTACGGAGGCAAACGAAGCCACAACAGCCGGTAACGGGAAGCCTCCGCTCCACATCGAGGTCGCGGCAAGCGAGCCAGCCAGCACAGGCGACCCAATCGCGGACATCTCTCGTGACCAAGAAGCCCTGCGCCAAATCGAGGAATCCATGGTGCAGGAACTGGAAAATCGCATTGCGATGGAATTCACCGCCACCCTGGCCCGCGCCCTGATCGAGTTGCTCGACCATTCACGCGAACATATCCGGCATGCCGTGCGCGAAGCACTCAAACAACGGCTCGGCACCCCACCCCACGGCGCACAAGAAGACCCAGACCAGGCCTGACCGCCGGTCCGCCTCGACCGGGAAAACAGGTATAATTGCCGCCTTTCCCGTTACTCCAAGAAATTCCAAACCATGGAACTCGCCAAAAGTTTTGAACCCGCTGCCATCGAGGCGCACTGGTACCCGCTGTGGGAATCCCGCGGCTATTTCAAGCCTGCCCAGAGCAACGTCGAAGGGGCCGCCACCAAGGTCGACAAGTCCGGCAAGCCCGCCTACTGCATCATGCTGCCGCCGCCCAACGTCACCGGCACCCTGCACATGGGCCACGCCTTCCAGGACACCCTGATGGACACCTTGGTGCGCTACCATCGGATGAAGGGCGAGAACACCCTGTGGCAGCCGGGCACCGACCACGCCGGCATCGCCACCCAGATCGTGGTGGAGCGACAACTGGATGCACAGGGCGTATCGCGCCACGATCTCGGCCGCGAGGAATTCCTCAAGCGGGTGTGGGCCTGGAAGGAAGAATCCGGCTCCACCATCACCCGCCAGATGCGCCGCCTCGGCGCATCCTGCGACTGGTCGCGCGAGCGCTTCACCATGGACGAAGGCTTGTCGAAGGCGGTGACCGAGGTCTTCGTCACACTCCATAACCAGGGCCTGATCTACCGCGGCAAACGCCTGGTCAACTGGGATCCGGTGCTGCTGACCGCGGTTTCCGACCTGGAAGTGGTTGCTGAAGAAGAAGACGGCTTCATGTGGCATATCCGCTACCCGGTCGAGGGCAGCAGCGAAGCGCTGGTCGTCGCCACCACCCGCCCCGAAACCCTGCTCGGCGATATGGCCGTGGCGGTGCATCCGGACGACGAACGCTACAGGCACCTGGTCGGCAAGCATGTGCGTCTGCCGCTGTGCGAAAGAACCATCCCGATCATCGCCGACGACTATGTCGACCCGGCATTCGGCACCGGCTGCGTCAAGATCACCCCGGCACACGACTTCAACGACTACCAGGTGGGCCTGCGCCACCATCTGGAGCCGCTCAACATCCTCACCCTCGACGCCAAAATCAACGATCTGGCGCCCGCCGAATATCAGGGGCTGGACCGCTACGAGGCGCGCAAGAAGATCATCGCCGACCTAGAAGCCCAGGGGCTGCTGGTTGAAACCAAGCCACACAAGCTGATGGTGCCGCGCGGCGACCGCACTCATGCCATCATCGAACCTCTGCTCACCGACCAGTGGTATGTGGCGATGGAGGGCCTCGCCCAGCGCGGCCTGGAAGTGGTCGCCAACGGGGAAGTGAAATTTGTGCCGGAAAACTGGGCCCACGTCTACAACCAGTGGCTGGAGAACATCCAGGACTGGTGCATCTCCCGCCAACTGTGGTGGGGCCACCGCATCCCGGCCTGGTACGACGAGGATGGCAATATCCATGTCGCGCGCAATCTGGAAGAGGCGCAGAAACAGGCCGGCCCGGACAAGCCGCTCCGCCAGGACGAAGACGTGCTCGACACCTGGTTCTCCTCCGCACTGTGGCCGTTCTCCACCCTGGGCTGGCCGGACAAGACGCCAGAGCTTGCAACGTTCCTGCCCTCCAGCGTGCTGGTGACCGGCTTCGACATCATCTTCTTCTGGGTCGCCCGGATGGTCATGATGTCCGAGCACTTCACCGGCCAGGTGCCGTTCAGGGAAGTCTACGTGCACGGGCTGGTGCGCGACATCCACGGCAACAAGATGAGCAAGTCCAAGGGCAACGTGATCGACCCGATCGACCTGATCGACGGCATCGCCCTGGAAGCGCTGGTCGCCAAGCGCCAGACCGGCCTGATGAACCCGAAGCAGGCGGAATCCATCGCCAAGCAGACGCGCAAGGACTACCCGGACGGCTTCCCCGCCTTCGGCACCGATGCGATCCGCTTCACCTTCGCCAGCCTCGCCAGCCATGGCCGCGATATCAAGTTCGACCTGCAGCGCTGCGATGGCTACCGCAACTTCTGCAACAAGCTGTGGAACGCCACCCGCTTCGTGCTGATGAACACCGAAGGCAAGGACTGCGGCCAGGACGAGTCGCTGCCCCTGGAATTCTCGGACGTGGACAAATGGATCATCAGCCGCCTGCAACAGGCCGAGAAGGAAGTGGCCGAGGCTTTCGACTCCTACCGCTTCGACATGGCTTCGCGGGCCATCTACGAATTCGTCTGGGACGAATACTGCGACTGGTACGTGGAGCTCGCCAAGGTGCAGATCGCCAGCGGCAACGATGCCCAGCAGCGCGCCACGCGCCGCACCCTGGTGCGAGTGCTGGAAGCCACGCTGCGACTCGCCCATCCGATCATCCCCTTCATCACCGAAGAGCTGTGGCAGAAAGTCGCCCCGCTGGCGGGTAAAAATGGCGAGAGCGTCATGCTGCAGCCCTACCCTGACGCTGACCTGAGCCGGGTCGATGCAGCTGCCGCCGGACGAGTCGCGCTACTCAAGGAAATCATCAACGCCTGTCGCACGCTACGCGGCGAGATGAACCTCTCCCCAGCACTCAAGGTTCCGCTAATCGCACTGGGCGACATCGCCACCCTGGGCCCCTACATTCAGGCGCTGGCGAAAATTTCCGAAGTGGCTATCGTACAGGGTGAATTGCCGGTAGCTGATGCACCCGTGGCAGTGGTCGGCGACATCCGCCTGATGCTCAAGATCGAAGTGGACAAGGAAGCCGAGCAGGCACGACTGGCCAAGGAAATTGCCCGGCTTGAAGGGGAAATCACCAAGGCACAGGCCAAGCTCGGCAACGAGAGCTTCGTCGCACGGGCTCCTGTAACTGTGGTTGCACAGGAAAAAGAACGGCTGGAGAACTTCGGCGCTACGCTGGAAAAACTTAAGGCACAGCTTGCCAAACTCGGGTAATAATGAGTAGTTTTGATGGGGCAAAGCGGAATTCGGGATAGCGATTAAACCTAAAAAAGCCGTTCACTACAGAGACACAGAGGCACAGAGAAAAACAAGAGATGGGAGCAACTAAGCGTTTTCCCGCAGGGTGATCAAGCGCCTGTCTTTTCCTTTGAATTATCTCTGGTCCTCTGTGTCTCTGTGGTTCAATAACTGCGTGCCGGACTCACAAAGAAAAACCCCGCCGAAGCGGGGCCAATTCTTCTTATTACGCCGTTTCCGGCTTATTGTTGCTGTTATTCCTTGCCGCCTGCCGCCGCCACCATGGCCTTGCGGATCGCTTCAGGCGACTCCATGATCTTCATGAAGCTGTTTGCCCCGGACATTTTCAGGTCGGGGAAATCGAGTGCGATGCGGAAGCGGCCATACAGCGCAATCACCTGGTTGCCGGTAACCAGCATTTCATGGGGCAGATGCGCGGAGGCCTTGAGGTCGCCGAAATCAACGATGCTCATGATGTACTTGTCGTCCATGTATTTGTCGCCGCCCTTCATGGCCACGCCGAACACGGATTCCTTCTTGCCCGGAACGTCAACGCGGTAGACCTTGGTGCAACCGCCCTTGCCCGCCGCCAGATTGGCCTCGACCGCCTTCACGGCCTCTTCATGGCTGCCGTACTCAGCCAGGATCACCGGTTCGTCGAAATATTCCATGCCGAACATATAGTGGTACTTGCGCAGCTTGGAAGCGCTCAGACCCTTGGCGCCGAACTCCTCCACCTTGCCCAGGGCGGCCTTCAACTTCTCCGAAGTCTGCGGCAGATCGCCCGCCATACGGTAACCGTTGGCCATGTAGGTCGGGTTGGTATAGGAAACCTGCACCTCGTCATGAACCTTGGTCACCGAAACGCGCTGAGCCGCGCCAAAACCGCCGTTCTCGGATTTTGCCGCGGTGGTTTTCATTTCATCGTTGGTGACCACGATGATCGTGGTTTCAGGATAGGGCGAGTAGCTGCCGGCGATGGTGAAGCCGTTCGCCTGCAATGCAGTCTTGGCTGCCGCCGCCTTGTCCGCCACCGTGCCCGCGCCCTTGGATGCCAAAACGAAAGGCTTGAGATCGTCCGCCAGCGCGGCGCCCATGCTCAAACCCAAGGCCAGGGTTGCGAGAACAAGCTTCTTCAGAACTCCATTCATGTTGCCTCCATAAATCAATTTTCTGGTTTTAAATAAAAAGGGCTGGAAGTGATTTCTCACCTCCAGCCCTTTTTAGCTTACTTCACGAAAGTCCTCTAGCCAACAGCCTGAATTAGAACTTCATGCCGTAAGCGATACCCAGAGAGTTTTGGTACATCTTGATGGTTTCGGTACCACCAACAGGGAAGTTAGGATTTGTGGGGCCGGAAACAGACTTCTCTTGAGCATGCATATAGGCAACCGTTACTTCAGAATCCTTGGTTACGCCATAGGTCGCGCCCAAGGTGTAGTGATCCGTCACTACACCGGGAGCGATAATGTTGAAGGTCTGCTCACCGGATTTGACCGGGTTGTCACCATGATTGATACCGGCGCGCAAAGTCAGTGCGTCGTTGTACTTATACTCGACACCCAATTTCACGACATCAACATCAGACCATCCGAACCCCAAACCAGCATTACCACCCATGCACCTGGCATCACCCACATTTGTTCCGGAACCAAATGGCGCTGGTGCGCAAGGCGCTGTACCTGGCGTCCCAATAACGGAAACTCCGGAGTTGGCAACCGATTTGACACCAGAGTAATCAATATGTTGATAATCCAGTGCGATGGTTATGTCCGGAGTAGCCTTGAATGCCACGCCCAGATTCCAGTTCATCGGAATATCGAAATCGCCTTGTTCTGCAAACAAGCCCTCATAGCGCTTGAAATTGCTCATGTCAATTTTCGGTGAATAGGTTGCGCCCAAGGTCACGGTATCCGTTACCTTGCCCTGCCAGCCGAGCCTGACTCCCCAACCGGTGGAAGAGTCATGTCCTTTGTTCGAGAGCCTTGTTGCATCCGAAGAAAGTCCCCCGAAGGCGTCAAGCCCGTCAGCGCTGAAACGCTGATAGACAAACAAGGGGGATACGCCGATAGAGTTACTGGCATTCACTTTATAGGCAAAAGTAGGCGCAACAATTAATTGCTCCAGATTCATGCCAAGCTTGCCAGAACCGCACAGCAAGTTTTGCGTTTTAGCCGCAACACCACCAGGAAAGCCACAATTCTGTGTTGATAACTGTGCACCTTGATAATCGGTATTCATGCCGCCATTGCCGTAAACCGAAATGCCCAGCGACATTTTTTCGCCCAGCATCATGTTGTAACCAAACTCTGGCACAAGAAAATCATTACTTGAACTCTCATAATCGCCATTGTTCGCGTTCCCTAGGGAAGCAGTCCGATTTGCACTGCGCTTCGGGCTGAACCAGTCAATACCGACATCCAGACGGTCGCCGACAAACGCCATGCTGGCCGGGTTGTTCGCGCCGCCCATGGCATCCTTGGCCATCGCAGTTGCGGCGCCGCCCATCCCCTTGGCAGTCATGCCGTAGCCGTGAGAAAAATAACCGTTGGTTGCAGAAGCAATCCCTGGCATCGCCAGACCCGCAACAGCCAGAACTCCTACCAGTGCTTTTAATTTCATTTTGTATGCCCTCCGTTAATCGATTGGTAAATTCTTATGCCCGGCCAGGATGGATTCTTTGATCTGGATTGATAACCCAATCCAGATCTATCGCTAACCATGATCGGAATATGTCACAAACCGTTACATGTCTCAAATACTTTTTGGTATTTCAGCATATTAGCCCCTCCTAATGGTCTATTTATCCCATTAAAACAATCTATTAAATGAAAATTTTTGTTGCTTTTTCGCAACAACCCGGTTTATTCCTGAAATGGTTTTACCCTTTCACCCTTCATCTGAAGTTGAACGATTTCAATATCTTCCGGATTCAACTTAAACGGATATGACAAAATGTCAGTTGGATTGCTGTCGCCATAGGGTCGGTTGCAGGCCGAAACATCGGCAGATTCATTTCCGGGGCAGCCGGAGGTACGGAACGGGGTGCCTGCATTGATGATCTGCTCCACTTCGCTTTCGGCGATGCCGAAATCAACCACCCTCCCCGACGCATCGAATTCCATGTAACGAAAATTACCGCCGGCATAGTCAATAATGTAGCGGGCAAGCTGCACGCGCCGCCATTGTGCTTTACCGCAGGCCGGCCAATCCTCCATCAAGGAACCTTTTTCGGGGAAGAAGGCAAATAAATGGCTATGGCCACCCATGCCGTTGATGCGTTGCACGACTTCGAGCAGTTCGCGCTCCGTTTCCCCCATGCCGCAAATCAGGTGTGCCCCGAATTTTTCCGGACCGAAGATTTCCGCCGCCCAGCCTATCGCCTGCCAGTATTTCTCCCAGCGGTGCGGGCTATCCACGGCCTTGCCTCGAGTACGCTCGAAGATTTCCGGCGTTACGGCGTCCAGCGCCACGGTGAAGATATCTGCGCCAGCCTGCTTGAGGCGCACCAGATCGTCGCGTTCCATGGTGGTGGGATTGGAGAGGATGGAAACCGGGATATCGGGCAGAGCAGCAACCCACAACTCCAGCAGCGCGAGCGTATCGCGGTTCGAGTCGGGGTGGCTGATCATGGAAATGCACATGCGCTGGAACCGTCCCTTATCCCCGCCTGCCTGGACGCGTGCCATCACCTCCCGGTAGCGCAGCGCCGGCCAATCCACGCGGATGAAGTTGCGGTCGACATAATCGCGCGTCTCTTCGCGATGCCGCGCCAGACCGCAATAGGCGCAATTGGCGCGGCAGCCCTCGGGATAGGTCAACAGCAGGTTGAGGCAATGGGTGCAGTCGGTGCGATACATGCGGCCCGGCACCACGCCGAGCGTGATGGCGGCTGCCGTGCTCATCTGGACGTACTCGGGTGAGCGCATTGCGGGCGTCATGTCATTATCCTGAGCCAGCCAAGCTGGAGCCAAAAAAGATTTACCGCAGAGGCGCGGAGGCGCAGAGAAAGGCATTGCTTTCCTGGCTTCCCCTTACGTTGATCTTTTCTGCGTCTCTGCGCCTCTGCGGTGAACAGCTTTTTCAAAATTGACCCTCATCAAAATATTCCGGAAAAGCGACCCAGCCACGCCGGTGAATCCTGTCCGCATCTGCCGCAGGAGTGCGCCAATTCTGTCCGATCCAGGCCCGGCGTGCCACTGCCCGCTCCAGGCAGGCGCCGAACTGGTCGCGAATATCATTTTCAAAATCCATCAATGAATTTTTTTCACACCCGATCAACCAGGCTGCAGCAGCCTGCCCGGCACGCTCGCCGGACGCCACGGCGGCGGCGATGCCCGCACCGGTAATGGGATGCGTCAGTCCGGCCGCATCGCCAACGAGCAGCACGTTTCCCACCACCAGATTCCGGCGCAGGCCGCTCACCGGGATTGCCCCGCCTGTGCGGCGCAGGATGGCCTCTCTCACCCTGCCCTCGACAACAAGCTTGCGGTGAAGCGCATCCAGCAAGGCTTTAGGATCACTGCCATAACGCTTGTCCACGCCGAGACCGAGGTTGGCCACCCTGCCCTTGGGAAACAGCCAGGCATAGCCACCGGGGTAGTCGGGCGACAACCAGATTTCAGTCTCCTCGCTGGCCTCAAGCAACGGCACGGTATATTGCCGGGTATGCACCGTTTCTTGCTGCGGCAAGCCGAGCGACCTCGCCACGAAGGAATACGGCCCGTCGGCGGCGACCAGTAGCCGGTAATCAAAGCCTATCTCGCCCTGCGACGTAACGGCGATAGCCGACGAACCCGCACTATCCAGCCCGACCAGGCGGCTGTTCAGGTACAGTTTGGCGCCGCTTTGCTTAGCCTGCCGCGCCAAGGCCTGATCGAATGCGGCGCGGTCTATCATCAGGCCGGTAGAATCGCTTTTTTCCATCCTCCCCGAGGGCAGGTAGCTGACCATGCCCTGAATGCGCTGCTGCAGCACGCCCTCGGGCACAGCGTAACGAGCCAGCGGTAAGGGAATGAATTCGGCACACTGCACCGGCACTCCGATTTCCTTCCGTCGCTCCACCGCGGCCACGCGCAATCCGGCCTGCGCTGCAGCCAGTGCCGCCGCGCCGCCAGCCGGCCCGAGGCCGACCACCAGCACATCCACTTTTTGCCGACCATCCATCACGCCGCCGCTTGCCGGATCACCGCTGCAAAATCTTCCGGCGTCAGCATCAGCAGGTCGGCCTGCTGCTGCGCGAAAAACGACCTGATAAGTTCTTCGACCCCATCCAACGGAACGTTGCGCAGCGCCGCTTCCAGATCGGCCACCGCGCGCTTCGGGCTGACGAAGAAATCGCCGCTGAACCACACTTGCCTGATGCGACCGGCGCGCGCATCGAACGCCAGGCACACCCGCAGCAGGCCGCCGGGAAATTTGCGCGATGCCTGCAGGATCGACATATCCGCTGCCGAACGGTCGATCAGGTTGACCCAGTCCGGATGATCGATCTCGGCCAGCGCATCTTGATAGCGCGCCAACTCTACCGCAGCCAGATTGCCAGGGGCGAAGGAAACGCCGAATTCCTTGGCGAATGCCCCGGTCAGTGCCGCCTTGACCGTCTCAAGGTCGGGCACTTGGCCGAGCAGATCGGCCAAATTCGTCACCCGCTCCCGCGCCGAAGAAATTACCTTGTCAGAAAGCTTTTCGGCCGTGATACGCAGCACGCGCAGCATTTTTTCCACGTCGAACCGTAGCAGCAGCGTGCCCTGGTACATCAGGGCATTGCCCTCGAACGCGCCGCCGGTTCCGGAAATCTTTTTTCCCTCCACCTCGATGTCGTTGCGCGGCCGGTATCTCGCCTCGACGCCCAGGGCAGAAATTCCCCGCGCCGCCGCTTCGCAGATGCGGCGAGCAATCTGCGCCATGTCGGCGCAGCCGAGAGTATCTTTGGTAAGGTAGAGTTCCCAGCCGATCTGGGTTTCGTCGAAGTAGATCGCCCCGCCACCGGTGATGCGACGCTGCACGGCGATATTGTTGGCACGGCAGTAATCGAGATCGAGCTCCTGCTCCGCGCTCTGGTGATAGCCGAGCAGCGCGCTTGGCCGGAAGCGCAGGAAACGCAGGGTATTGGGGATTTCACTGGCCTGACGCGCTTCAAGCAGGGCGCGGTTGAGGGCGATATTCTCTGCCGCCGGCCTCAGGCCGGTATCGATGACGCGCCAGGTTTTGCCCATAGTCCGCTTTCTGTCACCATCTCGCCACCCACTGCCATCGAGCAGCAGGCCGAGGCAATACGCGCCTTCCGGCCGAGCCGCGCCGCCAGTTCGACCATGCCGTCGGCAGGATGCGCGATACCGTTCAAGCCGGCCATCAGCGCATAGGCATCGATCTCGGCCTTGGCCTGACCTGCCGGACGTGCACAGCCGAGCAGCAACGGGATATCCGGCAAGGCCTGCCGCGCGTCGAGAAAAAAACGGCCGACTTCAAGACTGTCAGGCACGCCGAACGGCTTGTGGACAAGTGCGTAGAATGGCATCACCACCACCAGCACTACCGCTGACGGTTTGTGGCGGCGCAGCATTTCCAGCGCGACCCGTTCGCCAAGAAAGCGGCCGTAATGCAGCCCCAACACGATGTGCGGCACCACCTTGAGGCGCGTCGCCACCAGATTTTCCAGCGATCGCTCGAAGTCGTCCACGCTGCGCTTCAGATGGTAGACCTGGGTGATGGTCTCCTGCGCGCCGATCACGTCCATCATGGCGGCATCGATGCCGCTGTCTTCCATCCGTTGCGCCATATCCCTGTCCACCAGCGCAGTATGCAGGGCGATCCTGAATTCCGGAAATGCATCTTTGATGCGACGGATAGTAGAATAGTAGGGATCGTACTCGACTTCGTTGCGGTGGTTGGAACCCCCGGTCAGCAGCATGCCGCGAGCGCCGTGCTCGATCTGCTGATTGGCTACGCACCACAATTCTTCCGGGGTGCGGGCCGGAATCATGCTGGCGAGAATCCTGCCCTTGCAATGGTCGCACTGCAATTTGCAATCCGGCCCGGTAATGGAAACCGCCGGCCAGGCGCTCTTGCTGCAGGAGGCGATTTCGGATGTGGCGTAGGATTTGAAGCTTGGGGTGTAGAAGTCGATGGCGTCCATCGTACCGGCGGCGCGCTGCATTTCCCCGACCAGGGCGGCATCCAGTGAAATACCTTCCAGTGGCTCGATCTTTGCCGCAATGTTCAGCCAACTGCCGCTGCCGTTAAACATGACGCGCTCCATAATGCAGCTCAACAAAACATTTAACCGCGAAGGACGCCAAAGTACGCAAAGGAAAAACAAGTTTCATGGGTTACCTCGCGTTCCTTTGCGCCCCTTGCGGTAAAGAAATGCAGTCGACAGGCAACAATTATGCGCAGCCCGGGAAACCTTCCGTCTGCATCTTGGCCTCGAACGCCTCAGCCGCAGCCTGCCCGCTCAGCAACAAGCCCGACTCCCCGACCCAGTCGGAAGGTTTCATCCTGACCAGCCAACCGGCTCCGTAGGGGTCGGTGTTGATCGTGCTGGGCACAGCGATTACCGCCTCGTTGACGGCAATAATTTCGCCACTGACGGGTGCCTTGACCGGGCCGACCCATTTACCCGACTCAACGGTGCCGGTGGACTTGTTCTGGTCGACCGCTCGACCCACTTTTTTAGCCGTCCAGGCCACGATCTCACCCGACAGTGCGCAACCGTAGGGGGTCATGCCGATGACAACGGTGCCGTCAGACTCGCGCCGAGCCCACACGTTATCGTCCACGTTGTAATACAGGTCATCGGGAAAATTACAGCCGCGTACTAACGCCATGTTTCATCTCACACTTTAAAAAGCAAAAAAGGGCAGGCGATATCGCCTGCCCTTTTTTGTCTACCTCAGCTCAACCTGCTGCCATACATCAAATGTACAGGCAGATATCCGATTCCCCGGCAAACTCGAAGAACGACGCAGCGCCCACGTAATCGAGCCCGTCAATGAAATCGCTGTGCTCGAAGCCGAACAGTTCCACGGTCATCTGGCAGGCGAGGAACTTCACCTCAGCCTCCTGGCACAACTCGCGCAGTTCGGAAATGGTCGCAACGCCGTTGTTGGCAATGGTTTGCTTCATCAGTGCGGTTGCCAGCGACTCGAAACCGGGAATATTCGCCTGGATAATATTGGGAATATTCCAGTTGATCCCCCTGAACCACTTCGGACCGAACGGCATCTTCATCGGCATGCCGGGATTCCCCAGCGGACTGACCTTGAGGCAGCCCGTATCCTTGCGCACCAATTGCAAACCATAAAAAGTAAAGAATATTTGCACGTCATAACCCAGCGCCGCGGCGGTCGAAGCCAGAATGTAAGGGGGATAAGCCCAGTCCAGCGTGCCCTTGGTCGCGATGATTGCAAGCTTCTTCGCCATTTTCGTTGCCTCCGAATTGTAGATAGTTATTATTTGTTCAAACTATTCTTAAATTATTTCTTCTTGAGAAAGAACTGGTATTTGCCGCCTACTTCGGCAGAAGACAGCAACTCGTTGCCGGTCTGCTTGGCGAAGGCCTGCATATCCTTGACGGAACCCGGGTCGGTGGCAACCACTTTAAGCACCTGACCGGCAGTCAATTCGGCGAGAGCCTTCTTGGTACGCAGGATAGGCAGGGGGCAGTTAAGGCCGCTGGCGTCCAATTCTTTATCGAAATTCATTTTTCTTAGTCTCCTTAAGTGTGGGTTTAGATGTAAAAAAGGATTTTATAATATAGATAAGGGTAAATTGCAACAGCCGCGACTATCCACTGACAAAAATCAAGCTGCCTTGGCCAGTGCCAGACCGGACTGCATCCAGGCCATAATTCCACCCTGCAGGTTATACACGTTGTCGTGCCCCTTGGCCGCCATGAAAGCGCAGGCCTGCGCCGAACGCGCGCCGGAACGGCAATAAAAGATGGTATGGACATCCTTGTCAAGTTCGTCAGCCTTGATCGGCAACAGGTGCAAGGGCAAGTGCAGCGCACCTTCGATCACGCCGTAAGCGACTTCATTATCACTGCGCACATCCACCAGGGCGAGATTCTTTTTCTCGCTCAACAGGGAGCGCAACCCAGCAACATCAATTTCCTTGATGCCAAACATATTGGATCCAAACATGGCGATATTTCCCTTCAACAACAAAATCATAGTCCGCTAATATACCAAAAAGCAGCCAATCTACAACTACTTTATATTTATGCGTACATAATTTTAGTTATGTCCAACTCCCGTTACTCCTATCTTACAAGAGACTACGCAACCGCCCCACAAGTTCCAGAGCGTGAACTCCCTGCCTATCCACTATTATTCCGCCGCCACCCAGTGGCCCGACTTGCCGCCCTGCTTCTCCAGTAGGCGGATGCCATCCAGATGCATGCCACGATCCACCGCCTTGCACATATCGTAGATCGTCAGCAAACCGACGCTCGCAGCAGTCAACGCCTCCATTTCGACGCCGGTGCGCCCCAGGGTTTCCGCCGTGACGATGCACTCGATCGCCGTATTGGATTCGTCCACGTTGAACTCCACGCCGACCTTGGTGAGCGCGAGCGGATGGCATAAGGGTATCAATTCGGAGGTGCGCTTCGAAGCCTGGATCGCAGCGATGCGAGCGACGCCGAGCACATCGCCCTTTTTGGCCCCACCCTCCAGAATCAGCTTCAGAGTGGCGGGCTGCATGGTAATTCTGCCGGCAGCGCGGGCGATGCGGCGAGTTTCCGGCTTTTCTGCCACACCCACCATATGCGCCTGCCCAGCCTCGTCAAAATGGGAGAATCCGCTCATTTTTGGCACCTGAATAATGAACTTATATTTTAAAGCGATTATCATAGCACCATGAATTTACGCCACCTAGTAGTCCGTTCCACCAAAACGGGGACAAATGAAACGGATGGATTTTTTCGCCAGGCTAGGCGCAGACTCGCCGCCGTATGGGGTATACGGCAAGGGGATGCAACGACGCATGGCGGGAAAAGACGCCGTTTCATGTCTTCGGTTTGGCGGAACGGACTACTAGCCCTGCTCATCCCGCTGCTGACCATGCCGGGCGTGTTGGCCGATGGCCTGCCCGACTTGGGCGAGGCATCGCAAAGCGGGTTCTCCCCGCAAACCGAGCGCCGCATCGGCGAGGCCATCATGGTTGACGTCCGCCATGACCGCAGCCTGGTGGACGATACCGAACTGACCGACTATCTCAACAACCTCGGCTACCGACTGGTGGCCTCCAGTGCAGGGAATCGCCAGGATTTCGAATTTTTCGTACTTCGCGACAGCACCCTGAACGCCTTTGCCCTGCCTGGCGGGTTTATCGGCGTGCACACCGGACTGATACTCGCGGCACAGAGCGAATCCGAGCTCGCTGCCGTGCTCGGCCACGAAATCGCCCACGTCACGCAGCACCACCTGGCTCGCATCATCGCCAAACAGGAGCAAAGCACGATGACCTCACTCGCCGCGCTGGCGGTGGCAATCCTGGCTGCACGTTCCAATCCACAAATGGCCAATGCCGCCATGGCGACGGCGCAAGCGACTTCCATCCAGACCCAGCTCGACTTCACCCGCGAGCACGAGCGCGAGGCCGACCGCATTGGCCTGCAGACGCTGACCCAGGCCGGGTTCGACCCGCGCGGAGCGGCTTCATTCTTCGAACGGCTGCAAAAATTCAACCGGTTGTACGAAAATAACGCGCCGGAATACCTGCGCACTCACCCGATCACCAGCGAACGCATTGCCGACCTGCAGAACCGCCTGGAAAACACGCCCATTCGCCAAGTTCCGGACAGCCTGGAATTTCAGCTGGTGCGCGCCAAACTGCGCGCAGACGAAGGATCGCCGCAGCAAGCAATCGCCCACTTCGAGGAAGCGCTGCGCGAAAAAAAATACAGCAGCGAAGCCGCCAGCCGCTACGGCCTGGCAGCGGCCCTGCTACGTGCCAAGGAGACCACGCGCGCCGAGCAGGAACTGGCACAATTGCGCAAAACCACTGCGCCCAACGCAATTATCGAAAACCTGAGTGCTCTGATCAAGACTGCCGCCGGCCCGCAAGGGGCCGCCCTCGCCCAGTATCAGGCAGCCCTGAAAAGCTTTCCAAATCACCGAGCGCTGGTGTATGGCTATACCGAAGCTCTGCTGCAGAACCGCCGCAGCGGCGATGCACTGAAGCTGGTCGGCGACCGGCTGCGCCGCTTCCCCAACGACGGCCGGCTCTACGAATTGCAGGCGCAAGGCTACGCCATGCAGGGCAAGATGCTGCTATCTCACCAGGCGCAGTCCGAAGCCTATACTCGCCAAGGCAATCTGGTCGCTGCCATCGAACAGCTGCAGCTCGGCTTGAAGGCGGGCGACGGCGATTTCTACCAACTTTCCATTGCAGAGGCGCGACTCAAGGCATTGCGCGCCGAACATGCCGAGCTCACCAAGAAACCATAGGGAGGCGCTGATTAAATCGGTCCGCCCTGAGCCTATCGTAAGGGCATGCTTGGTAAATCATAATGTTAGAAAGGGCTTCGACCGTTCGACAAGCTCACGGCTCAGCCCGAACGGAGCAAATAAATCAGCGTTTCCATAGCGTCCAGAGGGTCGTTATTTTTCCTCATCTCCCCCTTGGGGTACTTGAAAAATTCACTGCCAGCGCCAAAATGGTTCTAGTATGCTTAAAGGAAGAGAATGGGTAGCAAGCGTCAAGAAACTCCGGTACTGGAAACGGTAAAAAGCAGGCTGAAGTCCCCGCCTCTGTTCAACGTGGTACTGCTGAACGATGACTTCACTCCGATGGAGTTTGTCGTCGAGGTTCTACAGCAATATTTTTCCAAGACCCACGAACAAGCGACGGAAATCATGCTCAAAGTACATACTGAAGGCGCCGGCCTATGTGGGGTATACCCCAAGGACATCGCCGCAACCAAGGTCGAACAGGTCGTGGCATTCGCCCGGCAGCATCAACATCCGCTGCAATGCGTGATGGAGGAAAATTGAAATGATCGCACAGGAACTTGAAGTCTCTTTACATATGGCTTTCATGGAAGCGCGCCAGAAGCGCCATGAGTTCATTACCGTGGAGCATCTATTGCTGGCCATGCTGGACAACCCCAGCGCGGCCAAGGTGTTGCGCGCCTGTGCCGCAGATATCGACGAGCTGCGCAAAATCCTGGCCGACTTCGTCACCACCCAGACTCCCACCATAGCCGGCTCGGGCGAAGTGGACACGCAACCCACCCTGGGCTTTCAGCGCGTGATCCAGCGCGCCATCCTGCACGTCCAATCCTCCGGCAAGAAGGAAGTGACCGGCGCCAACGTGCTGGTGGCGATTTTCGGCGAGAAGGATTCCCATGCGGTGTATTTCCTCAGCCAGCAAGGCATTTCCCGCTTCGACGTAGTGAACTACATCTCTCATGGCATCAGCAAGGTACCGGAAGGCAATGTACCGCGCCAGGATCCGGAGCAGGAAGCCGAGCAGGAAGCCGCTCCCGCCGGTGCGCTGGACAACTTTACCCAGAACCTCAACACCCAGGCTCTGGCTGGCAAGATCGACCCGCTCATCGGGCGCGAACTTGAACTGGAGAGAACCATTCAAACCCTGTGCCGCCGCCGCAAGAACAACCCTCTGCTGGTCGGCGAGGCCGGCGTCGGCAAGACTGCCATTGCAGAAGGGCTGGCGCGGCTCATCGTCGAGGGAGAAGTGCCCGAAGTGCTGGCCGAGAGCACAGTCTACTCGCTCGACATGGGCGCGCTGCTGGCTGGGACCAAATACCGCGGCGATTTCGAACAGCGCCTCAAGGCGGTACTGAAGCAGCTCACCGAGGATCCGCACGCCATCCTGTTCATTGACGAGATCCACACCCTGATCGGTGCCGGTGCCGCTTCCGGCGGCACGCTCGACGCTTCCAACCTGTTGAAGCCCGCACTGAGTTCCGGGCAGCTGCGCTGCATCGGCGCCACCACTTACAACGAGTATCGAGGCATCTTCGAAAAGGATCATGCCTTGTCGCGGCGTTTCCAGAAGATCGATGTGCCCGAGCCCAGCGTCGAGGAAACCGTGGCCATTCTGCGCGGCCTGAAATCGCGCTTCGAGGCCCACCACGGCGTCAAGTACACGGCCTCAGCGCTCACCACGGCGGCGGAACTGTCAGCGCGCTACATCAACGACCGCCACCTTCCCGACAAGGCCATCGACGTGATCGATGAAGCCGGGGCTGCGCAGCGCATCCAGCCGAAATCGAAGCAGAAGAAGACCATCACCAACAAGGAAATCGAGGAAATCATCGCCAAGATCGCGCGCATCCCGCCGAAGAGCATTTCCAGCGACGATCGCTCCGCCCTCAAGACCCTCGACCGCGACCTCAAGTCCGTGGTATTCGGCCAGGACAAGTCCATCGATGCGCTCGCCTCCGCGATCAAGATGGCACGTTCCGGCCTCGGCAATCCGCACAAGCCGATCGGCTCCTTCCTGTTTTCCGGCCCGACCGGCGTCGGCAAGACCGAAGTGGCGCGGCAGTTGGCCTATACCTTGGGCATCGAGCTGATCCGCTTCGACATGTCCGAATACATGGAACGGCACGCGGTATCTCGCCTGATCGGCGCCCCGCCCGGCTATGTCGGCTTCGAACAGGGCGGCCTGCTGACCGAGCAGATCACCAAACACCCTTATGCGGTGCTGCTGCTCGACGAAATCGAAAAAGCCCACCCCGACATCTTCAACATCCTGCTGCAGGTAATGGACCACGGCACGCTCACCGACAACAATGGCCGCAAGGCGGACTTCCGCAACGTAATCATCATCATGACCACCAACGCCGGCGCCGAATCGCTGACCAAGAGCAACATCGGCTTCACTACTGCGCGGCAGCAAGGCGATGAAATGGCGGAGATCAAACGGTTATTCAGTCCGGAATTCAGGAACCGCCTGGATGGCACCATTTCCTTCGCGCCGCTCAGCCGCGAGGTCATCCTGCGAGTGGTGGACAAATTCCTGATGCAGCTGGAAGAACAGCTCCACGAGAAAAAAGTGGAGGCCGTGTTTACCGATGCCTTAAAAGATCATCTGGCCAAGCATGGCTTCGACCCGGCAATGGGTGCGCGACCGATGGCGCGGCTGATTCAGGACACCATCCGCAAGGCGTTGGCGGATGAACTGCTGTTCGGCCGACTGGCCCATGGCGGCAAGGTAGTGGTGGATGTCGATGAGCAGGAGAATGTCCATCTCGAATTTGCCGAGAACAGCGAAAAAGCCGTCAGCGTTTAGCCTAGCCGCAAAAAACAAAAAGGCGCAGGATTGAATAATCCTGCGCCTTTTTACAGTCGAGTTTGATAAGCCGATAATACAAGACATGCTCTTTCTGCGACCGCTCTACCGGCTTGGCGTTTTTTTGATGGGCGTGGCCCTGCTGCTCCAGGCATCCCTTGCGGATGCAAGCAATGCGACTACGGTGCGGATCGGTGTCCTGGCATATAAAGGCGCCGAGGCGGTACAGGAAGATTGGTCCTATGTCAGGAATTGGCTTGTAGCCACCATTCCGGACCATCGTTTCATTCTGCTTGATTTCGACCAGGCCGGGCTGACGCGTGCGGTGCATGAACGGACCATTGATTTCGTCATCACCAATAGCGGCCACTATGTCGCCCTCGAACATAGCGATGGCGCCAGTCGCATCGCGACCATCGAGTCGCCTTGGGCCCTGTCGCCAAGGCAATCGATCGGATCGGCCATCGTGGTGCGCAACGGTGCCCACTTGCACACATTGGCGGATCTGGCCGGCAAACATGTGCTGGCGGTTGATCCGGATGCGTTCGGGGGATACCAGATCGCTGCACGCGAATTGCTGGAAGCCGGTGTCGATCCCGCGCATGATCTGGCCGATCTGCAGTTTACGGGTTTCCCGATTCAAAAAATCGTGCATGCGGTTCATGCAGGCCGAGCCGACGCCGGCATCATTCGCACCTGCCTGCTTGAGCAGATGATCCGCAGCGGCGAGATTGGCGCCGGGGAGTTGCGTGTGCTGGCGCCGATCGCCACCCAGGGCTTCCAGTGCCAAACATCGTCACGCTTATACCCCGACTGGCCGATTGCCGCCTTACGGCATACCCCGGCGGAACTGTCCAAGCAAGTGGCCATCGCTTTACTGGCAATGCCGCGTACCGCGGATGGCTATAGTTGGGCAGTACCCGCCGATTATCAGGTTGTCGACGAGCTGTTCCGCGAATTGAAAATCGGCCCCTATGCCTATTTGCGCCAATGGACCTTCGAGGGAGTTTTGCGGCGCTATTGGGGCTGGATGCTGCTGATTCTGGCCTTACTGGTCGTCTGGGCAGTGCATACCGTGCGCGTTGAACACCTGGTGAGTCAGCGCACGCGCGCGCTGCGCGACGCGCAGGAGGAACAGCGCCGCATGGCAGAAGAAGCGCGCTTGCGACAAACCACGCTCGACCATACTGCGCGACTGGCCATCCTCGGCGAAATGGCAAGCGCGATCGCGCACGAGTTGAACCAGCCGCTGGCGGCGATCCGCAACTTCGCCCGCGGCATGGCGCGGCGCATTACAGCAGGTCGATTGGAGCCGGCGCCCTTGCTGGACGGAACCAACGAAATCGTCACGCAAAGCGAGCGGGCGGCAAGCATCATTCGGAACATCCGCGCTTTCGCCCAAAAAAGAGCATCCGAACAGAAGTCGGTCGATCTGATCGCGGTTCTGGGAGAAGCCATCGCCCTTTTCACCGGCACCCATCCACAAGCGCGCGTTATTTGGCAACCCGACGCGACACAACCGGCCAAGGTGATGGCCGACCCCGTGAAGATCCAGCAGGTCATGCTCAATCTGCTGAAAAACGCGCTGGATGCGCAACAGACCGCCGGCCATGCGCAGGAGCCGATCGAGGTGCGGTTCCGGGTGGAAGCCAGCGCCTATCTCATCACCGTACGCGATTCCGGTTGCGGGCTTAAGCCCGAACAGTTCGCACGCCTGTTCGAACCGTTCTTCACCACCAAACCCGAGGGCCTCGGCTTGGGTTTGTCGCTTAGCAAAAGCATTATCGAATCGCTTGGGGGAACGCTGTCGGCTATGGCCAATGACGACAATCCAGGGCTGGCAGTATGGTTCAGCCTGCCGAGGGAAGAATCACAGGGAGGCCTATGAACGAACGCGATGCGGTGCTGTTTGTGGTCGACGATGATGCGGCGATGCGCCGCTCATTGGTTTATCTGTTCGATTCGGCGGGATGGCGTGTGGCGACTTTCGAGTCGGCGCATGACTTTCTCGACCGTTACAACGGGCATGTGCCGGGCTGCCTGGTTCTCGACGTGCGCATGCCCCTGATGAGCGGATTGGAACTGCAACAAACGCTCAAAGAGCATGGCGTACACTTACCCATCATCTTTCTGACCGGCCACGGTGATTTAGCCATGGCCGTGCAGGCGATGAAAACCGGTGCCTGCGATTTTATCGAAAAGCCGTGCAAGGATCAGGTATTGCTCGATGCGGTTACGCGCGCGGTGCAGCGCAGCATTGAGGAGTGCCGGATCAGTACGCAAACCCGCACAGCACAAACCGCTCTGGCGACTTTGACCGCGCGCGAGCGCGAGGTGGCGGAGTTGATGGCCGCCGGCAAGCCCAACAAAATCATCGCCCGCGAGCTGGCAATCAGCGACAAGACCGTCCAGGTGCACCGCCATAACACGATGGAAAAGCTGGGCGTGCATTCGGCGGCGGAAATCACCCATCTGTTGATGGAGGCAAAAGCGGGGCATCCTGGCTCGCATTAGGGAAGGTCTGATCAAACCACCAGGCAGGCTCAGCGCGGGCCAAGAATTTTGGTCAGCATTTCTGCCGATGGCGCACCTTGTATCTTTTGCAGATTGCCGCTGGCGTCCTTGTAGAAGATGGTCGGGGTGGCAGAGGCCCCGAGTTGCTGCATCAATTTCTGGTTGGCGTCGAGCTGCACGCGAACTGTTGCCGATATCTGGGCCAAGGGCTTGACGCCACCACTGGCATGCTGTTGTTCGTGCTGGGTCAGGGCAACTTGCGGATCCTTGGCAGAGAGCAGGGCCGCCGCCTTACCCGCGCTGGTGTCCGTGAGGATGGCAACTATGACGTGGCGCAACTGCACCTTGCCGGCCTTGACCCAGGGTCGGGCATCATTCCAGAACTTGTTGCAGTAGGGGCAGTTAGGGTCGGTAAAAGTGTAGATGACACGCGGGGCATTCTTGCTGCCATCGGCAATCCAGGCGCTCTTCTCAAGCTGCTTCCAGATTTTCACGGTCATGGGTTTGCTGACCAGCCTGTCCAACGGTTCCTGGCTCAGGTTTACCCCTTTTGCGTCGATCATGGAGCCGATGATCGCCTGTTTGCCGTCGGCGGTCAGGTAGATGGCCAGCGGCTGTTGCTCGATCATGCCTGCATAGCCGGTCAGCCCGCCTGGCGCAGCAAAGGTCCCTATCACCTCGACACCCTGGGCTTCGAGCGCCTTGATCGGTGCCGGCCAGTCTTTCGCCTGTGCACCCAGGGTCATGCCGAGCAAGGCAAACAAAACGGCAAACAGAACGAATGGTTTTTTAATCATTGGTGATTTACTCCTTATTTGAGAGGTTAGTGCGCGAGCGCAGCTGGTTTAATTTACTCGCCAGCGAGGCGGCCGATAGCTCACCCAGGTGGGTATCGATCAGCCGTCCGTGGGCGTCGTAGAAAAGAGTGGTTGGCAACGCCATCGAGCCGACCTCGCGGCCAATGCCGGCGCCGGGGTCGAGTAGAACGTTGGCAAGATCGAGTCGAGCGGCGGTGAGATAGTGCTGGGCCGTCGTCCCATCTTCGCCCTGGTTGGCAAAGACAAAGCGCACTCCCGTTTCCTGTTTTTGCGCGGCGGCGAGCACCGGCATTTCGCGCCGGCAGGGAGGGCACCAGCTGGCCCACAAATTGACGACCATGGGCTTGCCGGCAGCCAGCGCAGCGAGGTCTGCCGGCTCGCCCGCAAGTGTCGTCAACGACACCTTGGGCAGAGCCGTATTGTCCATCATGAGTATCGCACCGAACATCGCTCCCCAGGCAAGCGCCCCTGCCGCCAGTCCCAAGGCCAGCGGTTTGCGTAGTGCCGCGCGGCGCCAGCCCCGCCAGACCGCCACCAGCAATGCCGCCGCCATCCCGGCCCACGGGGTGAAGCCGCCGTCGCGGATATCGAGCATGGACCACCAGGGCATGCCGCGATAAGTGTCGAACCAGATGACAACGAAGGCGATGCGTGCCACCAGCACAGCCGCGATCAACATGTCGGTCAAGATATTGCCTATGCCCGTTTGCTGACCACGCCCGGCCAGGCGGCCTGTCCCCGCCGCAACAAACAGAGCCCCCATCAGCAGCAGCAGGGTGATCGGCACTGGGAGGGGACCCAGATTCACTGTCAGCATTCCCAGCCTCCCTACGGCTGGATCATCACGTAACCTTCCTGCACCAATTGCACGATCCGTCCAAGCGCACCGGAATTCACCTTCACCCCGGGCAGCAGGTTCTCATTGACCCACATATTGGCTTTCATGGTAACAACACATTCCTCGATCTGGGCGCCCTGCTTGATCAGGTCTTCGACCATGCCCTTGTAGGGGTTACCGGTTCTGGTCTTGCGCGCAGCATTGTAAGCCTCGTCGTTAAGCAGCATGTATCCTGCATCGCCGTGGAAAACAGCAACCAGGCTCGATTCGGTACCGGCCTGCTTGAACCGTTCGAGCATCAGGGTCATGTGCTTGAGGCCGATAGGGGTATCGCCGCTAAATGCGGCATGGTCCAGGTTGAAAACGACCTTCGCCTGTTTTAGCGCGACCGGGACGTCGATCCGGATCTGGGGTGCAGGCGCCGCCTGTGTGGCAATTGCAGGCATGCTAATGGCGGTAGCCATGAGAGTGGAAAGGAAAAGTTTTCGTGCAAAGTGCGACATTTGTTTCATTTTTATTCCTTGGTTGAGATTGAAGATTGGACACGCGTAAAAAACACTATCGACCGCGCCAAAAGTCAGATTTGACGCGGCATTCCGGAAGATTTTAATTAGCCCTCGATTAGGCGATGCTCGGCATATTTCTTCATGCTGACCAGACTAGCCGCGCAAGAGCACCTCCGCCTGCTGCCAATGACAAGCCCGGCCCTTCCGTCACGCCCGCACCAGACGCGCCGGCAAACCCTGCCGCACAGTAGTTCCCGCCACCGGATCGACGAACACGTTGCGTCCGTTGCGGGTCGGATCGCTCAAACCCATATCATTGAGATTGATGCCGGCAGCTATCGCCGGTTCGTGCGGCTGCACTTTGTCACCGATGCGATGCGCCCGCGCACCGAGCTCGCGATGGCCAAAACCGTGTTCAACCGCAACCACGCCGCGCTGCACGCCGTGGCGCAGAATCACCGTCGCCTTGGCACGCCCTCCCGGGGTTTCGAGATAAACCTGGTCGCCGCTGTGCAGGCCCAGCCGTGCCGCATCTTCCGGATGCAGCGCCACCGGGTTGTCGGGGTGGATACCACGCAAGCGCCGTGCACCGATGCTGTAAGAATTTTGCAGCGGCGATTTGTAGCTGATCAATTGCAGCGGCCATTCCGCCTCGGGGTACTTCTTGCGTACCGGCGTGCCGTCGGCGAAAGCCGGTTCATGCCACGATGGGGTGCCCGAAAAACGCTTGCCGGTGAAACTGTTTTTGGCGGTACCGACGTTTTCGTTATACAGCATCATGGGCTTGGTGAAGCGATGCGTGGACCAGTCTGAGGGGTAAGGCGCTTCCTCTTGCTCTCCGTGGACGGCAGCGCCCGCCACCGTCGCCGCTGCCAGCGGCTTGATGCCGGCAGATTTGGAGTTTTTGGCCAAGGCGGCTCCTGCTGGCGCGGCATGCGCCTTGGGATCGGCCGGCGGCGGCAAGCGCAGGCCGAACATTTCCTTGTAGTTCTGATACCGTCCGCCCCGCGCCAGCATGAAAGCCACCTTGCGCCACTCTTCGGGCTTGAGTGTTTTTTCCAGCAGGGGACGGATACGGGCCACGCCGGACAGTTCGATATCCTCGTCGCTCGCTTCCGGCACCGGCGTCTTGCCCTGCCACGCGATATTCGCGCCGCCGCGCAGATACCAGTCCTCGGGGCGTTCCAGCGGGCAAGGATTTCCTTCGGCGTCGGCGAGGCCGGCCGGACCGAAGCCGGGCAAAGCCATGGCCTTGGCCAGCGCGATGAAGAAGGTCTCCATGCCGATCGCCTGGCCATCCGGCAGCTTCTGGGCTTTAGGTTCGACCACCGGCCAGCGCGCCGTGCTCATCTTGACCGCCACCCCACCCCAGGCGCCGGCCCAACCCCAGCTTTCATAGAGCAGCGAATCCGGCACGATATAGTCGGCAAAGGCCGAGGTTTCATTGATAAACGGGTCGACCGCCACGATCAGCGGCAGCTTCTTCGGGTCGGCAATATCTTTCCCGATTTGCGCGCGCAGTCCCGGCACGCCATAAAGCGGATTACAGCTCCACAAGATCAAGGCCTTGAGCGGATAGGGATAGCCGTTGATCGCGCCGGTCAGCCATTCGGACGCCAGACCCGGAGCATTCGGATACCACGGCGCCTGCGCCGGATAGGCCTTGCCGCCTGCCTTTTTGCGCTTGAACTCGGACGTCTTTTCGTAGGGCACGTTGCGTCCGATCGGGATGCCGCTCGGCTTGACCTCGCCGGCAAAATTTTCCAGATTGTAGCGCGGCCCTTCGCCGACATCCTTGAAGCTGCCGCCGCTGACCAGGGCACCCCCTTGGCGGTTGAGATTACCGATCAGGGTATTCAGCATCACCACCGCATAGGCGTTGTAAAATCCGCTGCCGGACATCATGCCGCCATGCGCGTTGACAGCGGCACGTTTGCCATGGCTGGTGAATTCGCGCGCCAGTCCCTCGATGATCTCCACCGGCACACCGCAGGCGGCGGAATAGTCGGCCAGGCTGTGCTTCAACGCTTCTTCACGCAGCAGGCTCATCGCGCTTTTGAGCTTGAGCGTATCCGCACCGACCTGTGCCTCGCCGTCAAAGAACAGCTCTGCCACACCCTTGGCTTCGGTGTGAACGACGAGCTTCTTCGCCACCGGATCGAACACGACGAAGGGGTCCTTGTCCTTGTAGCGTTCTTCTTCGGGGAAGACCATGCCCAAGTCGGAACCGCGCAAATAGCGGCCGTCGCGCGCATGGCCCGGCTGGACGATCACCAAGTGCGTGGCATTGCTCCAGCTCGCTTCGCCGGACGCCTCAGCCACTTTGAGGTTGGGCTGGACCAGGTAATGCCGGTCGTAGCGTTCCTGCTCGATGATCCAGCGTATCATCCCCATCGCCAGGGCGCCGTCGGTGCCGGGCTTGATCGGCACCCAGCGGCTGCGGTCACCGGCGGCCAGGCTGTCGGCATTGGTCAGCACCGGATCGACCACCACGTAGCTGAACTGCCGGTTGCCCGAGCGCGCCTTGGCGATTAGCGTGCCCTGCCGCTTGAACGGGTTGCCGGCATTGCCGGGCGCAGTCCCGATGAAGATGCAGAACTCAACATTTTCAAGATCCGGCTTGGCGTGCGGCATTTTCTTCATATCGCCGAACATCGCCCCCGAGCCGCTGCGATAGGCGCCGCCGCAGTAGGAGCCGTGTCCCACCATGTTGAGGCTGCCGTAGGACTGCTTGATAAAACGCTCCACAAAAGCAAGGCGGCCCTCGTTGGTGCTGGCCATCAGGCCGACCTGATTGACCTTGGGGCCGAGTTCTGGCTGCTGCGGATCGATCGGCGCCTGCAGGTCGCGCAAGGCGCGCAATCCCTGCACTTCGCCCTCGCCGAACAGATTGCCGCCTTCGACGATCTCCTTGACCAGCTGGTCGAACGCGATCGGCTGCCACTGGCCGCTGCCGCGCGGGCCGACGCGCTTCATCGGGGCCAGCACGCGGAAAGGCGAATCCATTTGCTCCAGCACGGCGTTGCCGCGCCCGCAGGCGGTGGATCGCCCCGCCAGGCCTTTTTCCTCGTAGCGCGTGAGCGATACGAAACTTTCGCGGATCGGCGTCTGGAAAGGCAGCGGCGGATCGGCCGACATCGGGCTGTACGGATTGCCCGCCACGCGCAAAATCTTGCCGGTTTTTTTGTCGATGCGCACCCGCACGCCGCAGAAGGTGGTGCAACCCGTGCACATGGTGTAGCTGACCTGCTGTTCCGGGTTGATGCTCAGCGCGCCGGTGGCGGGATTGACGGTGAACTCGGGCGCCAGAGAATTGCCATTCAGCCGCTGCTTCGGCTTGTCCTTGCCGAGCACGTGATCGAACATTCTTCCGGCCGTGGTCGAGAAGCCCGCGGCAAAAGCGGTGAGACCACCGCCTATCGCGGCCTTGCGCAGAAACGAACGACGCTTGTCTTCCATGCTGATCTCCTTAGTGCTGAGCAATCGCGCTAGCGGCGAGTGCGTGGGTTGCTTTGTTGTTGCGGCTGGCAAACGCCCGTCCGGCCCAGGGCAAATAATCCACCATCAATACCAGCAGCGCGATCCACAAACCCAGCGTGCCGACGATGCCGAGCAGGCCGTCACCGCCGAGCGGCAGATGGTAGTCATAAAGACCGGCGCCGGTTTTGGGGATAGACTGGCCGCCGATGAAGATGGTCCAGCGCATCATCCATGCGCTGTGCACAGCAATCAGTCCGGTAATCAGGCCGCTTGAGGCCGGACGCCAGATCGCCAGCGCCATCGGCAGTATCGTTGCCAGCACCGCCCACACTGCGGTCAGCTGCCATTGCGGCATGCCTGCCACCTGGCTGAAGGCGGCACTATGCGCGGGGCTGACTCCGGACAGGCTGACAAAAAGCCATCCCCCGCCCAGCGTCAGCACTACCGCCAGAGCCAGCACAAGAAGGCGGTTGAGGCCGATTTCCAGCTGGTTATCGTGGCCACCGACAAACCGGTTGAACAACAGGGACAAACCGATTGCACCGGCGAAGGCGGTTGCCGCGAACTGCAGCGGCAGGAAAGGCGTGTTCCACAGCGGACGGGCCTGAACCACCATCACCTCCATGCCGGTATAAAGCGCCACCAGCACAGCGCCCACCAGGGTCAGCAAGGCTGCGGCGGAAATGGCCATTCGCGGCGCGGCTCCGCCCCGCCCGGCAAGGCGATAGAAGCGGGCCAGCAATGCGTCGCCGCCTTGGCCCTGCACGGCAAAATCTCCGCGCAGTACCAGCCACGCATAGAGCAGCAAGCCGCCGAGATAAACCGGGATAAAGAACGAGCCCCACGACATCCAGGATTGCGGCTGGAAATACAGGTAAAAATTCAGGAAACGTCCCGGACCATGCAGGTCGGCCAGCAGGGCAACGGGCGCCGTCAGTCCGCAGGCCAGCGCACCGAGCAGGGCCAAACGGCCAAGCTTTTCGTGCTCTGCGCGACCGAAGACAAAATACGGCAGAGTCAGCATAAAGCTGCCGAAACTAAGCCCGATCAGGAAAAAATATGACACTGCCCACGGTAGCCAGGCCACCCCGCGCGTAACGTTGAGCACTTCGATGATTTGACTGTCCATGATTTAACCTCCGTGTCCGCTTGGTTGCCATAATGTGCCTTCGCCCTCGACGCGCCCCTGGAAGCGCTCGTCCAGGCCAAGATAAAAGACATGGGGTTGTGTGCCCATTTCCGGTTTCAGCACCTTGATCTTGTTCTGGTCGACCAGGTGGCGTACTTTGCTGTTCGGATCGTTGAGGTCGCCAAAGATGCGCGCCCCGCCGACACAGGTTTCGACACAGGCCGGCAACAGCCCGGCATCGACCCGATGGGCGCAGAAAGTGCACTTATCCGCTTTGCCGGTTTCGTGGTTGATGAAGCGTGCGTCGTAAGGGCAAGCCTGCACGCAGTAGGCGCAACCGACACACCGGTCGCCATCAACCACCACCACGCCGTCCTTGCGCTGAAAGGTCGCGCCCACCGGGCAAACCGGAATGCAGGGCGGATTATCGCAATGGTTGCACAAGCGCGGCAGCATGTAGGTGCCTGTACGCTTGCCTTCATGCACCTCGTAAGTGGAAACGATGGTGCGGAAACTGTTCTCCGGCATGGCATTTTCCATGATGCAGGACACCGTACAGGCTTGGCAGCCGATGCATTTTTGCACATCGACCACCATCGCCCAGCGATGCTTGCCATCCTCTGCCCCTGCCGCCGAAGCGATTGCCGGAGCCGGAGCCAACGCCGCTCCGACGGTGATGGCCGGCAAGGCGCGCAAGAAATTGCGTCGGGATTGAATCATTTGACCCTCCTTTTGCTGTAAGCGAGCCTTATTGGCTTATTTGCATGATAGGAGAGCAGGCGCCTTGAAGATATTGGATGTTTGTTGCGGTCGACTACACAAAATAGCCTATATCCATGAATCTGATTTTATGGTAGCCGATGAACCCTTGCCGCCGGCAAGGTGGCCCGAAGGGCGGCATTGGAGAGGACCCTATTCGCTTAGAGTTCGCGCACGGCGAGAGCGTGGTCAGCAATTAAAGTCAGGTAGTCACAAAAATGCAAAAAGGCGCAGGACTTTTTGAGTTCTGCGCCTTTTTTACAACCGAACGGTTCTTTTACTTCTTTTCTTTCATCGGGCAGGTGTTCATGCCCAGAATGCTGTAGGCCGGGCACCAGCTCATCAGGCCGGTTGCCAGCGGCACGATGCCGATCAGACCCCACAGCCAGAAACCGCTTTCATTCTTGAGTACGAATACCAGCGCCAACAGCACGATCCCAGCCACGATGCGCAGCAGCCTGTCAATTCCGCCTACGTTTACCTTCATAACTTCCTCCAATTTTAAAGACAACATTAGCAACGCCTTAATATTAAATAACTTCGGCGCATCGTGTCTGTGACTTTGGTTACATTTCACGCGCTTGCTTGCGCGATTCCTCGCAGAGCTTGTGCATTTAAAACCTGTATCTGCTCGCGCCGGAGTGTGACCAGCCCCTGGTCCTGGAAGCTTTTCAGCAATCTGCTGATGATCTCGCGCACGCTGCCCAGTTCGTCCGCCAGGCTTTGGTGTGTCGCATTGACGGTCTCGCCTTTTGCCAGCAGCAGCGCCGCCAAACGCTGATCGAGCTTGTGAAAGGCCACTTCTTCCACCAGTTGCATCAGGTCGGCGAGGCGTGCGCCGAACAGGTTGAAAATAACCGCGCGAAAAGGCGGATGCTGCTCGATCAACTGGGTAAACAACGCCCTCGGCACCATCACCGCCGTCAAGTCATGCTCCGCCACGCCGCGCGCAGGATAGGCGACGTTGCCCAACAAACAGCTGCTGGTGATGATGCAGCTTTCGCCGGGCAGAACGCGGTAGAGTTGGAGTTCGCGCCCGTTCGCCCCGGCCTTGGCCACGCGCACCGAGCCCGACAGCAGCATGGGGAAAGCCTGGCACGGACCGCGCGATTCGAACAGCACTGTTCCCGCCGGCGCTTCGATATAGGCAGCCTCCCGGTCGAACCGCCGCCCCAGCTCGGCGGGGGTATCCCGCAGCGCCGGAAACAGGGTGAGAAGATTATCCTTGATGATGTCGTCCATCTCATTGCTCCGAATGCAGCCCATAGCGATTCAGCTTGCGGTACAAGGTGCGTTCGCTAATGCCGAGTATATCCGCCACTGTGCGCCGATGGCCCTGGTACCGCCCCAGCAGATCCTGGATATGGCGAATTTCCATTGCCTCGATGGAAAGCGAGCCACCGGCAACCTCGGCACGGCCCTTCGCTTGCGGCGCTTTTTGCGGTTTCACGCCGCTCGCCCCCTCGAACTGGATGTGCCTGGCGTGGATGATCCCGTTGCCAGTCAGGGCGGCTGCTTTCTGCAAGACGTTGCGCAACTCTCGCACATTGCCCGGATAATCGTAGCCCATCAGGCGGGTAACGGCGTCGGCGCCAAGCCGCGGGGGCCGCTTCCCCGTTCCGCTGATGCGGGCAAGCAGCGCATCTGCCAGCGCGGGAATATCCTGGCGCCGCTCGCGCAAGGAGGGAAGCGTCACATCGATGCCGGCGATACGGTAATAAAGGTCCTCGCGGAACAGGCCCTGGTCGACGCGGTCCAGCAAATTGCGGTTGGTGGCGGAAATGATGCGCACATCCGCCTTCAGGGTTTCAGTCCCGCCGACCCGGCGAAATTCTCCCGTTTCCAGCATGCGCAGCAGCTTGGGTTGCATGGACAAGGGAATTTCGCCGATTTCATCGAGAAACAGCGTGCCGCCGTGCGCCAGCTCGAACAGCCCCTGCTTGCGCCCGACGCAGCCGGTGAAGGCGCCGCGCTCGTGGCCGAAAAATTCGCTCTCGAACACCGATTCGGCAATTGCGGCGCAATTCACCGCCACATACGGCCTTCCGCTCCGGCCGGAATGCTTGTGCACGAATTCCGCCGCCAGCTCCTTGCCTACGCCGCTTTCCCCATAGAGCAGAATCGGCGCCTCCGACTCGGCCACGCGCCCCAGTTTATCGGCGCATTCGAGGAAGGCGGGCGACTGTCCGATCATGCGCATCTCGTCGCAATCCAGGTCTTCCGAAGATCCCAACGGCACGATGGCCTCGCCCAGGTAAAGGCAACCGTCACGCCCGCGAATCGGATGCCCCTTGAGGCGCACCCGCTCGGCGCGATTGTGATTGTCGTAATGAATATGCAGTACCTGGCAAGCCTCGCCGGTTGCAAATACCTTCTGGTGTGGACAGACCTCGCCGTTCTCGTGACAGGGAACGGCGGAATGATGGGAAATTTCATGGCACAAGCGGCCCACAATCTCACCCTGACTCATGCCATATACCTGACAGTAAGCCTGGTTTGCAGAAACTACACGGTAATCCTTATCGATCAGGACGAATGGATTTTCCTGGATATTGATCAGAGATTGCAGGTCGAGAGATAGATCGTTCATTTTGGCAGCCCCTCATGACAGATTGTCATGACGCAGTATAACCTTGACCAAGCCGCCATGCAAATCAAAAGGTTGCTGCCTCAGCAGGCTGAGAAAACATTCTTCATGAATGACTATACTGACATATTGGCATGACATCCTGTCATCACAGAAATCACAATAATTAAATATCATTAACAATCAACAAAGTGCATCATGGCACGCCGATTGCTTAAAGGTTTACCACAACCCCCATTAAATGGAGAAGCAAATGACCGCAAAATGGATACTACGCGAAGGCGTAAAAATGGACGACGCTACTGCCAGCGAAGTCGCCAAGATCGCCTGTGCGCTGAAATCTCTGTCAGCCTATACCAGCCTGGCGATGGAAAGCGAAGATGCGCCGGAAGACCTGCAAGTCATCGTAGACGAAGGACTTGACGCGATGACCCGAATTTTCGTCTGGTAATTCGGGATTATTCCCCATAAAAAACGATACCCCGGAAAACTCTTAACCCATAAGGAACCGTGCACATGGCACATATCGTAATTCTCGGCGCAGGCATTGGCGGCATGTCGTGCGCGTATGAAATGCGGGAGCAACTTCGCCCCGAAGACAAGGTCACCGTCATTTCGGACTCTCCGCTATTTCAATTCGTCCCTTCCAACCCCTGGGTCGGCGTCAACTGGCGCACCAAGGAAGACATCACCATTCCCATCGCGCCCTATTTCGAGCGCAAGGGCATCAACCTGATCGCGACACCGGCGCAGCGCGTTCACCCCGAAAAAAATCAGGTCGAACTGACCGACGGCCAAATCGTCGACTATGACTTCCTCGTCATCGCCACCGGCCCGAAGCTGGCCTTCGACGAAGTGGAAGGCATGGGGCCAGGCAAGAACACTTATTCCATCTGCCACGTCGATCACGCAGTGGAAGCCGGCAAGGCATGGGACCAGTTCATCCGTGATCCGGGTCCTATCGTAGTGGGTGCCGTGCAGATGGCTTCCTGCTATGGACCTGCCTATGAATTCGCCATGATCATGGACACCGACCTGCGTAGACGCAAGATCCGCGACAAGGTACCGATGACCTTCGTCACCGCCGAACCCTACATCGGCCATCTCGGCCTGGGCGGCGTGGGAGATTCCAAGGGGCTGATGGAATCCGTCATGCGCGACCGCCACATCAAGTGGATCTGCAACGCCAAGGTCACCAAGGTCGAACCGGGCAAGATGTTCGTCACCGAGCTGGACGACATGGGCAACGTCAAAAAGGAACACGAACTGCCGTTCAAGCACTCGATGATGCTGCCGGCCTTCAAGGGCGTGGACGCCGTGTTCGGCATCGAGGGACTGACCAACCCGCGCGGCTTCATCCTGATCGACCCGTTCCAGCGCAACCCGAAATACAACAACATTTACGCGATCGGCGTGTGCGTCGCCATCCCGCCGGTGGAAGCCACTCCGGTGCCGACCGGCGCGCCCAAGACCGGCTACATGATCGAAACCATGGTCACCGCCACGGCGCACAACATCCGCGCCGTGCTCGACGGCAAGGAGCCGGATTACAAGGCCACCTGGAACGCCATCTGCCTGGCCGACTTCGGCGACACCGGCGCGGCCTTCGTGGCGCTGCCGCAGATCCCGCCGCGCAACGTCAACTGGTTCAAGGAAGGCAAGTGGGTGCACCTGGCCAAGATCGCCTTCGAGAAATACTTCATCCGCAAGATGAAAAAAGGCACCACCGAGCCGATTTACGAGAAATACGTGCTCGGCGTGCTCGGCATCAAGAAGAAAAAATAGCACGTCACGATTTTTAAAGTTGTGTCTCCGTTTTGGGGCGGCCTCGGCCGCCCCCTTTTTTTCAGCCCTATTCAACCCCGTTTTTCATCCTAGAAAAAGCGATTAACCACGAATTTGCACGAATAAAGCACGAATGTTCACGAATAATCGATGAATTAATCATGCCTGGTCGTCTCACCCGTTTGGTGAAGCGGGATTATGTTCTAACTATTTGTGTTCATTCGTGAAAATTCGTGTCGCCTAGAGGCGCCTACTTTTGGCATTCGTGGTTAATTGCCGTTTTAAGGTTCATTCTGATTTAAGCGCCCGGAAAATACCGGATATAATGGCAGTTCGTTGAAATACCCTCTTTCCGAGTGCACACCATGCTGAAAACCTATCGTGACCATGCCGCCGAGCGCACTGCGCTTGGCCTGCCGCCGCTACCTCTGAATGCAGAACAAACGACAGCCCTGATCGAGCTATTGAAGAGCCCGCCTGCGGGAGAGGGGGCCTTCCTCGTCGACCTGCTGGAAAACCGTATTCCTGCCGGCGTCGACGACGCGGCCAAAGTAAAGACAACCTTCCTCGCCGATATCGCCAACGGCAGGGCAAACTCGCCGCTGATCAGCCCGCAGCATGCGGTAAGGCTGCTTGGAACCATGCTTGGCGGATATAACGTTACCGCCCTGATCGAGCTTCTGGATACCGCTCTCGCCGCCGACGCGGCCGAAGCGCTGAAGCGCACCATCCTGATTTTCGATGCTTTCCAGCAAGTCGCCGACCGGATGCAGGCAGGCAACGCCCACGCCAAATCCCTGATCCAGTCCTGGGCCGAGGGGGAATGGTTTACCGCCAAGCCCGCGCTGGCGGAAACCATCAAAACCGTGGTGTTCAAGGTGCCGGGGGAAACCAACACCGACGACCTTTCACCTGCCCAGGCAGCCTGGTCGCGCCCCGACATTCCGCTCCACGCCAAGGAAATGCTGGTCGCCAAGATGCCGGATGCACTCGGCACCATCGCCAAGCTCAAGGAAAAGAACCTGCCCATCGCCTACGTCGGCGACGTGGTCGGCACCGGCTCCTCGCGCAAATCCGCAATCAATTCGGTGCAATGGCATATGGGCGCGGACATTCCCCATATCCCCAACAAGCGCACTGGCGGTATCGTGCTGGGCAGCAAGATCGCGCCGATCTTCTTCAACACCGCCGAGGACTCCGGCGCGCTGCCGATCGAGTGCGACGTTTCCGCCATGAACACCGGCGACGTCATCGTCATCCATCCTTACCAGGGTCAGGTCACCGACGAAGCCGGCAAACTCATCGCCAGTTTCACCCTGGCGCCGGTCACGCTGGCGGATGAAGTCCGCGCCGGCGGCCGCATCCCGCTGATCATCGGCCGCGGCCTCACTACCCAGGCACGCGCCGCACTCGGCCTGCCGCCCTCAACCCTGTTCGCCCTGCCCACCCCGGTAAAGGACACCGGCAAGGGCTACACCCTGGCGCAGAAGATGGTCGGCCGTGCCTGCGGCGTCGCCGGCGTGCGCCCGGGCACTTATTGCGAACCGAAGATGACCACCGTCGGCTCGCAGGACACTACCGGCGGCATGACCCGCGACGAACTGAAAGAGCTTGCCTGCCTCGGATTTTCCGCCGACCTGATGATGCAAAGCTTCTGCCACACCGCGGCCTACCCCAAGCCGGTGGACGTCAAGCTGCAGCACTCCCTGCCCGAATTCATGGTGCACCGCGGCGGAGTCAGCCTCAAAGCCGGCGACGGCATCATCCACTCCTGGCTGAACCGCATGCTGCTGCCGGACACGGTCGGCACCGGCGGCGATTCCCACACCCGCTTCCCGATCGGGATATCCTTCCCCGCCGGCTCCGGCCTGGTGGCTTTTGCCGCCGCCATGGGCATCATGCCGCTGGACATGCCGGAATCGGTGCTGGTGCGCTTCAAGGGCCAGATGCAACCAGGTATCACCCTGCGCGACCTGGTCAATGCCATCCCCTATGCCGCGATCCAGGAAGGCACCATGACGGTCGGCAAGCAGGGCAAGAAAAACGTGTTCTCCGGCCGCATCCTGGAAATCGAGGGGCTGCCGGACCTGAAGGTGGAACAGGCTTTCGAGCTCGCCGATGCCTCGGCCGAGCGATCCGCTGCAGCCTGCACGGTACGCCTCAACAAGGAACCGGTGATCGAGTACCTCAATTCCAACGTCGCCCTGCTCTCCAACATGATCGAGAACGGCTACCAGGATGCTCACACCCTGCAACGCCGCATCGACGCCATGAAGGCCTGGCTGGCCAAGCCCGAACTGCTGGCGCCGGATGCCGATGCGGAATACGCCCATGTCATCGAAATCGACCTCGCCTCCATCAAGGAACCGTTGGTGGCCTGCCCCAACGACCCGGACGACATCAAGCCGCTTTCCGCCGTCGCCGGCGACAAGATCGACGAGGTGTTCATCGGCAGCTGCATGACCAACATCGGCCATTACCGCGCCGCCGCGAAAATGATCGAGGACTCCGGCCTGATCACGCCCCGGCTGTGGGTGGTGCCGCCGACCCGGATGGACGAAGCCGAACTCAGGGAAGAAGGCGTCTACGGCATTTTCGGCCGCGCCGGCGCGCGCACCGAAATCCCGGGCTGCTCCCTGTGCATGGGCAACCAGGCGCGGGTGGCGGACAATGCCACGGTATTCTCCACCAGCACGCGCAACTTCGACAACCGGATGGGCAAGGGTGCCCGCGTCTACCTCGGCTCAGCCGAACTGGCAGGGGCTTGCGCGCGACTGGGGCGCATCCCGACGGTGCGGGAGTACCTCGATCTGGTAAACAGCAAGATCGCTCCCGAGGCCGACAATATCTACCGTTACCTCAATTTCGACCGGATGGAGGAATACCGTCCGCGCAAAATCATTAAACTGACGCAGGTGTAGTAAAAAAATGAAACTGATCATGACGCCGACCAGCCCGTTCGCGCGCAAAGTGCGCATTGTCCTGGCGGAAAAACGCATCGAATACGAACAAGTGGTGGACAGTCCATGGGAAGCGGGCACTCACGTCCCCGACTACAACCCGCTCGGCATGGTGCCGGTGCTGGTGCTGGACGACAACCACACCCTGTTCGATTCGCGCGTGATCGTCGAATATCTCGACACTGTCAGCCCGGTGTCCCAGCTGATTCCCAAGGACAGCCGCCAGCGTCTGGCTGTGCGCCGCTGGGAAGCGCTAGCCGATGGCGTATCCGACGCCGCTGCCGCCATTTTTGTCGAGAAGAAACGTCCCGAATCGCGGCAAAGCCCTGAATGGATCGTACGCCAGGAACAGAAAGTGTTCCGCGGCCTCGAAGCCATGGCGGAAGAACTGGGAGACAAGAACTGGTGCACCGGCGAATTCTTCAATCTTTCGGATATCGCCATGGGATGCGCCATGGGTTACCTCGATCTGCGCTTCCCGGAAATCGAATGGCGCAAGGCTCACCCGGTGCTGGCCCGACTCGCTGACAAACTGTCGCAACGGCCGTCTTTCAAGGAAACCCTGCCGCCTTCAGCTTGACGCACTGAGTGCTGAGTGCTGAGTGCTGAGTGCGAGGATTTTACTCAGGACTCAGCACTTTCAACTCAGCACTATCGAATTATTCCGCCCCCCAGGCACACTTCGCTTTCGTACACCACCACCGACTGGCCCGGCGTCACGGCCCATTGCGGCTGGGCGAAATCGATTTCGCAGCTTTCCTTATCCACGCGACGGATGCAGCAAGGTGCATCCGCTTGGCGGTAGCGAATCTTGGCGGCATAAACCCAATCCGTGTGGGGCGCATGGCCTGACACCCAGGACAGGTCGGCGGCGACCAAGCCTTCCCTGAACAAGGCGGGATGGTCATGCCCCTGCACGACGATCAGCACGTTGCGCGCCATGTCCTTGCCGGCAACGAACCACGGCTCGCCCTGCCCCCCGATACCCAGCCCCTGCCGCTGGCCGATGGTGTGATAGGCCAGCCCCTCGTGCCGCCCCACCACTTTGCCTTCCGGCGTTTCCATGTCGCCCGGCTGCTTCGGCAGGTAGCGGGAAAGGAATTCGCGAAACGGACGCTCGCCGATGAAGCAGATGCCGGTACTGTCCTTCTTGGCATGGACCGGCAGACCGGCCTCGCGGGCGATCTCGCGCACCTCGCGCTTGTACATCTCGCCAAGCGGGAATAGGGTTCGGGAGAGCTGCGCCTGGTTGAGGCGGTGCAGGAAATAGCTCTGGTCCTTGCTGCCGTCTTCCGCCTTGAGCAGCTCGAACAGCCCGGCCCGCTCCCGCACCCGGGCATAATGGCCGGTGGCGATCTTGTCGGCGCCGAGGGCGATGGCATGATCGAGAAAGGCCTTGAACTTTATTTCAGAGTTGCACAGCACATCCGGGTTAGGGGTGCGGCCGGCCTGGTATTCGCGCAGAAAAAGTGCAAATACCCTTTCCCGGTATTCCTTGGCGAAATTGACTGCCTCCACCTCGATGCCGATTTTGTCGGCCACGGCGAGGACGTCCATGAAATCCTGCTTGGCCGGGCAATAACCGTCTTCGGTGTCGTCGTCCTCCCAGTTCTTCATGAACAGCCCGACCACATCAAAGCCCTGACGCTTCAGTAGCAACGCGGCAACAGCGGAATCCACTCCACCCGACATGCCTACCACCACACGCTTATTCCTCATTGGGTTCTGCTCCATTACGCCATTCTTCCAGGGGCACCACGAATGCCGGTTGTCCATTGTCGAAAAACCAGGAATCCACCGCGAACTCCTGGCCAGTCTTTTTTTCCACGATACGCGCCGCCCAGTGGTCGTTCACCAGGAGAGGCGCCCTCTTCACCGCTTCCAGAACAAGATGGTACTTGAGCCAACCCCGGCCTTCCAGCAAGCGCAGATAGGCAGTGGCATTGGCAGATTCATCGATGCAATCCATCCGCCCATCCACGCCGTCATCGTTCACATTGCGGCCTTTATCGGCCCAGGTCGGAGTCTGCTGTCCGGCAGCAACTTCGAACAGTCCGATCACCCGGGAAATCGCAACGCGTTCCTCGACTGCATCCGTTGCCTGCAGCAACAACCTTCTGGCTGCGCGCAGTTCGTTCTCGCGAAGATCAACCTTGGCGGTTACGGCGCAGCCATAGTTGTAGCAGATGCTGACTTCGTCAGCCTGCGCGGCCAGCCCGAAACACAGCGTCAAGAGAATCAGCCACGCCCGCATCAGGAAAAGTGGGTGACCAGTTCCAGAGGATAGCGTGTACCGGCCAGATAATCCTCAATGCATTTCAGCACCAACGGGCTGCGGTGACGCTCCGCCGCAGCACGAATTTCTTCCTGACTCAACCATACGGCGCGCAGGATACCGCTGTCCAGCTGTCGTTGCGGGTCGTGCCCATGCACGCTTCCGGCAAAGGCAAAACGCAGGTAGGTGATATCCTTGCGGGGGTGACGCCAGCGATAAACACCCAGCAACCATTCCGGACTGAAATGATAAGCGGTTTCTTCCAGCGCTTCGCGAACCGCGCCCTGCGCCAAGGTCTCATCCGCTTCCCAGTGGCCGGCAGGCTGATTGAAGCGAAGGCCCTCACCGGTTTCTTCCTCCACCATGAGGAATTTTCCGTCTTGCTCGATCACCGCCGCCACGGTGACATTGGGCTTCCAGATCATTGGGTTTTCCTGCAAAAAGAGGCGATTTTATCGCTTTTTGAGTTCGATTCAAAACCGGAAGATCCCCGTGTAGAATTGAAAGCCATTTAAGGGGAATGCCATCTTGAACAAAGCAGTCGTGCTACTGTCGGGCGGACTGGATTCCGCCACCACTCTCGCCATCGCCCGCAGCGAGGGATACGCCTGCTATTGCCTGAGCCTGGATTACGGTCAGCGCCACGGCTCTGAACTGGAAGCCGCACAGCGTGTTGCCGCCGCGCTAGGGGCCAGCGAACACCGCACGGTAAAGCTCGATTTGACGGCATTCGGCGGCTCGGCCCTGACCGACGAAAAAATTGCCGTGCCGACTACGCCATCGGCCGGCATCCCCGTTACCTACGTACCGGCACGCAACACCATCATGCTGTCGCTCGCGCTGGCGTGGGCGGAAGTACTGGGCAGCCGCGACATCTTCATCGGCGCCAATGCGGTGGACTACTCGGGTTACCCGGACTGCCGCCCTGAATATCTCGAAGCCTTCGAAAAAATGGCCAACCTTGCCACGAAATCCGCAGTCGAAGGCAACACCATGCATATTCGCGCCCCTCTGGTCGCACTCTCGAAAGCGGAAATCATCCGCCGTGGCACTGCACTGGGCGTGGATTACCGCCTCACCGTTTCCTGCTACCAGGCCGGAGAGGACGGATCAGCCTGCGGAACTTGCGATTCCTGCCGTTTGCGCCGCCAGGGATTCGCCAGCGCCGGAATGGCCGACCCCACCCGCTACCGGCTTGAAGTTAACAGCCGAATTTAGTACGAACAGACTATGTATAAATATTGCATTTAACTATAGAATCAAACAAATATAATAAATAACCCAATGGATGGAAGGATAAACAGATGGTCTTTGAAAGCTTTGCGCAAGCTCAATCATTTTTTCTTTGGGCTACCTTTGGCATCGCCCTGGTCATGGGGGCGCTCGTCAACAAAACCAATTTCTGCACCATGGGCGCGGTTTCCGACTGGGTCAACATGGGCGACACAGGCCGCCTGCGCGCCTGGCTGTTTGCGATTGCGGTGGCGATGCTGGGCGTGGCGATCCTCGAAGCCAGCGGCCTCGTCAAACTGGCCGCCACCTTCCCGCCCTACCGCGCGAACCAACTGGTCTGGGCCGAAAACCTGCTGGGCGGACTGATGTTCGGCATCGGCATGACGCTCGCCTCCGGTTGCGGCAACAAAACCCTGATCCGCATCGGCGGCGGCAACCTCAAGTCCATCATGGTCCTCGCCATCATCGCGATTATCGCCTACTACATGGTCAATCCATTCCCGGACTCGGACAAGACGCTGTTTACCATGCTGTTCTACGACTGGATACGCCCGCTCGCCGTCACCCTGCAAACCAACCAGGATCTGGGCGCAATCGTCGCCGGCAGTGGCGCCGCTGCGACACCGCGACTGGCGATCGGCGGCATACTTGCGCTGGTGCTCATCGGCTTTGCATTCATATCCGCCGATTTCCGCAGCAATTTCGACAACATCCTGGGCGGCCTGGCGGTAGGTCTGGCCGTACTGGCGGCCTGGTACATCACCAGCAACGTGATGGTGAGCGCCGACGGACAGTCCTTCTCCCTGCAGAATTTCGTCGCCGAGCAATGGGACATGTACGCCAAGCCAGAAGAGCTGAAACCCGCAGACAGCCGGCCACTCTCGACCCAATCCTTTACCTTCATCAACCCCATGGGCCAGACTTTCGGCTACGCAATGGCCGGTTTCAAGCTCACTGCGCTGACTTTCGGTGTCATGTCGGTTGCCGGCGTCATCCTCGGATCCTTGCTGTGGTCCCTGATTAGCAGGAGCTTCCGCATCGAGTGGTTTGTTTCAGCGAAAGACTTCTTCAATCACTTCGTTGGCGCCATCCTGATGGGTTTTGGCGGCGTACTGGCGATGGGTTGCACCATCGGCCAGGGGGTGACCGGCGTTTCCACACTCGCGGTCGGCTCCATCATCACCCTGCTGGCCATCATTGCAGGCTGCGCCTCCACAATGAAATATCAGTACTGGAGAATGATGCGGGAAGCCTGATTTAATCAAGGCGTTAACATCACGAGGCCCCGTCCAGCGGGGCCTCGCTCTTGACAGAAAACTCATGCCACGGCATAATCGTTGTTTTTCGGGGGTCGTTAGCTCAGCCGGTAGAGCAGCGGACTTTTAATCCGTTGGTCGCCAGTTCGAATCTGGCACGGCCTACCAAAAAATTCAAAGGGTTAGTCAGCAATGACTAGCCCTTTTCATTTTATAGCGCGCTGCGCTACATTTCATCCTCTCTCAAAACCGGGTAATTCGCCATGAAATGGATCTTCAAGATATTCTTCCGCAGCCTGAGAGTCGTCATCGGCCCTTTCATTCTGCTTGGGGAGATCGCAACCACGCCGAAGGGCGTTGTTCGCCAGCCCGAAGCGCAACGCCAGGTCGACCTGCAATGCCGGGGACTGATCCTCTATCAATTCAGGACTTGTCCCTTTTGTGTCAAAGTCCGGAGAGAGATCCGTCGCCTGTCGCTTAACATCGAACTACGTGATGCGCAAAAAGACCAACAGAATCGCGCAGCGTTATTGCAGGGCGGCGGCCAGATCAAGGTGCCCTGCCTGAAAATCACGGATGAACAGGGCAATAACCAGTGGATGTATGAATCCTCCGATATCATCCAATATCTGCATGAACGCTTTGCCTAGCCGCCTGTTAACCGACTTTGTGCTGAAAGCTTGATTGGGTTTGGGCCGAATAAAATGCGGGCGGCGCCAACGGGCCATTTCTCATCAACAGCCCGGTAATTTCATTGCCAGGCAGTGGCTTGCTAAACAGGAATCCCTGCGCTTCGTTGCAATTGAGAAAGCGCAGAAACTCGAGTTGAGCGGGTTGCTCCACACCTTCCGCGATCAGATTCATCTTGAGCCCTTGCGCCATTGCGCAAATCGCGGTCACGATTGAAACATTATTCGGGTCGCCGGGGAGACCTCGCACAAAAGACTGGTCGATCTTGATGGTGTTGATGGGAAATTTCTGCAGGTAGCTCAAGGACGAATAACCGGTGCCGAAGTCATCCAGCGCGATCTTTATTCCCATGCTCGCCAGCATGTTAAGTTTTGCAATAATATGCTCGCCATCGTTCAGCAGCGCGCCTTCAGTGACCTCCAGCTCAAGCATCGAACCGTCCAGATGGTATTCCCGCAATAACTGCGAGATGTAATCGCAGAATCCGTCCTGTTCAATCTGCCGGGCCGAAATATTCACGGCCATTCGCAGCGGCGGCAAACCGGCATTTTTCCACAGCATGGCCTGCTTGCATGTAGACCTTAACACGAACTCCCCGATGGAGAGAATCAGGCCGGTTTCTTCTGCCAGCGGAATAAACTCCAGCGGCGTGATGCCGCCATGAAGCGGTGACACCCATCGCACCAAAGCTTCCATTCCGGAGATGAGGCCCGTGCTTACATTGATCTGAGGCTGATAAAAAACCTGAAACTCCTGCCTGTCGATCGCTTTCCGCATCTGCATTTCAATGGAGAGCTTCTCGGCAAACGACACATTCATGCTGCCGGAGTAGAGCTGGTAACGGTTCCCGCCTTTCGCCTTGCTGTCATACATGGCGATGTCAGCGTTCTTGATGAGGGTGTCTATGGATTCCCCGTCCACAGGGTAAAGCGCGATCCCGATACTGATGGATACGTAGAGTTCGTGCCCATCGATCTGGAATGGGGTGTCAAACGACTTGATCATTTTCTCCGCCGTTCGCATGGCATCTTCCCGATCGTCGATCCGGGGAAGAAGCAGAGTAAACTCGTCCCCACCCTGACGGGCCAGCGTGTCCCCCTCGCGTAAACAACCCTTGAGCCGCGATGCCACTTTTTTTAACAGGCTGTCGCCTATTACATGGCCCAGCGTGTCGTTGACAACCTTGAAGCGGTCCATATCCAGGAACATCACGGCCAGCATTTTCTGGTCACGTTTAGCCTGGGCAATCGCCATATCCAGGTGGTCCTTGAACAATATACGGTTGGCAAGCCCGGTGAGCAGATCATGATAGGCTTGGTAGCTGATAATCTGTTCAGCCTTCTTTCTTTCGGTGACATCCTTCGCCACACCATAGGTACCCACATGCTTTGCGGGCTGATCTGTCCTGCTTTCCTCGTAAATTCCGAAAGAGCTGAACTCCAGGGTAAGCAGTTTCGACTCGATATTGTGGCGGACCCTGAGTTCCATATTGCGGGACGCACGATCGCCAGCCCTCTTTTCGTTCAGGATATAATGGGCAGACTCCAGATCTTCGAGATAGATGAGAGCGGAATAATGCTGGCCGATCAGGCTTTCCTTGCGATAGCCTAACAACGGTTCCACACGGTCATTAAGAAATGTGAAGCGGCCATTGGCATCCAGCGTATAGATGATGTCCGGCGAGCTGTTCACCATGTAACGGTACCAGCGCTCCGACTCCCACAACTGGAGGTTCATGGCTTTGTTTTCTTTTTCCAGACGGCGCTTGATGAGGGCATTCTCGATCTTCAGAAGCAGCTCATCCGGCTCGTAGGGTTTTCTCAGGAAGTCGTAGGCCCCACGGCGCAGGGCGCTAATGGCGGAGTCTATGGAAACATCGCCGCTGACGACGATGACGCAAGTATCGAGCCGCTGCTCGATAATGGAATCCATGACCTGATGTCCGTCCACATCCGCCATAAAAAGGTCCAGCAGGACGAGATCGAATCGCTGGCTTTGGAGAAGCTCGATAGCCGCGCGCCCTCCATCCGCGGTGATGACCGAAAAACCATGGAGGCCCAGCAGGGCGCTCAGGCTGTTGCGCAGATGCAACTCATCATCTACAACCAATATCAATGGTTGTTCGGCCAATGCGACACTCATAGTTGAAGCTCCCTCATTTTGCATCCTCGCCAGCGCCAGATCCCGGGTCTACTGAAATACGGCGCGAGCCGAAAGGCGACGAATCACCTATCCATCAACGCCACTGTTGCCGTTACGGGTAAAAGTATCTGAAAAGCGGTACCCGATATTTCATTGCTCTGGCAGAAAATCCTGCCTTTCAATTCGTCGACCAGGTTTTTTACAATCGAGAGACCCAGGCCGGCATGTCCTTTCCCCTTGGTACTGGAGACCGGCTTGAACAGATCCGCCATGATGTGTCCGGGGATGCCGGGACCGTTGTCCACGAGCGAAATCTCGATGTATTCGTTGCCGTCGCGGATGATTTTCCCACGCGTGGAAATGAGCAGCAGGCCCCCTTCCTGCATGGCCTCCACCGCATTCTTCATCAGGTTGATCAGCACCTGCTTCAGCTTGTCCCTGTCGGCCACGATGTTTGGCAGCGACGGGTCAAGCTGGGTTTGAACGGCTATTTGATGTTGCGCAAACAGGGATTCAAGAAATATTCTGTACAGATCCTGAATCACGCCATTGACGTTCAATTCCTCCAGCGGGTTGGCATAGGCTTCGGCCGCCTCAGCTAGCTGCCGGATGATCGTGGTGACGCGATCTATTTCCTCCTTGATGATCGCCAAGTCTCCTTGAGCCGGGTCTTCCTGCGGCAGCTTCACACCCAACAGCTTGATATAGTTTTTTATGATGCTGAGCGGATTGTTGGCTTCGTGCACAATCTGCCTGGCCCTGGCTCGCGAGGCGGACATCGCCTCGAATTCGATGCGCTGCACCTGCTCGCTGGCCACATGCCATGCAGCCAAGGTCTGAGCAGCCTGCTGAGCAAACATCAAAATCAGCTTGCGCTGTTTTTCCGCCTGCGGCAACTGAACCCTGGCAAGCCCGAACAGCATGGCGCCGACAACAGCATCCTGGGCAACCAGGGGCTGGCAGTAAAACCCTTCTGCCTGCATCAACCGGACAATCTGGCCGTCCAACACGGTCAAGATCCCATTTTCCCCGGAAGCAAATGAACTGCCGGCTGACTGGGCGAGTAGCACATCGGTGACGATGCTGTTTCCCTTCTTCGAAGGGATAGCCATTTCATTGACCAGCGCTTGCTGCCAGGCCAGGCTCTTCCCATGAAGAGTGCCTGACTCCCGGTCACGGAGGAAAAAAATGACATTTTTAAAGCCGAACAGGATATGCAGCGAGCGCTGAATTGCCAACAGGATGCCATCCAGAGAGGGCGGAGCGGCGGTAACGCCCAGCGCAATACCGTCAACCAGAGCAATGTCCCGCACCTCCAGGGCAAGCTGCATTCTTTTCTGGCGGAACTTGTCCCGATCCGGCTTTTCGGGCGTGACGCCATCTTCCGTAGCGCCTGTGCCGACGTCGATCTCGATCTCAAGAGACTGTGCAATCTCGGTGACCCGCTTCCTGGCCATGTCGATTATCCGCCGGGAGTCTTCCTGTGTGATTCCCAACAACGCAGCCCCGTCCGCCAGCCTCTCCTCGTCGCTGGGGTTGGCCAGGCTCAAGCTGTTGGCCGCATGCGCAATCCTGATCAACGGGTGTGCGTCGGCGACCCTTGCCGCCGGCTCATGGTGATAGAGTACCGCGTCCGCCATGAATGAATTCAGGTGCCAGCCGCCTACCAGCCATGATCCCACTTCGCAATGATTGCTTCCGATTTCTTCCGTTTCCCGTTGCATAAGCTGGAGATCATCAACGGCATCTGCAGAGAGCGTGGCATACTGTTTGGGAAAATTGCTCCACAGCACCAGCTGGCCCACGTCGAGCAGAAGTCCGGTGAGATACGCCTCCTCCGGATGGGGATAGGCGGCTTCCTGGGCGATAAGTTTGGCCAGGGTGGCGGAAGTCAGTGATCGACCCCAAAAGGACTTCAGGTCAAATTCCGGACTGCTGCCGATATTGCTGAAGACCTGATAAACCGAAGAGCTGATGGCAATGGTCCTGACCATATCAAGGCCAAGCATGATCAGCTTTTGTTCAAATGCCGTTATATTGTTTGGCCTGCCGAGCAGGGTGGAACTGCTCGCGCCAATGACCTTGGAACTGAGCGCGGTATCCTTGTTGATGATTTCCGCAATTGCCCTAAGCGACGTCTCGTTGCGATTGCACGCGTCCAGCACTTGCAACAGCACGTGAGGCAAGGAAGGGAGATTCGAAGTCTCCAGACTCTGGATCAATTGTGAGGCGACAAGTGCCATATGTATTATTTATAAACAAGACACTAAACAGTTTAGCTAAGTTTATACTATAGATCTTTAACTTGGTGTCATAATTTTGTTATATTTTTTAAAAAAGATGAAAGTATTCCAAAAAACCGACAGTTAGGCACAGAATATTGGCCATAAAGTGGTCAGGAGAAACGGTGTGACTTCGTATTGCCCCGTCGCCAGCGTTAAATTCTAAAAAGAGAGCCCGAATGGCACATCTTCAAGCCCTTACCCAACCGAAAATCTTCGACCGCCAGTTGCTGAATGACTACCTGGAAGACCTGGCCGACCTCGCCCCCAAGGTTGAGCAGGATGTAGCCCGGCTCAGGCAATCGCCTGACGACAAGCGAATCGTCGACAATCTTTTCCGCATTCTGCACAACATCAAGGGCGACGCCGCCTTGTGCAAGGTGGAAATGGGCGTCATCATCAGTCATCCACTCGAAACCCTGATGGGGCACCTGCGCACTGGAAAACTGCACTTCACCGAGTTGCTCGGCGAAATCATCCTGCTGACGATAGATCGCCTGGAATTGGCTGTGGAAGCGTTGGCAGCTGGGAAAGCCATCACCCAATTGCAGCTCGTCAAACTGGTGCAAGGACTGGAAAAGTTAAGCCAGACTCCGCAGAACCAACTCGACACCGCCATCAGCGGCGTCATCGAATCAGTCACCGGGTTTCGTCCCACCATGGCGACGCTGCGCGGCATGCCGCAAAAGTCGGCAATCTCGCGCAGCCAGGAAAGCATCGCCACGGATCTGCGCTTCTTCCGTTCGCTTGCGCAGCAATTCGAAAACCGCTCAACCCACTTTCAGGGACGCAGCGCCCGGATTCTTCGCCTTGCCCTGGATACCAACAAGGCAGCAGGCAAACCGGTCAACCCGGTACAACTGGAAGCCGCGGCCTACATGCACGACGTCGGGATGATGTTCCTGCCCGAAGGGATGTGGCTGAACAAACTGGGACGGCTCAATGAGGATGACAAGAAAGCCCTGCGCGAGCACCCCGCTTACGGAGCCGGCCTGCTGGAACGGATGGAAGACTGGGAACCCGCCGCCGAGATGGTGGCACAGCACCATGAAATGCCTGATGGCGCGGGTTACCCGGAGGGCCTGAAATCAGATGCCATCTGCCCGGGAGCAAAAATCCTGGCGATCGTCGACGCTTTTGAAGCCGTGATGCTGAAGCATACTCATCGCGGCCACGGACGTTCGATGCTGCGCGCCATCGCGGAAGTGAATGCCTGCGACAACCAGTTCGCAGCGGAGTGGATCGGACCGTTCAATTCGGTCATCCGCCGCCTGATCGAGAGCTGATCTTTCCCCGATCCACAGGCTGCCAGGCGTTAGGTCTCAATGTACCGTGCACACCATGCACGGATCGAACGAGCGCACCACGTGCTGCACGGCCACCGGCGTATCCTCGCCGGGCAATACCGGCACGCCGACCAGCGCCTGTTCCAGCGCACCGGGCGTATCCGCCCCGTCGCGCGGAGAGAAATTCCAGGTGGTGGGAGCGATGATCTGGTAGTTGAAAATCCGCCCGCGGTACACGTGCAGCCAGTGTCCGAGACTGCCGCGCGCAGCCTCGACCAGGCCAAAGCTGCGGACGTCTTCCGGCATTTCACCGTGATGACAGAAAGGCTCGCCCGGCTTGAGAGCCTTCACCCAATTTTCCATCGCGGGTACCACCAGGGCAAACTCAAGCAGGCGCGCGACGACGCGGTTCTGCACGTTGCCGCCATGGTGCGCCGCCAAGTCTCGCATCAAGGGGTGCCCCTGCACCAACTGACGCGCCAGCGCCCCGGTTTCCACCACCTCGCCCGCCAGGCGCGGCGCCTTGCACCAGGAGTAGGCGCCCGCCTTTTCCTCCAGCGGCAGGGTGATGCCCTGCGCCGGCGGCAGCGCGGCGTCTGGACCGGACATCAGACTGTGGCTGACATCCTCGGCGATTTCCGCCGGATCGAGCGCACGCCATTCATCCTGCCACACGCCGGGACGGAATAAATGGGAGGATTCGAACGGATAGCTGCCATAGCTCATGAAGCGGTCCGCAGCGCGCCCCAGGCGGTGCAGCTGCAGATCCGCGGCGATTTCGAGGAACAGGCGGAAGTCGCTCGCCCCGGCAGGCCGGGCGTCCATCCAGGCCTGTAGCGCCGCCTCGGAATCGAGCGCGGCAATGGTCTCCAGCCGGTCGCCGAATAAAGTCTGCTCCAGCCAGCGGCGGAACTGGTGGATCACCGCCAGCATGCGCGCCTTTTCCGCCGCCTCCACCGCTTTGGCCGAACCGCCAGGCTGAACGCTCAGGGTATGCGGCCACTTGCCGGCCAGGTAGCCCATCAGGTGGAGGAAATCGGCACGCGCCGGCAGCGCCTGCTGGGCTGCCGAGCCGCGCAGAGCCTTGAACCGCGCCTGTACCGGGGAAAACCAGGAACGCTCGCGGTATGCCTCGCGGGCGAAATCCGGCATAAAAAACAGGTAGAAATGAGAAAAATGGTCGGCCAGGTTTTCGCAAGCGAGGGTGAGGTTCTGTGCCAACCTGCCGTTGGGCGGCATGTCCAGCCCCATCGCGGCGGCCAGGGCAGAGGCTGCCGCCGCCGACTGCGACACCGAACAGATGCCGCAGATGCGCGGTGCGATCACCAGCGCGTCGAATGGGTCGCGGCCCTGCATGATTTGCTCGAAACCGCGATACAGCGGCGCATTGACTTGGGCCGACGTCACTCGCCCATCGGCGATGTCGAGGGCAACTTCGAGGTCGCCCTCGACGCGGTTGAAAGGCCCGACGATCAGGCGACTCATTTCAGCCTCGTCTTTTTCACCGCCGGCGGCACCACCAGGTGGTCGGCATGGGCGTTTTCCCGCACCCTCTTCGGCGTGGCGGATTTCGATAAGGAAGCCAGCGCAACGAACCAGGCTTTGGGCATATCGGTCGGCAGGCCGATGGGGATGCCGGCGAACTTCGGCGTCTGTGCAAAGGGATGGCCGGGGTCCTCGAACCCCGGCTCGGTGCAGCTGATGCAGGCGTAGCCGCCGCGCGGGCAGGAACCTTCGCCGTTCCACAGGCGGATGTTGCAGTCGGCGTGGGCTTGGGTGCCCTTGCAGCCCATGTTTTCCATCAGGCAGCCGAGATCGGAGGACTTTTCCGCGCTCGCCTTGAATTCGTAATACTCGTTACGCGGGCAGCCGTGGTGCACCAGGTGGTCGGCATAGTGGCGCGGACGGTTAAAGGAATCGAGCTGATCCAGGGGCAGCTCGCCCAGCGCCAGCAGGGTCAGGGTCTCGGTCACCCAGTTGGGATGGGTCGGACAACCCGCCACGTTGATCACCGGCATCCCCGCGCCGGAGCGGTAATCGGCACCGAGCAGCCCGCCCACCAAGTCGCGCTCGTACTGCAGGCCGCAGGCACCAGTGGGGTTGCCCTGTGAAATATTGATGCCGCCGAAGGCGGCGCAACTGCCGATAGCGAGGGTGTAGCGTGCCACCGCTGCCAGCTGTTTCACCCAGTGCATCATCGGCTCGCCGCTGCCGGACAAGAGATGGAACTTGCCCGACCCATTCGGCCCGCGCAGCATCGCCCCCTCGACGCACAGCACGTCGAGACGGGTTTCCCCGGACAGGCAGCGCTTAAAAATCGCCAGCACCTCCGCGCCTGTTTCCTCGCTCAGGGAAGGGTGCCACAGGAAGCGCGCCCCCGCAGTTTCCAGCGCGCCATGCAGGTCGGGCGCCTCGGCATTCAGGAGTGAAATGCTGCAGCCGCCGCAGCCGGCGGATTGCAGCCAAAGCACGTTGAGCTTGGCGTCGGTTGTCCCGTTCATTTTTTCTCCAGTCCGAAACGTTGCAGCTTGGCGCGCAACCCTACCCGCGACAAGCCCAGCTCCTGCGCGGCACGCGACTTGTTCCAACGGTGGCGGATCAAGGTTTCCTTGAGCACACTTTTTTCCAGCACTTCGATCCGCTCCTTGAGCGGCCCCACGCCAGTCCCGGCGAGAGGCGTGTCGCTTTCCTGCTCCTGCCCCGCCGCGCGCAGCACCCGCGGCGTCAGCAGCTCGGCGCCGAGATACTCTCCGTCAACCAGTGCCAGCATGCGGATAATCTCGTTCTGCAACTCGCGCACATTGCCCGGCCAGTGGTAGGCGCACAGGCAGTCGATGGCCTCGGCGGTGAAACCCTTGACCGGCTTGTCGAGTGCGCGCGTCGCCTCGCCCAGCAGGTGGTCGGCGAGCGGGCGAATGTCCTGGACACGTTCGCGCAGCGGCGGCACATGCAGGGCGAAGGTGGTAAGGCGGTAGTACAGATCCTCGCGGAAACGCCCGTTGCGCACATCCTCTTCCAGGTTCCGGTTGGTGGCCGAGATTACCCGCACGTCCACCTTGCGCGAGCGCGAACTACCCAGCGGACGGATTTCCCCTTCCTGCAAAACCCTCAATAATTTGACCTGGAACGCGGGTGTAGTATCGCCGATTTCATCGAGGAAAATGGTACCGCCGTCGGCCTGTTCGAACAAGCCGACGCGGTTCTCGAACGCGCCGGTGAAAGCGCCGCGCTTGTGGCCGAACAGTTCGGATTCGAGCAGGCTGTCGGACAGCGCACCGCAGTTCTCGATCACGAAGACGCGGTCGGCGCGGCTGCTGCCATAGTGGATGGCACGCGCCAGCAGTTCCTTGCCGGTGCCCGATTCGCCGGTGATCAGGATGGAAATATCGTAGGGGGCGATGCGCTGCGCCATCTGGCACACCCGGTTGACCGGGCTTTCGCGGCTGCGCACCAGGCGTAAAAAATCATTCCGGCTCTTGAGCGCTTCGCGCTTGGCTTCGACCCGACGCCGCAGCACCGGCTCGGTGGTGCGCAACTCGAGCGAAGCTTGCTGGTTTTCCTGCTGCAGGCGGTAGAGCTGCGCAGCGGCGCGCACCGAAAGCAGCAGGGATTCCGGATGCCAGGGCTTGGTGATGTACTGGTAGATGCCAGCGGCGTTGATGCCGGCGATGATGTCCTCGGTTTCGGTGTAGCCGGACAGGATGATGCGCACGGTGTCCGGCCAGCGCTCTCGCACCTGCTTGAGGAAATCCACACCGCTCGTTCCCGGCATGCGCTGGTCGCATAGGATTACGTGCATCCACTCGTGCTCCAGCAGCGCCAGCGCATCTTCCGCACCGGACGCCGTGAACACGTAGAACTCTTCTTCCAGGGTGCGGCGCAGCGATTCCTGTGAACGCACCTCGTCGTCAACCACCAGGACTGTCGGCAAATTCGGCACGGCCTATTTCCCCCCGATTCTGCGATGCAGCGCCAGATGGCGCGGTGTACGCGAATGTAGCACTTTGTGGACGAAATTGTAGCGCGCGACATGGTAGCTGGGGTCGAAGCCATAGAAATTGCGCTTCATCTGCGCCAATTCCTCGGCGCGGTAGGCAGCCAGCGGCTTTTCCGCCTCGTCACGGCGGCGCTCTGCACGCTTTTCGGCGAGCAGGGCTGGCGCATCTGCGGCGAGGCTTTCCGCCAACGCCTCCACGCCACACCGGAATCCTGCCGCGTCGCTGCCGAAACAGTCGTCGATCAGGCCGAGCTCCTTCGCTTGCCTCGCCCTCACGGGCAGGCGGTTCCCGGTGATTTCGCCGGCCCGTTCCGCGCCCACCCGGCGCGGCAGCAGGTAAGTCCAGTATTCTGAGCCGTACAGGTTGCCCATCGCCTTGTAGTGCGGGTTGAGCACTACGCCTTCGCGCGCCACCACCCTGTCCGCCGCCAGCGCAAGGAACACCCCGCCCGCCCCGGCGTTGCCCTGCAAAGCGGAAATAATAAAATGGCTGTCGGTAGCAAGGATGGCGCGCGCCAGGTCGTTCATGGCGTTGATGTTGCACCAGGATTCGTCGGCGGGGCTGTCGGCCGCCTCGATCAGGTTGAGATGGAGACCGTTCGACCAGAAATCCGCCCCGCCCGCCAGCACGATCACTTTCGTGTCGCGCCGGATCGCCTCCTGGTAAGCCTGAAGCAGACGCCCGCACTGCGCCGTGCTCATCGCGCCATTGTAGAACTCGAAATGCAGGGTGCCGACGCCGTTTTTTTCCTCGTAGCGGATGTCGCGCCAAGCGCCCTCGGTTTCCGCCACGCCGGCCAGCTTTTCGCCCAGCACCATTGCCGCCGGCAGCTTGAAGGCCGGCTCGCTTTCCTGTTTCTTTTTCAGGTGGCCGATCCACACCGCGCCGTCCACCGTGGCGCGGCAGATCATGCCGTTGTAGTGGGCGATAATCTCCCCCGGAGCGCCGCGCAGCCCGGTTTCGGGATGCGCGTCGTACAGGTAGCAGGCTTCGCCCAGCACTTCGTCGAGCACACCGGGAAAGCCATCGGCAGATCTGATTTTGCGCAGCACCGTCGAGGCATCGTCATCGCGCCAGTCGATGGCGCGGTCTTCCTGGCGCATTGCGGGCCGCCACTGCCCACGCACGTCAGGCCGCGCAGAATCGAGCGGTTCGGGCACGAAGCCGCCCGCCTCAAACTTTTCCACCGCCTCCAGCACCGCCGCCGCCGCCGCCGCCGTCACCTCGTTGCGGTACAGGCTGCCCTTGCTCGCCGCGCGCATCGGAAAATTCGCGCTTGCCCAGATACCGCCGGCATCCATCTCGGCGGCGGCCTGCAGCACCGTCACACCCCATTCCTGCTCACCGTTCAGGATCGCCCAATCCAGCGCCGACGGCCCGCGGTCGCCCCGGATGCCGGGGTGGACGATCAGGCAGACCTGCTTGCGCCAGATTTCCTCGGGAATGGCGCGCTTGAGGAAGGGCGCGATAATCAGGTCGGGGCGGTACATCGCCACCGCCTCCAGCGTCACGGCGTCGCTGATGTCGAACTCGATCGACACCTCGTGGCCGCGCCCCATCAATTCGAGGTAGAGCCGCTGCGACAGGCTGTTGAAGGAATGGGTCAGGAACAGAATGCGCATATTTTCAAACGGGATAAACCGAAATTAATAAAAACTTTACCGCAGAGGCGCGGAGGCGCAGAGGTTCCGCAAAGAAAATTCATATTCCACACTGCTTTGGAATCGCTTTTCTCTGCGCCTTTGCGCCTCTGCGGTGAAAGACTTTTTAACATATCCGTGGCAACTGCTCCCCCGTCAGCCAGTCCACGATGCGCCGCCCGCCGAAAGCGGTTTCCATCTGGACGAAATGATGATCGTCTTCGATCACCTCGCCGATCAGCGCCGCTTCCCTTCCCAACGGATGGGCGCGCATCGCCGCCAGCAGCGCGTCCGCGTCATCGCGCGGGCAGATGGCGACCAGCTTGCCCTCGTTGGCGGAATACAGCGGATCGAGGCCGAGGAACTCGCACGCCGCACGGACTTCGCCCCGGATGGGCAAATCGGTTTCGCGCAGCATCATGCCGACGCCCGACTGGCGGGCAATTTCGTTGAGCGTAGTAGCCAGCCCGCCGCGCGTCGGGTCGCGCAGCACGTGGATGTCCGCCACCGCGCCGACCATCTCCGCGACCAGGCCGTGCAGCGCGGCGGTATCTGACTGGATGGCGGTGCCGAAGCTGAGGTTCTCGCGCAAGCTGAGAATCGCCACGCCGTGGTCGCCGACGGGGCCGTTGACGATGATCGCGTCGCCCGGCCGGGCGCGCTCGCCGGAGATATTCACCCCCGCCGGCACCACGCCGATGCCGGTGGTGTTGATGAACACGCCGTCGCCCTTGCCGCGCTCGACCACCTTGGTGTCGCCGGTGACGATCGGTACACCGGCTTCCCTGGCGGCGCGCGCCATCGACTCGACGATGCGCACCAGGTCGGCGAGCGGAAAGCCCTCTTCCAGGATGAAGCCCGCCGAGAGATAGAGCGGCACCGCGCCGGCCATGGCGACATCGTTGAGGGTTCCATGAACAGACAGGCAGCCGATGTCGCCGCCGGGAAAGAACAGCGGCGACACGACATGCGAATCGGTCGCCATTACCATGCGCCCGCCGGGTACATGAAAGCTCGCCTGATCGTTCTGCTGGTTCAGGAATTCATTGTCGAAGGCGGCGAGGAACAGCTCCTCGACCAGTTGCGCCATCGCTCGCCCGCCGCTGCCGTGGGTCATGTCGACGCGGCCGTTTTTCAGGTCGAGGGGTCGGATGTAACCAGTTCTGACTTTAGTCATGGTTGCTCTCAATTTTTTTACCGCAGAGGCGCGGAGAAAACCCGGATTGGGAATTCTCTGCGCCTCTGCGGTTAACGATTATTTGCATCCCGATAGCGTCCATAAGTGTAATAAGCCGCGCAGGCCCCTTCCGACGACACCATGCACGAGCCAACCGGGTTCTCCGGCGTGCATACCGTGCCGAACAACTTGCAGTCGAGCGGTTTCTTCACACCGCGGATGATCGCGCCGCATTCGCACGCCTTGTTGTCAGGCACGGATTGATAGGGCAGATCGAAGCGCCGCTCGGCGTCGAAGGCAGCGTATTTCGCCTTGATCCTGAGACCGCTGTAAGGCACCAGCCCGAGACCGCGCCATTCGAAGGAACGGCGCAGCTCGAACACTTCCGCCACCATGTCCAGCGCCTTGAGGTTGCCTTCCCGCGTCACGGCACGGGAAAACTCGTTTTCCACCTCGGCGCGGCCCTCGTTCAACTGCCGCACCAGCATCAGGATCGCCTGCATCACGTCCAGGGGCTCGAAGCCTGCGATCACCACCGGACGCTGGTATTCGTAAGCAAAATATTCATAGGGCCGGCTGCCGATCACGGTTGAAACGTGCGCCGGACCAATAAAGCCGTCGAGCGGCAGCAGCCCCATTTTGCGCACCTCCGGCGATTCGAGGATGTTGGCGATGGCGGATGGGGTCAACACATGGTTGGAGAACACCGAAAAATTGGCGAGGCCCAGCTTTTCCGCCTGCAAAATCGCCACCGCCGTCGGCGGCGTGGTGGTCTCGAAGCCGATGGCGAAGAACACCACCTGGCTTTCGGGGTTTTCCTGGGCGATCCGCAGCGCGTCGGCGCTGGAATAGATCATGCGCACGTCAGCCCCGCCCGCCTTGGCCTTCAGCAGGCTGACCCGGTCCGAGCCGGGCACGCGCAGCATGTCGCCGTAGGAACATAGAATCACGCCGGGCGTGCGCGCCAGCCGAATGGCGCTGTCCACCCGCCCGATCGGCAGCACGCACACCGGGCAGCCGGGGCCATGGATCATGCGCACGTTGTCCGGCAGCAGATCCTGGATGCCGTAGCGGAAAATGGCATGGGTATGCCCGCCGCAAAATTCCATCAGGCTGTAGCTGCGTCCGGGATTCACCTCGCGCCGCACGTCGGCGGCGAGTTTCCGGGCCAGCGCGCCATCACGGAATTCGTCGATATATTTCATCCCAAATATTCCATTAGCCCGTCATTCCCGCGCAGGCGGGAATCCAGCAAGGACAAACATCCCGCGAAGCGGACAAAACCGCGATGTTGTCCCGCTTCGCGGGAAATTTTCTAATCAACTGGATTCCCGCCTGCGCGGGAATGACGCAGTTTTGTACTAACGGGCAATTCGGGCTCATGTCAGGCTTTCACCCAACTCGGCAAACAATTGCAGGGTCTTTTCCGCCTCTTCCGGGTCGAGCCGGTTGAGCGCGTAGCCGACGTGGACGATGACGTAATCGCCCACCCCCACGCCGTCCACCAGCGCCAGCGAGATTTCCTTGCGCACGCCGCCCAGTTCGACCACGGCGCCGTCGTTATCGAGAAGTTCGGCCACGCGGGCCGGAATCGCCAGACACATTCATTTCTCCAAAAAAGCAATTTCACCGCAAAGGACGCAAAGGTACGCGAAGAGTTACTTGCATTTGCCTTCCTTCGCGTCCTTTGCGGTAAGTAATCACAAACTATTTATCGCGATCCACGCCTGCCCTAGGCTCAGCCCGCCATCGTTGGGCGGTGCCTGGCGCGCCTGGTACACCTTCGCACCCAGCGCTTCGAGGCGGGCGACAAGATCCGCGCTCAGCAGCCGGTTGAGGAAACAACCGCCGCCGAATGCAACCTGGTTCAATCCGGTTGTTTCCAGCGCATCCTCCACCCAGGCCGCCAGCGCTTTGGCCAAGGTAGCATGGAACAGCGCCGCGCCCTGGCCAGCATCGCGGATTTCGCTTAGCGCGGCGAGCAGCGGCAAAAGATTCAGACTGCCGTCCGCCTCGATCCTGAAACCGTTATCCAGCGCCACGACCGGGCCGTGGCGCTCGGCCAGCCCTTCCAGCAGCATCGCCGCCTGGCCTTCGAAGGCAGCCACTTCGCGCACGCCGAGCAATCCGGCGGCGGCGTCGAACAGGCGGCCGCAACTGGAAGTGGCCGGGCTGTTGAGGTTCTTCTCCAGCATCTGCCGTACTGCCGTAGCGCCGGAATGCGCAAAGCGGCGCTCGATTTCCCCGCCCCGGCCCAAGGCGTGCAGGGCGCTCGCCGCCATGCGCCAGGGTTCGCGCGCCGTGCTGTCGCCGCCGGGCAGCGCCAGTCCGGCGAGGTGACCGAGGCGCTCGAACGACGCCCCGTCCACCCGCAGCAGCTCGCCGCCCCAGGCCTTACCGTCACGGCCCAGCCCAACCCCGTCCAGCGCCAGCCCCAGCACCGGGCCTGCCAGCCCATGCTCCGCCATCACTGCGGCGATATGGGCATGGTGGTGCTGCACGTCAAGCACCGGGATGCCGCGCTGGCGCGCGAAATCGGCGGCGAAACGGCTGCTGAAGAAATCCGGGTGGAAGTCGTGGGCGACGATTTCCGGCTCGATTTCGAGCACGTTCATCAGGTGCTGCGCTGTTTCCTCCAGGCTGCGGCAGGTGGAAGCGTTATCCAGATCGCCGATGTGCTGGGAAAGGAAGGCCTCGTCGCCGCGCGTCAGGCAGACGGTGTTCTTGAACCAGCCGCCCACGGCCAGCACGGAACGCCCCGCTTTTGCCAGCTTGATGGCGCACGGGGTGTAGCCGCGGGCGCGGCGGATGAAAGACGGGGATGTGTGATGAGTAATGAGTGATGGGCCGCTCGTAATCGGTTTTCCGCATTGCCCATTTCCCATTCCCCATTCCTGATTTACCCGCATCACGCTGTCGTCGCAGCGCACCAGGATATCGCGGTCATGCATCAGAAATACATCGGCGATACTCGCGAGCCGCTGCAGCGCCTCGTCGTTGCCGGTTACCAGCGGTTCGCCACCGGGGTTGGCCGAGGTGCATACCAGCGCCAATTCCTGCGGCGTTTCAAGCCATGCCGTACCGTCTGGCCGGCCGGCAGCCTCGTGGAACAGCAGGTAATGCAGCGGCGCATAGGGCAGCAACACGCCCAGCTCGCCCATACCGGGCGCCACGCCGGGCAGGGCCATATCGCATTCCGCCCGCTTTTGCAGCAGGACGATGGGCCGCTCGCGGGCTTCCAGCAGTCGCCGCTCGGCATCGCTGCACACAGCAAATTGAGCAACGGAGGCCACCCCCGCCAACATCACCGCAAACGGCTTCTCCTCGCGCTGCTTGCGCCGGCGCAGCCGAGCGACCGCCTCTCTATTGCGTGCATCGCACATCAGGTGGAAGCCGCCCAGCCCCTTGATCGCCAGAATTTGTCCGGCGTGCAGGCGTTCCAGCGTGGCAGCGATAAGGTCATCCGCCGCCATAGCCTGCCCGCCGGCCTCGACCAGAGCAAGGCGCGGCCCGCATGCCGGGCAGGCATTGGGCTGGGCGTGGAAGCGGCGGTCGAGCGGGGCATCGTATTCGCGCCGGCAGTCCGGGCACAGGGCGAACTTCGCCATGCTAGTGTTAGGCCGGTCGTAGGGCAGGCGGCGGGTGATGGTGTAGCGCGGGCCGCAGTGGATGCAGTTGGTGAAGGGGTAGCGGTAGCGCCGGTTGGCCGGGTCGAAGATTTCGGCCAGGCAAACCGGGCAGATGGCGGCATCGGGCGCGATGCCGGTATGCGCATGGCCGGCGCGGCTTTCCAGAATGGCGAAACCGTGGTGCGGCCGAACCTTGGCCAGCATCGTGCTCACTTCATCCACCCGCGCCAGATCGGGCGCCTCGCTCTTGAGTCCTCGCAGCAGCGCAGCAAGTGCCGCCTCCCCGCCCTGCGCCTCAATTTCAACGCCGTCGGCGTCGTTGCGCACCCAGCCGCTCAAGCCCAGTTCGATGGCCAGGCGATAGACGAAGGGGCGGAATCCCACCCCCTGCACAATGCCTCGTACCCGTATGCGGGCCGCAGCCTGGCCATCGACAGGAACCTGCATGATTTCAGCCGGCCTTTGCGGCAAGCAGCGCCTCCAGCTCGGAAACCTTGCGTTTCAGCGTATCCACTTCGCGCTCTTTCTGCTCGGCAGCCCGTTTCATGCCTGCCTCGATCCATTCCTGCCATTCCCCCATGCCCTCGTCGCTAACCGCGGAGGTGAGGATAACGCGGATATAGGGATTAACCCGGCGTGCGTATTCAATGGCGAGCGGCACGTTGAAATTCAGGTAGGGCAACAGGTCCACCTTGTTGAGCAGCATCACCTCGGCGGCGGCGAACATGTCGGGGTATTTGAGCGGCTTGTCCTCGCCTTCGGTCACCGACAGGATCGCCACCTTGTGCGCCTCGCCCAAGTCGAAAGCCGCCGGACAAACCAGGTTGCCGACGTTTTCGATCAGCAGCAGGCCGCCGTCCGGCAAGCCGAGTTTTTCCAGCGCGTGGCCCACCATGTGGGCGTCGAGATGGCAGCCCTTGCCGGTGTTGACCTGCACCGCCGCCACGCCAGTGGCGCGAATGCGGTCGGCGTCGAGGCTGGTCTGCTGGTCGCCCTCGATCACTGCGATGCGGTGTTTGTCTTTAAGCCGTTCGATGGTGCGGGTGAGCAGCGCAGTCTTGCCGGAACCCGGACTGGAAACCAGATTGAGTGCGAAGATGCCGCACTCGGTGAAACGGCGGCGATTGGCGGCGGCATACTGGTTGTTCTTGGCGAGGATATCCTGCTCGATCTGCACCATGCGGCCCTGGCTCATCCCCGGTGCATGAGCACCCGCGATTCCGGTGCCGAAATGCAGGTCGCCGTGGCCGTGCTCATGCGTCGCTCCGTTCTGGTGCGGATGATCGTGGCCATGCTCGTGCTCATGGGCCTGCTCATGGCCCTGTAGATGCGTGTGCTCGTGCGGGTGGCTGTGCACTGCGCCGCCATGCTCGTGCTCATGGGCATGAACGTGGGTATGAGCGTGTTCCTCGCCCTCGATTTTGGTTTCACCCTGGCCGCAGCCGCAAACTGTGCACATGCCTGTTCTCCTTTATTTATTCGACTTCGAGTTCCTTTACCCGCATTTCCATGCCGCCGGTCGGCTCAACCTGGTAACCGCCGCACAACGGACAAGGATCATAGCGTAGCTGGATGGCGACGGTTTTACCACAGTTCAGGCACCAGCCCTGGCCCTCGGTTGCAACGATTTCCAGCCGGGCACCGTCCAGCAGCGTGTTTTTGACGACCGCGTCAAAACAGAAACGCATCGCCTCCACCTCTACGCCGGCCAATGCCCCGATCTCCAGCCACACTGTTTTAACCCGTGTGAAGCCGTTGCTTTTAGCGCTGTCTTCGATCACCTGCAAAACGCCCTCGGCGAGCGACATTTCATGCATTGACAACCTCGATCTGATAAGCGACGCAGGGGTCCAGCGCCTGCACCATCAACTCGGCGCAGTGGCGCGCTTCATCCGCGCTGGCGGCTGCCCTGCCCGTCAATCCGTAGACGCAGGCCCCGGCAGGATGAAAATTCCATTCGGTCGGGGCGACGATGCGGTAATCCCGGACATTGCCGCTATCGTCCACTTCTACCCGGTGAACCAGCAGCCCGCGCGCGGTTTGCACCCAGGCCAGGCCGGTTCCATGACGCAACGCGGCGCCCTGCACCCATCCCGACGGCTCGCCGGCAGGAGCACGCAGCGTCTTGGTCAATTCCACCAGTTCGACCAGGCGCGCAAGCAAACGTGCCAGCACGGTTGCCCCGTCCCGCTGAAGCAACCCGGCCAGCAGTGGATGGTTCCGCATCCGCGCCAGCGAGCCGGTTTCCATTACCCGCCCGAGCCAATGGGGGCGAAAGGCAAAATCCGGATCGTTTTCCAGCCCCGGCAGCAGTTCGTTCAGCACGCGTCCGCGGCTCGTTTCCGGCATCAGGGCAATCCCGCTGCCCCCCCACAAGCCCTTGCCGTTCCACAATTTCAGCAGCAGCCGGGCGGTTGGCGTATGGGAAGCGTGCAGCCAGCGCGCCGTCTGGCCCACTGTGGTCGCCTCAACCCATTCCGCTGCAGGCAGGCCCAGAATATCCGCACTGATCACCGCCTCGACGTCGCGGGAAAATCCCTCCCATGCCGCTGCGTCCGGCTCGGCCAATTCCGCCCCCGGCGTCTTCCATTCCTCCCCGCCGAGCACTGGCGCAACCACCCTGGCGAAGCGCCGGCGCAACTCGGTCAGCAGTTCGGGTTGGCGCGGCTCTCCCATGATCCCCGGCAAATCGAGCAGAAAGCGCCACAGCAATTCCTGAATCGCCTCGCCCAGCACCATCAGCTCGCGCCATTTTGCGGCGGTCGCAGCGGGGGCCGCGCCCTGCGCGGCCTCCAGCGCGGTCACCGCGGCCGCGGCCTGAGCCTTGGCACACAGGCTGAACAGCAGCGGCACCGTACGCGCCGCCTGCACTGCCGACTTGCCCCGCAGCAGGTCGGCGGCCTGCAGGGGATGGCGCGGTTCCAGGCCCACCCGGACGATGCGCTGCCCGTCCCAGTGCAGGCGGAGGGTGATCTTACCCTCGGGGCTCACGTTGTCTCCCAGGCAAAAAACTTCCACGCAGAAAATCCCGCTTCGTCATCGGCGCGGCGACCGCTACGCGCATTTCCGCCAACGGGCCAGCGGGCTGAGTTTGAACTGGCACTGGTGGCTCCGGTTCGGCACTGACGATCTCGGTGAACAGCCCATTCAGAACCGCCTGTGCGGCGGCGCGGGCTTCCTCCTGATTGGCGAATTCCCGCATCGGCGAAAACAGCGAGCACACCTGACAGGACCCGACCTCCGCTTCGAAGCCGGCATAAAATTTCAGGGCGCCGCCTGGAAATAGCCAGGACTGGCTCTCCCCTTCGGCCAACACCGGGCAAAGGGCCGTTCCGGACAGTAGCATCAGGTTCATGAACCACGGCGTGATCAGGATGCCCACCCAAAGGCCGCGAAACGGCACGAAACCGACCGCTTCGACCTCCAGGTCAGGATTGAGAATGGGGAGTCCGAGCATGTGCTCGCGGTGGATTTTTCGGTAAATTTCTTCGAGCAAGGGGCCGGGATGGACGGCCTCCACCGATTCTGAACTTCTCATCATGCGGCACCTGTTTTCAGCGATTGCAGCGTCATCATTCATCCCGTCGAATTTGGTTCTTGAGTTCATACTGCTATCAAGATCTATGCCATTTTTCCCGGAAATAAAACAGACGTCAGATCATGGCCTTATCAGAGGCCACGAATATTCTCAGACGCTTTATCGGTAATCAGTATTTCACTTGCAGCAGAAAAAGGAAAGCATGTTTCCAGGGTTTAGCAAGAAATGAAAACCTTGTTACCGGTATGGCTATAAACCTAGTTCAGTCGAACTTAACTCCGCGCTCATTCTGGTTCTATATGCGAAAAAAAGCCGGCCTTACAGCCGGCTGTTAACGGAGGTCAAACTCTATGCAGTCGCAGCCGGCCCGATCACAGCGCTGAAAATATGCAGCGCTTCTTGGGCGGCAGCATGCTCGACGCGCTCGTAGGCGAAGCCGCCGGCCTGCACCAGCACATAGTCGCCCAGCGCAACGTCGCTGCTCATCAGCATCAGGCTGACCTCACGCTGCTCGCCGAAGCACTCGACGGTGGCCATTTCGCCAGCGAGGGCAATGATGCGGGAGGGAATAGCCATGCACATTGCTATGCCGCCTGTGCCGCAATGCACTTAACAGCCACGCCCAGTTGGCGCAACTCCGCGACCACCAGAGATACCACTTCGGGCAGCAACGCTTCCACTTGCGGCGACAGCGCCATGGCGGTTTCCAGCGATACCGGCTCGACGCCGATCACGGTGACGCCGCCGGGCTGTTCGCCGATCAGCTCCAGTGTCGCCAGCACGTCCGAAAGCCCGATCTGGTGCGGCGACAGCTTGGTCCTGAAGAACACCGGCACCTGCTCGCCGGCAAGCCTGACGATGGAAGCCGGCGCATGGCCGCCGAGAACCGCGTCGACAATGATGATGTGGTCGGCGCAAGCCAGATCTTCGAGCATCTCCATGCCCGTGGTGCCCCCGTCGATGACCTCGACCTCGGCAGAAAGGACGAAATCCCGCTGCAATTTCTCCACTGCCCGCACCCCGACACCTTCATCGGAGAGCAGGATGTTGCCGACACCGAGAACCACTATGCGCATGAAAAATCCTTCATCCTATAGACCTCAGTTCATTAACCGCAAAGACGCAAAGTCGCAAAGGAAGACAAAGTCGTAAGATCAATTGCGCTCTCACCTGTTTGGTGATCCGATGAACACCGGTAACACGTTGTTTTTCCTTTGCGTTCTTTGCGCCTCTGCGGTTCAATTGGTTTTTTATGCGTCAAAGCGCCTTGACCTGCACCACCGGCTTTCCCTCATTATCGAGCACATGCACGGCGCAAGCCAGGCAGGGGTCGAACGAGTGCACCGTGCGCAGCACTTCGAGCGGACGCTCCGGATCGGCGACCGGAGTGTTCAGCAGCGACGCTTCATACGGGCCGGGCACATCGCCCTCGTTGCGTGGCGCGGCGTTCCAGGTGGTCGGCACGACTGCCTGGTAGTTGGTGATTTTGCCGTCCTTGATCACCACCCAGTGCGACAGCACGCCACGCGGCGCTTCGTGGAAGCCGACGCCGCTAACCTCGCCCTTGGGAAACACCGGCTTGTTGAAGGTCTTGGTGTCGCCCTTGCCGATGTTGTCCACCAGCAACTGCCACTGGTTTGCCAGCTCGTCCACCTGCACCGCGCAGGAAACCGCGCGGGCGGCATGGCGGCCGATGGTGGAATGCACCGCGGCGAGAGGGATCTTGGTCTTGGCGAGCGAGCCGGCGGTGTCGAGCACGCCGGTCAGGTATTTCAGCGTCGGCGCGTGGTTCTGCGCGACCATCGCCAGCACCCGCGACAACGGGCCGACCTGGGCGGGCTTGCTGTAGAAGGTGGGCGACTTGACCCAGGAATATTTGCCGTTGTCCTGGAAGTCGGTGTAATCCGGTACGGTTTCGCCCTTGTAGGGGTGCAACGCGCCCTTGCCGCCCTTGTACCAGGAGTGCTTGACGCTCTCCTCGACGCCGTCGCGGAAATAGGCGTCGCCGAAGGTCTTGATCGGCTTGATGCTAGCCAGGTCGCCGCCCTTGATGTAGCCGCCGGGCAGGGCGAACTGGGTGCCCTTGGTGTCGAGCGGCAGGTCGGGTACCGACAGGTAGTCCATGACGCCGGCGCCAATCGCGGTCCAGTCGGCGTAGAACGCGCCGATGGCGGCCACATCCACCAGGTAGACGTTCTTGATGAAGTCGTTCAGCTTGTCGATCCATTCCTTGACCGCGAGCAGGCGTTCGACGGTCAGTACCGACTGGGAATCCAGCGCGATCGGGTTGGACACCCCGCCCACCGCCATGTTCTGGATATGCGGCGATTTGGAGCCGAGGATGCTGACGATCTTGCTGGCGTAGCGCTGAATCTCCAACGCCTGGAGGTAGTGCGTCACCGCCAGCAAATTCACTTCCGGCGACAGTTTCATCGCCGGGTGGCCCCAGTAGCCGTTGGTGAAGATGCCGAGCTGACCGGTGCCGACGAAATTGCTCAGTCGTTCCTTGACCTTGGTGAATTCCTGGCGGCTGTTGCCGCTCCAGCTGGACAACCCTCCGGCAAGCTGCGCAGTCTTGGCCGGATCACCCTTGAGCGCGGAAACAACGTCCACCCAGTCGAGCGCCGAGAGGTGATAGAAATGCACGATATGGTCGTGGATGGCATGTGCCGTGATGATCAGGTTGCGGATGTACTGCGCGTTGAGTGGCACTTCCATGTTGAGCGCGTTTTCTACCGCGCGCACCGAGGCCACGGCATGCACCGTGGTGCACACGCCGCAGATGCGCTGGGTGATCGCCCAGGCATCGCGCGCGTCGTGACCCAACAGGATCTGCTCGACGCCGCGCCACATCTGGCCGGATGCCCACGCCTTGGTGACCTTGCCGCCGTTCACTTCGCAATCGACACGCAGATGGCCTTCAATCCGGGTGATCGGGTCTATCGTGATTCTTTTTCCCATTTAAATTCTCCTAATTTTCCTGATTACTTTTGGGCGGCAACGGCTGTCGGCTCGATTTTTCCTGGCAGGATCGGCAGGTAACGCACCAGCACGATGTAGCCCAGTACCTCAAGGGCGATCATGCCGATAGAAACCATGATTTCCGGCACCGACGGGAAGTAGTGCCAACCCGGCCCGGTTTCATAGCCGACCAGGAAGGAATTGATGCGCAGCAGAAAGCCCGCCAGCATCAGGCACAAAGCCGCAACGAACAGCTTGGCCGGATTCCTGCGCGCGGAGGGCTTGGCCAGTATCGCCAGCGGCGCGATAAACAGCGCCATCTCGATCCAGAACATGATGGCCTCGATACTCGCCTCGAACATGCTGCCGAGCGCGCCGCGCACCACCAGATCAGCCAGCCGCACTGCGAGATAGGCCGCCAGCACCCAGATCATCAGGTGCGACAGCTTGCCCAGCAGGTGCAATTCCAACGGCCGCTTGAAGCCGGACGAGGACAGGCAAGCCTCGAAGATGACGATAGCAAAGCCGATCAGTACCGCCGTCATCAGATAAAGCAACGGCAGCAGGATGGTCTGCCACAAGGGGTGAACCTGGTAGCCGAACACCACCAGCAGCGAACCCAGCGAAGACTGGTGCATGGATGGCAACAGAACGCCGAGCGCAATGACGAAGAACAGCACCTTGCTGAGCTTGCGCTTGACGTCCTTGAGGCCGAATTTCTCGAGGAAGGCCGGCGCGAACTCGATCCACATTACGATGATGTAGGCCGTGATGCACACTGCCACCTCGAACATCACCGAGTTGACCTGGGCATAGCCCGGCCAGTAAATATGCCAGAAGTTCCAGTAGCGGCCGAGGTCGAAAATCACCGAAGCGCCGGCCAGAGTGTAGCCGAAGAGGGAAGCCAGCAGCGCCGGCCGCACCATCGGGTGGTATTCGCCCTTGTTGAAGATGTAGACCAGCAGCGCCATGGTATAGCCGCCGCAGGCGAAAGCCGAGCCGATCACCACGTCGTAGGCGATCCAGATGCCGAAAGGATAACCATCGTTGATGTTGGTGACCGCACCGAGCCCGAAGAAGAAACGGATGGCCAGGATGATTAAGGCGATCGCCGCCAGCGCCGCCAGGATCAGCGTCGTCGGCGTCACCAGCGGACCGCCGAGCGGCGCGGGAGCGGGATGAGATACGTTAGACATCGGAACCTCCCTTGCAATTTATTTCACCGCAGAGGCGCGGAGGCGCAGAGGGAAACAGGTTAAGCGTATTGGATTTCTCAGCGTCTCTGCGTCTCTGCGGTTCAATCTTTTTCATGGCCAGCCTCATTTTCATCATCCTTCACGTTGCGCTTGGCGACAAAGGTCAGCACGCCGAGAAACGCCAGCGGTGCGAACAACCCGCCATACAGCGTGTGCTGCATGGTTTCGGACACGCTGGCGTAAGAGCGCTCCGGCAAGGTGGGCTGACCCAGCTTGTCGAACGGCACGGCAGAGAGCTTGAGCATCTGGGTGCCGCCGACCTCCTTTTCACCGTAGATTTGCGGGATATACTTGGCCGCCCTGGCGGAGTGCGGCGACTGGTCGCCCGTATTGAGATTGCCGCGCGGGAACACCGCCTCCTCGCCCGCTTTCAATGCCAGGCGCCGTTTCGATTCGGCGTGCAAATCCTTGACCTTGCCGAACAGCGTCGCCCCGGTCGGACACACCTCCGCGCAGGCGGCATACTTGCCCTCCGCCATGCGGTGGCGGCAAAGCTGGCATTTGGAAATCTGCGGGAACGGGGTGTCGTACTGGAAGCGCGGCACGCCGAACGGGCACGCCGCGACGCAATAGCGGCAGCCGATGCAGGCACCCTTGTCGTAGCCGACGATGCCGGTGACCGGGTCCTTGGTCATCGCCGACACTGGGCAAGCGGAGACGCATGACGGGTCCGCGCAGTGCAGGCAGGACACCTTCATGAAGGCATAGCCGTTTTTCTCGCTGTCCTTGGTCTCGCCGGTGCCGTCCTTGTACATCTTGATGACGTTGAGGGTTTTGCCGGAAATATCGAGAGGGGTATCCCAATACTGCTCCGGAGTGGAAAACTCGGGCGGCATGCCGTTGACTTCCTTGCAGGCCGCCACGCAGGCCTTGCAGCCGATGCACAGCGTGCTGTCGTAAAGCAGCCCCACCGCTTCGGGCGGCATGGCCTTATTGGGGCGCGCCTCGGCCGGCGCCCCCGCCGCCAGCAAGGTGCCTCCGGCCAGCGCCCCTCTCAGGAAATCGCGCCGGTTGATGCTCATGATTCGGTCCTTTCCTCTTGCTTCTTGGCGGTCTCGCCCTCATCGACCTTGACGTCCTTGCCGAGGTTCTTCGCCAGCATCGCGCCGGCGCCCGCCGCCGCGCCGGCAATCGCAGCGGTCAACGCGATCGCTCCAATGCTGGCACCCTTGCCCTGCTCCTCGACGATGCGCGGGAAACCGACCGGCGGCACCACCGTCTTCAGCTCTGCCAAGGCGTGGATCGGCTTGGCGAACCCGATGCCCTTCTCGGTGCAGCCGATGCAGGGGTGGCCGGTACCGACCGGCCAGCTGGCGTTGCCGACGTCGCCGAACAGGATCGACGGACAGTTGGCATAGGTTTCAGGGCCCTTGCAGCCCAGCTTGTACAGGCAGTAGCCCTTGCGATGCCCTTCGTCGCCGAATTCCATGGCGAAGCGGCCGGCGTCGAAATGAGCGCGGCGCTCGCAGTTTTCATGGATGAGGCGGGAGTAGGCGAACTTGGGACGGCCCAGGTGATCCACATCGGGCAGCTTGCCGAAAGTAAGGAAATGCACCACGGTGGAAAGGAAGTTATAAGGGTTGGGCGGGCAGCCGGGAATATTGGGAATCACCTTGCCCAGCACCTCACCCGCGCTCGAAGCGCCGGTGGGATTCGGCGGCGTGGAGGGCATGCCGCCCCACGAAGAGCAACTGCCGATCGCCACCACCGCGGCGGCGTCGGCGGCGCATTCCTTGAGCATGTCCATCGCGGTCTGGCCGCCGATCTTGCAATAGATGCCATTGTTTTTGGTCGGAATCGCACCTTCCACCACCAGCAGGTATTTACCCTTGTTGGCCTTCATCGCCGCCCTGCGCGCAGCCTCGGCCTGGTGGCCGGCAGCGGCAAACAGGGTCTCGTGATAATCGAGCGAGATCACGTCCAGAATCAGCTTCTCCAGCGTCGGATGCTCGGCCCGCAACAGCGACTCGGTGCAGCCGGTGCACTCCTGGAAGTGCAGCCAGATCACCGAGGGACGCTTCTTGCCCGCCACCGCGGCGGCAATCGCCGCGTCTGCCCCGGTTGGCAAGCCCATGGTCGCCGCCATCGCCGCGCACAGCTGCATGAAGCTGCGCCGTGAAATGCCCAACCGGTTTTCCAGCGCGATAATGCTTACATCGTTTCCAATGGTGTTCTCATCCATAGCCTCAACCCCTCGTTATCGTTTGCAACACACCTCAAGTGCTAACAAAAACCGTGCCACAAAAACAATTTTTTATTAAACAATGGGTTGACATGTGAAAACGAAAAATCACGAGTCCCGGCAGCAAACCGGAATTACAGTTTATTGAAGCGATTGGAAGGTAACTTTGCAGCCGCGCTGCTTCACGCGAGCGGCAGACGCAGGGAGAACACAGCGCCACCGTCGGCATGATTGGCGACGGAGAGCCGCCCGCCGTGGCGGTCGATGATGCCGTAGCTGATGGAAAGGCCGAGGCCGGTGCCCTTACCCACCGGCTTGGTGGTGAAGAACGGGTCGAACACCCGGTTGAGGTGTTGCGGTTCGATGCCGGGGCCGTTGTCGCGAAAGGATATCTCAACCTGGCCGTCGGCGATCCTGCCGCCGATATCGAGGGCCGGCACCTCCCTGCCGCGGGTTGCGTCGAGAGCATTCTGCACCAGGTTGATCACCACCTGCTGGATTTGGCCAGGGTTGCCCAATACCGGGATATCGTCCGGCAGCTCGCAGCTCACCCGGCATTGCGCGGATGATGAGCGGGTGACCCAGTGCACCGCCTTGGCGATCACCTCGGCCAGGTTGAACTGGCTCGACTCGTCCTTGTCCTTGGCGGAAAATCGCTTCAGGCCCTCGACGATGTCGCGGGTGCGCTCGGCGCCTTCCACCGTACCCTCGATCAGGGATTCGAGATCTGACAGAATGCGGTCGATACGCAGTTCCTTGCGCAGGTCTTCGCACTGCGCCTCGCTGGCGCCGCCGTGGATCGTATCCAGGTAGCTCTTGAGACGCTGGCTGTAGCGTTGCAGCGCGTGGATGTTGCCGAGCACGAAACTGATCGGATTGTTGAGCTCGTGCGCCACGCCCGCTACCAGGCGACCCAGCGACACCATTTTTTCCGAATGCACCAGATGCTGCTGCGCGCGTTTCAGCGCCTCGTGGGTGTCGTTCAGTTCCTGGTAGGCGCGGCGCAATTCGCCCACCGGCCGCCCCACCATGACGAAGCCGGCCTCGCGCCCGCGCAGGTCATAGCGCGGCGCGCAATTCAGGGCCACCGGAATGGTTTCACCCGCCGCACCGAGCATCTGCGCCTCGCATTCCTTGAGCTGCATTACGGGGCTACGCGAGGCCAGCGCGTTTCTCGCCTTCTCGCGCGAACATTCGTCGGCGAAGAGATCGAACACCGGACTGCCGCGCAACTCGCTCTCGCCGCGCCCGACCAGGTTGACCAGTGCGCGGTTGACCTCCACCACGTTGCCATACAGATCGCACACAATCAGCACGTCGGACATCGAAGTGAGGACGCTGAAAACGAATTGCTGGGTTTCCTCCAGTTCAACATTCTTCTCTTCCAACGCCACCTGATACTGCAGCAGGTTGGAATAAACCTCGTCCATCTTGCGGATGACTTCAATCCAGGTCGATTCGCCAATGCCGTCGACCGGGCAGAACTGCGCCGCGACCAGCGCCTCATGGTGCACGTGATGGTTATCCGCGGGTTCCGGTGGGATGGCAGTAGACATTTCGTTGCGTCGATTCAGGTATTGGGATGGCTGTGCAGATGGGAATGCACGCCGTGATCGTGCTCTTCCACATCCAGACTGACCGGGATCAGGTTGAGCTGGCCGTGACGTACGCCGCGCTCGGCGATAATGCTGTCTGAAAAGGCTCGCACCTCTGCGGTCGGGCCGCGCAAAATCACGGTTTCCAGGCAGTCGTCATGGTTGAGATGGACGTGCATGGTGGACAGGTTGAGCTGATGCTGGGCGTGCTGCTGGCTCGTCAGCCGCGCCGCCAGGTCGCGCTCGTGGTGGTTGTAGACATAGCTCAGGCTGGCGATGCAGTAAGGCGCCTCGGCGCTGCGGATGCGCCGCGTCTCCAGTTGCTCGCGCAGCATGTCGCGCACCGCCTCGGAGCGGTTGAGGTAGCCGCGATTCTTGATCAGCTCATCGAACTGCCGCGCCAGCGATTCATCCAGGGAAATGGTAAAGCGTTCCATAACGTTCCTTCACGCAATATAAATGCCACCCTACACTGAAAAGCCGCGTAGGGTGCGCCACGCGCACCATTCGGGTTTTGTGCGCAGAGCACATCCTAAAGAATTATCGGCTCACAATGAAAGTTCATCTGCCAGATGGTTCTCATTATGCAAATAAAATTTCCACCCCACCGACCAAATTGACTCTGAAATTCCACACAATTCAAGGCGCTGTAAATTTGGCACGAAACTTGTATGATAATTTCTCAAGTTATCATAACCTCAAGGAACAGAGGATGGAAAATTTGCCCAATGATTGGCTCGCGCTGCTGGCACTGGTATTCGTGCTGGGGCTGAAGCACGGCTTCGACCCCGACCACCTCGCCACCATCGACGGCCTGACCCGCTTCAACGCCGCCAACAACAAGCCGCACCTGTCGCGCTGGTCGGGCCTGCTGTTCTCGCTTGGCCACGGCGCCGTGGTGATGGCGGTAGCGGTGCTGGTCGGCGTTGTCGCCCGACGCTGGGAGATCCCGGCCTGGGTCGAGGATCTGGGGGCATGGATTTCCATCCTGTTCCTGCTGGCGCTGGGCGCGGTCAACCTCGCCACCGTTTTCAGGACCAGTCCCGACCAAGTGGTCAGAACGGTCGGGCTGAAAGGCCGCTGGCTGGGCAAACTCAACCAGGCCAGCCATCCCGTTCTGATCGCCTGCGTCGGCGCTCTGTTCGCACTTTCCTTCGACACCCTCAGCCAAACTGCATTGTTTTCCCTGACGGCTTCCAGCATGGCGGGCTGGATGTTCTCGGCGGTACTCGGCATGGCATTCATGCTCGGCATGATCGCCACTGACGGCATCAATGGCCTGTGGATTTCGCGCCTGCTCAACCGCACCGACGAGCGCGCTCTCGTCGCCTCCCGGGTAATGGGCCTGGCGGTAGGCGGCCTGAGCATCATGGTCGGCCTGTTCGGCATCGCCAAATATTTCTTTCCCGTTGTCGCCACCCGCAGCGAAGGCCATGAATTGCTGATGGGCCTCGCCGTGATCGGCACCGTGGCATTGAGCTTTTATCTTGCCCTGCGCCTGGCACACCGACAGGCTGTCGCACTCACACCGCATCCCTCCAATAGCGAAATCTGAATAACTTTATTCCAAAGTGACCGCTTCGCCATGCGATATGATAAAAAACTTTTTCTTCTTACGTGGGCGTTGATCGCCAGCCCACTCGCCACGGCGGGCGGCATCCAGACCCTGGAGGAGGTCGTGGTCACGGATGCTGCGGAAAACCTGGTCGGCGTGGCGGATACCGCCAGCCAAGGCACTGTCACCGCCAGGCAATTGGAAGACCGCCCGCTGCTGCGCCCCGGCGAAATTCTGGAGGCCGTGCCCGGCGTCATCGTCACCCAGCACAGCGGTGACGGCAAGGCGAACCAGTATTTCCTGCGCGGCTTTAACCTCGACCACGGCACCGATCTGGCCGTGACGCTAGACGGCATGCCGGTGAACATGCCGACCCACGCCCACGGCCAAGGCTATGCTGACCTCAATTTCCTGATCCCCGAACTGGTCGCCGGAATGCGCTACAAGAAAGGCCCCTACTCCGCCGAGGAAGGCGATTTCTCGGCCGCCGGCGCGGTGCATATCGGCTATGTGGACCGGCTGAAAAGCGACCTTGCCGAGCTCGGCGTGGGCAATTTCGGCTACCGCCGCCTGCTGACGGCGGCCTCGCCGCAGCTTGCCGACGGCTGCCTGCTGGTGGCGCTGGAAGCATTCCGCAACGACGGTCCGTGGGACAACCCGGAAGGCCTCGCCAAGCTCAACGGCGTACTGCGCTACAGTCGCGGCACGGCGCAAAACGGCTTCGACCTCGCGGCGATGGCCTACCAGGCCGATTGGAACGCCACCGACCAGGTGCCGCAGCGCGCCCTGGATAGCGGCCTGATCTCGCGCTACGGCGCGATCGACCCGACCGACGGCGGCAAGACCAGCCGCTACAGCCTTTCCGGCAACTGGCGCGAGACCGGCAGCGATACAGCCACCCAGGCCAGCGCCTATCTGATCGGCTACCGCCTCAACCTGTTCTCCAATTTCACCCACTTCCTCGACGACCCGGTCAACGGCGACCAGTTCGAACAGGCCGACCGGCGCGTGACCTCCGGCGGTGCGCTGAGCCATGCCTGGTTCGGCAGGTGGAATGGGCGCGAAGTCGAGCAGAACATTGGCTTGCAAGCGCGCAACGACAACATCCTCAACGTCGGCCTCTACCACACGGCAGCGCAGCAGCAGCTTTCCACCGTACGCGCCGACCGCGTCGTGGAGACCAGCCTGTCGCCCTGGTATCAGGCGACGGTGCAGTGGAGCGAGCACTTGCGCAGCGTCACCGGCCTGCGCGCCGACTTCTACCGCTTTCACGTGACAAGCAACCTGGCCGCCAACTCCGGCGATATCGGCGACCACATCTTCAGCCCCAAGCTGAGCCTGATTTTCGGGCCGTGGAACAAAACCGAGTATTACGCCAATTTCGGCTACGGGTTCCACAGCAACGACGCGCGCGGCGCAACCCTCACCCTTGACCCGAAAATTATCGCCCCGGCGAGCCCGGTCACGCCCCTGGTGCGCACCAGAGGCACGGAAGTCGGCGTGCGCGCCGTACCCCTGCCAGGGTGGCAAAGCGCCGTGGCATTGTGGCGGCTGGATACCGCCTCGGAGCTGCTCTTCACCGGCGATGCCGGCACCACCGAGCCGAGCCGCCCGAGCCGCCGCACCGGGGTGGAGTGGGCCAACTACTACCAGCCCAGCTCCTGGCTGACACTGGACGCCGACCTGGCCATCTCGCAAGCGCACTACAACGATGCCGACCCGGCCGGCGACCGCATCCCCGGCGCCATCGAAAAAACCCTGTCGGTGGGTGTTGCGCTCGAATCCGAAAGGGGCTGGCACGGCGGCCTGCGCCTGCGCTATTTTGGCCCGCGCCCGCTGATCGAGGACAACAGCGTGCGCTCGAACTCCTCCACCCTGGTCGATGCCCGCGCCGCTTATAAATTAGACAAGCAGTGGCAAGCCGCGCTCGACATCCACAACCTATTCAACCGCCAGGTCAGCGACATCGACTACTACTACACTTCCCGCCTGCCCGGTGAACCGGCAGCAGGCGTGGCCGACATCCACACCCATCCGGCCGAACCGCGCGCGTTGCGCCTGAGCCTCACCGCGCGGTTCTATTGATTCGGAGCGCAGAATCTACAAATGGCCTTCTCATTCCCAATGTATTACGCTAACGGTTGAATTTCCGACACTGCGGAGGAAACATGACAAAATTCGCCAAGCGCTCGAAAAAAGCCGGCCTGCCACCCGGCACGCTGGTTCATATCGGGAAAAAACGGAGCGAAAAGATACGCATCAGGCTGATCAATTACGACGAATCCAGCTTTTTCGACAAGGAAACGGAGGCTACCGAGGAGTACTGCGCCGCCAGGGCAGCCTCAGGTATCACCTGGGTCAACGTCGACGGCATCCACCAGATCGACCTGTTTCAGCGGATCGGCGAATGTTTCGGGCTGCACCCGCTAGTGCTGGAAGACATCATGAACACCGACCAACGCCCGAAAATGGAGGATTTCGGCGATTACGTCTACATCGTGCTGAAAATGCTGTCCCTCAACGACCGCGGGGAAATCGCCGCCGAACAGGTGAGCCTGATCCTGGGAAAGAATTTCGTGCTGTCCTTCCGCGAGCAGAATAGCAACATCTTCGACCCCATCGTGGAGCGCATCAAAAGCGGCAAAGGGTTCATCCGCAAGGCTGGGGCGGACTATCTCGCCTACGCACTGCTCGATGCGGTGGTGGATCACTATTTCGTGGTACTGGAAAAACGGGAAGAAGAAATCGATACGCTCGAGGAGGAAGTCATTGCCAATGCCACACCTAAAACCCTGCAAAGAATCCATAAACTCCGTCGCGAACTGATCTACCTGCGCAAGGCCATCTTCCCCTTTCGCGGCGTGATCAGCGCGCTGGAACGCGGCGAGTCCGCCTTCTTCGAGCAAACTTCGCGGATTTACCTGCGCGATATCTACGACCACACCATCCACATCATCGACACGCTGGAAACCTTCCGCGACCTCGCCGCCGGCCTGCTCGACATCTACCTGTCCAGCGTCAGCAACCGCATGAATTCGGTAATGCGCGTCCTCACCGTGATCGCCACCATCTTCATGCCGCTCACCTTCCTCGCCGGCGTCTACGGCATGAACTTCAAACACATGCCGGAGCTCGAATGGACCTGGGGCTACCCGGCGGTGCTGCTGCTAATGGCGACCGTCGGCATTTCCATGCAGGTTTATTTCCGCAAGAGAAAGTGGCTATAAGCCGGAACACTCCGGGCGGCTGTCCGGCCATGCTAGAATTTAGTCCTCTCACTCTTGTTCAAACCACCCCATGCCTCAGAGTACTCACAACCTGCTGACAGAGCTTCTTTCCGATCTGGAACAAACCAAGATACTGTGGCAGCTGGCGGTACTGGGATTCAGCCTGGTGCTGGCTTGGGGTTTCAGCCGCCTGTTAAGGAGCCGCCTGCCCAAATCGGAAGGCGCAATCAAAGTGGGCCTGGGCGGGGTTTCCCGGGTAGCTTTTCCGCTGGTCGCACTGCTGCTGGTGGTGATCGGGAAAACCGTGCTCAAGAACTGGCACTCCATCAATCTGCTGAATATCGCCACTTCCCTGCTCCTGGCCTTGGCACTGGTCCGCCTTGCCGTCTATGCCCTGCGCAAGATTTTCGCCCCGAGCGGTTGGCTACACAGTTCCGAACGCTTCATTGCCACGACAATCTGGATCGGCCTCGCCCTGCACCTCACCGGATTTCTCCCCGAAATCCTGGATGCCATGGACGAGCTCAACTTCCACATCGGCAGGCAGAAAATTTCATTGCTCACCATCCTGAGCGGCATTCTGTCCGTCCTTGTCACCGTGCTGGCGGCGATGTGGCTGGGACGGGTGCTCGAAAACCGGGTCATGGCCACAGAACATCTGGACATGAATCTGCGCGTAGTGCTGTCCAAGCTGTTCCGCGCCATGCTGGTCGTGCTCGGCATCCTGGTCGCACTGCCCCTGGCCGGCATCGACATCACCGTGCTTTCGGTATTCGGCGGCGCCCTGGGTGTAGGCATCGGCTTAGGCCTGCAAAAAATCGCCAGCAATTACATCAGCGGCTTCATCATCCTGATCGACCGTTCCATCCATCCCGGCGATGTATTGACCGTCGACAACCGCTTCGGCACGGTTTCGCAGCTCACCGCCCGCTACCTGGTATTGCGCAGCGGTGACGGTACCGAGGCGATCATCCCCAACGACACCCTGATCACCTCCACCGTCCTCAATCACTCCTACTCCAACCGAGAAATGCGCATCGGCATCCCGGTGCAGATCAGCTACCAAAGCGATCTGGACAAGGCCATGACCATCATGCGGCAGGCAGCGGAAAACCACCCGCGCGTGCTCAAGGACCCCGAACCCAAAACCTTCTTGAAGGCATTCGGCGAAAACGGCATCGACCTGGAAATGAGCATCTGGATCAATGACCCGGAAGAAGGCCAGCTCAACCTGCGCTCGGATATAAACCTGGAAATCTGGCGCCAGTTCCAGGCTGCAGGTATCGAAATCCCCTACCCGCAAAGAGATATCCGCATCATCGGCAACCAGCCCGGCTAATTCCAACGATTGCGTACCGGAGTAACAGACAACAAAAAACCCGCCGAAGCGGGTTTTTTGTTGGGCAATACCTGAAGAAAGCGCTTAGCTTAGCTTACTTCAGTTTGGTTTCCTTGTAGTCCACGTGCTTGCGTGCCACCGGATCAAATTTCTTGATCAGCATCTTTTCCGGCATGGTGCGTTTGTTCTTGTCGGTAGTATAAAAGTGACCGGTTCCAGCAGTGGATTCCAGTTTGATTTTCTCGCGTCCGCCTTTTGCCATTTTTCAGCCCCTTAAATGCTTTCGCCGCGAGCGCGTAGCTTCGCCAGCACGGCGTCGATGCCGTTCTTGTCAATGGTGCGCAAAGCAGCGCAGGAAAGGCGCATGCTCACCCAGCGGTTTTCGCTTTCCACCCAGAACTTGCGATTTTGCAGGTTCGGCAGGAAACGACGTTTAGTCCTGTTGTTGGCGTGGGAGACGTTATTCCCCGACATCGGCTTCTTGCCGGTGATCATGCATACGCGGGCCATGGTATTGCTCCAGAAATAGAATAGTGAATTACGAAAAACGCGATTTATACCATATTTTCGCCCGACAACTCAAGAGAAAATTACACTGACCAGCCCGGATGTTTCATAAATTCGCACGATGATCGCGCAGAATTTTGCGAGTTGGGCGACAAATCGCCCTTCCCTGCGAACCCCGTTTGATTGATAGGGCAGTTTTGCGAAGGATTGAACTGATCGCAGTCCCTGCCATTTCTGCGGGATGTGGCGTTCAACTCAGGAAAATACTCTAAGGTTGACCGCGATCAATGTTCCTGTATTTATTCTTGCCATAAAACATGATATTAATATCCTTTTATCGTCTTATAGGTATATACAATAATGAATGAACTAATGGAATGGAGTGACACACTGTGTGTGGGTATCGAGGAAATCGACAATCAGCACAAGGCGCTGGTGGGGTTGTTGAATCAGCTCCATACCGCGATCCATGAAAAGCACGGCTCCGCGGCGTGCATGGAGATTCTCGACAAACTGGTCGAATATACCCGGGTGCATTTCACGGTCGAAGAGAGTCTGATGCGCATTCTGGGCTATCCGGAATATGAGGATCACCATGAGGAACATGACAAGCTGATCACGCAGGTCGTGGAGCTCCAGCAGAAGCTCAAAAGCGGCAAGGTCAACGTCAGCTTCGAGTTGCTCCATTTTCTGCGCGGCTGGTTGTCGCATCACATTCTGGAGACCGACAAAGCCTACGTGCCTTATTTCCTTTCCAAAGGGGTGGCGCGCGGTTCCACCAGGAAAAGCTTCTGGAAGTTCTGGTAAGCCGGCCGCCACCGGACGTGCGGTTCTGTGTCCGGCGGTCTTGGAAAGTGCCAGACGGGCTGACCGCAAAACCGGCTCACCATATTTTTTTCCTGGATTATTTTTAAACGGGGTTACACCAACCCCCGCTCCGCGAACGACACCAAGCTGCTTCCGGCAACGATGAAATGATCCAGCACCCGGACGTCCACCAGAACCAGGGCATTTTTCAGCGCCTGGGTCAGCACCTGGTCGGCATTGCTGGGTTCGGCCACGCCGGAAGGATGGTTATGGGCCAGGATCACCGCTGCCGCATTATGGTGCAGGGCACGTTTGACGACTTCGCGTGGGTAGACGCTGGTCTGGGTCAGCGTACCGCGAAACAGTTCCTCGCTGACTATGACGCGATTTTGCGCATCCAGGAACAGGGCCATAAAGACTTCGTGGGGCAAGCCCTGCAACCGGAGCCTCAAATAGTCGCGCACAGCCTGCGGCGAGGACAGGGCATCGCGCTGTGCGATGTCCTCCTGCAACGCGCGCCGCGCCATCTCCAGCACCGCCTGCAGCTGGGCATATTTCGCCGCACCCATGCCCGGCGTCTGGCAAAACTCCTTTTCGCCGGCCGCGAACAACGCGTTCAGGCCACCGAAGCGCCCGTGCAGTTCCCGCGCCAGGTCAACCGCGCTTTTCCCCGGCAGCCCGGTGCGCAGGAAGATCGCCAGCAACTCGGCGTCCGACAGGCTGGACGCGCCTTTCTGCAGGAGCTTCTCCCGGGGTCGTTCGCCTTCCGGCCAATCCGTTATCGCCATGAAAATTCTTTTTGTTTCAAGTAGAATGAAGGGATTATGACCGATTCAGCGAAAAAACGCCTGGTTCTCGGCGTCACCGGCGGCGTGGCCGCCTACAAGGCCGCAGAGCTTACCCGCCTGCTGGTGAAAAACGGCATCGAGGTGCAGGTGATCATGACCGAAGCGGCCCGCCACTTCGTCGCCCCGGCCACCTTCCAGGCACTCTCCGGCAAGCCGGTGCTGACCGACTTATGGGACGGCCAGTCGGCCGGCGGCATGGCGCACATCGACGTCACGCGCGGCGCCGACGCGGTGCTGATCGCCCCGGCCAGCGCCGATTTCATCGCCAAGCTCGCGCACGGCGCCGCGGATGACCTGCTCTCCGCCGTCTGCCTGGCGCGCGCCTGCCCGCTCCTGGTCGCCCCGGCGATGAACCGCGAAATGTGGGACAACCCTGCCACCCATCGCAACATCACCCAGCTCAAGCGCGACGACGTCACCATCCTCGGCCCGGCCAGCGGCCCTCAGGCCTGCGGCGAAACCGGCATGGGACGGATGGTGGAGCCGGAAACTCTGCTTGAGGACATCGAATCGTTCTGGCATCCCAAGCTGCTGAAAGGCCAACGCGTTCTGGTCACTGCCGGGCCGACCTACGAAGCGATCGACGCGGTGCGGGCCATCACCAACCTGAGTTCGGGCAAAATGGGGTACGCCGTCGCCCGCGCCGCCATCGAAGCCGGCGCAAAAGTCACCCTGGTCTCCGGCCCGACCTGCCTGAGCCCGCCCACGGCAGCGAAAACCGTTGCCGTCACCAGCGCCCAGCAGATGCTCGAAGCGGTCAACCAGGAAATTGCCGAAACCGACATCTTCATCAGCGTCGCAGCGGTTGCGGACTATTATGTGCTCAACCCGAGCGAGCAGAAGATCAAGAAGGACGCCCACATCCTCACGCTGGAACTGGCGCCCAATCCCGACATCGTCGCCAACGTGATGAACTTGCCAAACCCGCCGTTTTGCGTCGGCTTCGCGGCGGAAAGCGAGAACCTCTACGAATTCGCCGAGATGAAGCGGCGCCGGAAAAATCTGCCGCTGCTGGCCGCCAACATGGTGCAGGACGCCCTCGGCCAGGAAGACAACGAGCTGATCCTGTTCGACGACGAAGGCACCCATCCGCTGCCGCGCGCGCCGAAAATCGTGCTGGCGAGACAGCTGATCAAGCATGTCGCCAAGCTATATCATCATTCCGGAAATAAAAACGAGGCTTGAAATGAAAAAGAATCTGAAGAAAGTCGACGTCAAAATTCTCGACGAGCGCCTCAGGCAGCACCCGCCCAGCTACGCCACGCCGGGATCGGCGGGACTCGACCTGCGCGCCTGCATCGAGCACGTCATGACCATCCATCCCGGGCAGACCGATCTGATCCCCACCGGCATCGCCATCCACCTCTGCGACCCCGGCATGGCGGCGATGATCCTGCCGCGCTCCGGCCTGGGCCACAAGCACGGCATCGTACTCGGCAACCTGGTCGGCCTGATCGACTCAGACTACCAGGGACAGCTCTTCGTTTCCTGCTGGAACCGCGGCCATACACCCTTCATCCTCAACCCGATGGAGCGCATCGCGCAGATGGTCATCGTCCCGGTGATCCACGCCGAATTCAATGTCGTTGAAACTTTTGAAGAGAGCGAACGCAGTTCCGGCGGCTTCGGCAGCACCGGGCGCCAATAGACTCACCCCTTTTCAGGGTGTGGACGCATGGCGACCGCGCCCAGGAATCCGTATATTTACTCATCGCATTGGGAACGACATTCCACCCCCTCCCCCTCGCCGGGGGAAGGAAAGTCAGAAGGCATCACCTCAACAAATCAATAGCGCCCTCTGGGGCCGGGACCAATGCCACCACCCCCTGGGCCCATGCCGCCACCAGGACCCATACCTCCGCCCCTCGCTGGAGGCTCATCCGGCAGGGTAACGCCTCGCTCCTTGGCACGCACCTTCATCTGCTCGTGGTGTTCGGCGCGGATTCTTTCACGCTCTTCCTGGGTTTTTGCCGCGCGCATTTTGGCGCGGTAAGCCGTGCGTTCTTCCTGCGTCATCAACTGCGAGCCATATACCTGCTCCTGGTCCTGAGTTCGAACCTGGTCCTGCTGGCGGGTTTGATCCTGGCCGACAACCAGCGGTGACATAGCTATCATCCCCGCAGCCAGCGGCAACAACCATAATCTTTTGGACATCGTGCTTCTCCTTCTATCTATGCAAGTTAAAGTGAACAACCCCCTTTTGCTTTATTATTATAGATAGTCTTATGGAATCTGCTCCCCGCTTCCTGTGTGACGTGATGCTGGCGCACCTGGCCCGCTACCTGCGCGCCGCCGGCCTGGACACCACCCTGGCCGTCGAGTCCGCAACCGACGCGGAAATCCTGCGCGAAGCAATCGACGAAGGCCGCTGGCTGCTCACCGCCGACCGCAAAATCACCGAACACAAAGCCGCCAAAGGCCGCGTCATCCAGCTCCCCTTCGGCTCGCTCGACCTCCAGGCGGCAGTCCTGAGCGGACAATTCGACATCGACTGGCTGAGCCACGCCTTCACCCGCTGCCTGATGGACAACACCCCGCTCCAGCCCGCCACCCCAGAACACGCCCAGCAGGCGCCGGATGATGTTCGCCAGCCGCAGGATGAGCTGCTGGCCTGCCCGAACTGCGGCCGGATTTACTGGCGCGGCTCGCATTACAAGCGGATGCGCAGGAAGCTGGCCGAATGGCAGGAAGCATCGCGGCAAGCCTAGCAACTAAAAAATACGGAACAAGAAGCGAATGGCCGAGTCAAATAGTTAGGCTTGGCATGCGCCAAGCCATGATTTTTCCGCAATTGTTTCTGGAGGGCAACATCATGGACATCCACCTGCCTGAAATGTTTGGCTGGCATCCGAAGAAAGAAGAAAAGCCGGAAACGAAAACAACCTCTGAACCCAGTCCCATCACCAAATGGTCCGTCATCACAGCATTGATCTTGCTTGTTCTGGTGATGACTGGACTGACGGCTTACTATTTTTTTTCTGAATACCTCAATGAGGTTTTCAAGCTCTGGTAATGAGTTAAGGTTGACGCGCTCTGCGCGGTTGATTTAGGTGCCGGGGGCAGCCCGGCGGCTGGCTGTACACCTTTCTTGCTTCGCCAAGAAAGGGTGTACCAAAGAAGGCGACTCCCATCCACCGCCCCTTCGGGGTTCCCTGCGCTGCTCGCCGAGCCGGGCGGCTGTGCTGCTCGGCGGCGAATCAAGGGGACTGAAAATCCAACCCAACCCCGCCCCACCCCACCCAGCCCTCCCCTCGGGGAGGGTTTCTAAAGCACGGGCTACGCCCACAAAACCCAAACCCCCTTCTGCGCCGCTTCGGTTTGGCGGACAAATTGGGGTGAAGGCGAGCACTGTCTGAGTTCCGCGGTGGGGTGCGGGGTGTGCACCCCGCTAGGGCGAGTTGCGCAGCCGCCCAATTTGACCGTCAAACCGAAGGTAGCCCGCAGGGCCGGCGCGGCAGGGGTCGCGGTAGGAATGCCGGTTACCCAACACCCCCCGCACAGATCCGTACTTGCGGAATTGCCGCATACGGCTCCTGCCTCGGGTCATGACGCGAAACGCGGTGACGGGTATGGATGCACCCGTCGCGGATACGGCAAG